>JAYVCW010000528.1:0-3127 GCA_043749775.1 Acidobacteriaceae bacterium | reverse complement strand
CTCCTCTGGCTTGTACCTCTTGATTGGCATGACCCGCTTTTCCTCCAAGTGGATTCTCTCTCATTCCACCTGGTACAAATTTCGCCGGTCAGGTCAGGTTCAGGTTTATGCAAGTTGAGTCTTAGCGAGGCCTCTCAGCTGGTACGCAGCAGGAAAGTATCGCCGGTCGAATTGACACAAGAGTGTTTGAGCCGGATAGAACGACTCAACTCAAAGCTGAACGCATTTATAACCGTGACGGCTGACTCGGCACTTGCGCAGGCTCGCGAAGCAGAGGCTGACATACAGCGAGGCCGTTGGATAGGCCCGCTTCATGAAATTCCCATCGCCCTCAAAGACTTGGTGGACACGGCTGGCGTTCGCACCACTGCTGCAAGCGGTTTATTCAAGGATCGCACTCCTGCACAGGATGCGGAGGTTGTGCGCCGCCTCAGAGCTGCCGGGGCCGTGCTCCTGGGCAAGCTCAACCTGCATGAATTCGCATACGGCGGCAGTTCCGTGATCAGTTATTTTGGCCCGGTTCGGAACCCCTGGGACTTCGCTTATAGCCCTGGTGGCTCGTCCGGCGGCTCAGCGGCCGCGGTCGCGGCGCAACTTTGTTACGCGGCCATCGGTTCGGATACCGGAGGCTCAATCCGGCAACCGGCCGCCTACTGCGGTATCGTCGGATTCAAGCCCAGCTACGGACGCGTCAGCAAGAGGGGGGTCATACCTTTGGCCTGGTCCTTGGACCATCTAGGTCCCATGACGCGCACTGTGAAGGACGCAGCCCTCATCCTTCAGGTCATCGCGGGCTACGATCCGGAGGACACAAGCAGCACGGATATACCTGTTGCAGATTATGTAGGGACATTGTGGGCCAAGACCTCGTCCATGCGTATAGGCATACCTCGCACCCACTTTTACGAGGGACTTTATCCTGAGATTCAGGCAGCCATGGACACCGCCATGTCGGTACTCGGAAAACTCACATCAGGTCAGCACGAGATTGAAATACCGGCAGCCAACGATACCGCGATTCTCATTCTAAAAGCGGAAGCCTATGCTTACCACCGGGAGTACCTTGCCAAGACTCCCGAGCTCTATCAGGCTGAGACTGTAAAGAGAATCCGCGCCGGAGCAGAGATTAGCGCGGTGGCGTATATTGACGCGCGACGCCAACTAGATCAATTTCGGCGCTCAGTCCCGAACGTATTTGACACAGTCAACCTCGTGGTCACACCCACTGTTCCCGTCCCTCCATTCAAGATTTCCGACCTTCTAGCGGACATGGACAACCTCCGCAGCAAGGAAAATGTCACTGCGCGCAACACGCGGCCATTTAACCTGTTGGGCCTGCCCACAATTTCTGTTCCCTGTGGTTTCACCGGTGAGGGTCTGCCAATCGGTATGCAGATAACTGGTCCACCGGGAGGCGAAGCAACTGTTCTTCGGCTGGCCTATGCCTACGAGCAAGCGACAGAGTGGCACAAGCGCAGCCCAAATCTCGGCTGAGACTGTATTGTCGGCCAATTTCCTCACCGGATTAGGTGAGAGTAGCCCGTCAATCGATAAGAATTCGCCGGGCTGTAGTTTTGAGCGTTATTGGCTGTTCACAACATTTGACGTAACGTTCGAAATTGCCTCGCTAAGGCTGCGTCCGAGGTGCTGCGATGAGGTTGTCCATACTGACTTTGGTGACTGCGACGCTACTTGTCGGCACAATATTCGGACAACAGAGCACCACCGCACCCCGCCTGCGCCGAGTTCAGGACGTACCGATGCTGCGCCAACCTTCCGCACTGCACAAGTTTTCCGCGATTGCCCTGAGTGTCCTGAGATGGTAGTCATTCCGGCGGGAAGCTTCACCATCGGTTCTCCCGCAAATGAAAAAGATCGTTATGTGGACGAGGAGCGGTTTGGGCTCAGTTATTGCCATACGATTCTTGAGCGCCAACAAGGTAAAATCAGCTTTGAGTCCAAGGTAAGGTGGGAGTTGGGACATCGGCTACTCAAGGGCATTTGGGGTTTCTCACCGCCCGCCGAATAAGATTGCCGTCGCATCTCGTTCCAAGCTCGGGTTGCGCTGCCTTGGGCAAGCGTAGAGGTATCGAAAATTACTGAAATCGCCTGCGCTCGCCAGCCATTTACAGTCCAAAACGTTCCGAACAAAACGGTCTCGCCAAGATTTGCGTGGTTACGCTTATTGAGCGCGTTCGCAGTCCCCGAGCACTGTCAGACATTCTGCCAAATTGATCGCTCGCACAGATTCGCGCCTACAAATTTTCTCCAGTGTGTGCTGATTGATTCCTCGGCGCATGAATTCCCGTTTCGGGACCTTTGCAATCCGCGCTAATTGTTCGGCGTCTGCGACCGTAGTTCCTTTTCGTTTGTACTCGATGGCTTTGAATTCCAGCAAACTGAACTCTTCGCCTTCTTCCCAGCGTCTGTCGGATTCCTTTCCGATGTAGACGGGCGGCCAGTTCGCGACGACGTGCGCACGCTGCAACAATCCACGCGTATCGTATGCGCACGGGCTCCCGTCGGACGCAACACTTTTCGCCTCCGGGTGGTTCTTGTATGCGTTTAAAAGCATGAAGAAATTCTTTGCCATTGCGCGGCGGCCATCATATTCCTTCGTAAGTTCGTAGATCGGAGACTGCGGGTCGTGAATATTGATGCACTTCGATTTTATCCACGCCTCGCGTTCCGACGAAAACTGCGTGATTAAGGTGAAGGCATCTGGATCAATACCTCTGGGAACGCCGAAGCGCGCCACTTGCGGGAGCATCATAAAATTATGAGGGCGAGTCAGCGCGGATTTCCCGAGATACCGCAAGGCATGATGCGGCGTACTAAGCGTCAGCTTCATCATGACTGGGAGATCGAACCATGGTAGCTTTCTCCGCTCTCGCCACAAGAAGCCGCGAATGAGCCAATCCCAAGCTTCGAATACCCACAGCGGCATATCGTGTTCCCAGCCATCAGGAGAGTCCTTGGGCGGATAGAAGAAACCTAGCGCGTGAGCTGTCGGAGCGATGGATAGATTTCATGGAAAACGACCCCTAGTGTGCAAGCCGTCTCCAGAAGCCGGGCAAAGGGTCATGGATCGGTTCGCGTTTCGACTTCGTGCAAAACTAATTACGAA
>JAYVCW010000527.1:0-6865 GCA_043749775.1 Acidobacteriaceae bacterium | reverse complement strand
GCATGCCCGGCTTTGCCAGGCTTGGAGCGCGCGGAGGGGGAGGCCCGGGTCGCCGGTCCCCTCGCGAACCATCCCCAATCGAAACGCCCAGGTCGGATTTGTTTCTGACTATCAAGGCGGGGCGGCCTTCTACTTGTCGAAATATCTCTTCATCTTCGTCGGTGTTCGGGCTGTTGTGGTCCAGCACGATCAGGACCAGGTCGGCATCGGCTAAAGCTTCCATCGATTTCTTGATGCCCATACTCTCGGCTTCGTCGAAAGACTTTCTTATCCCGGCGGTGTCTACAAGTTCCACAGGAATTCCTCCAATGGCGACGGTTTCGCTGACGAGGTCGCGGGTCGTGCCGGGCTGCGCGGTCACGATGGCGCGCTCGCGTTCGACGAGACGGTTGAAGAGGCTTGACTTCCCTACGTTGGGACGTCCGACGATGGCGAGGGTTAGACCTTGGTGAATGAGCTTGCCGAACTTGAAAGAGCTGGCCAGTTGTTGGAGCGGCGTTTTGACTTCAGCGACACGCGCGAGAATCGTGGCGTCGGGCGCAACCGAGATATCGTCTTCGGCGAAGTCGATGCCCGCTTCCAGCAGGGCGATGAGGTCGATCAACATTTTCTTAATTGGTTTCAGGCGATTGGAGAGCGCGCCCTCCAGTTGCTGGGAGGCGACCTTTGCTTGAAACAGTGTTTGCGAGTCGATCAGGTCGCGGACGGCTTCGGCCTGGGTTAGATCGAGACGCCCATTGAGGAAGGCGCGCATGGTGAATTCTCCGGGCTCGGCCAGGCGGGCGCCGCGGGCCAACGAGAGTTCGACGATGTGGCGGAGGACTACGGGCGATCCGTGGGCGGAGATTTCTACTATGTCGTCAGTCGTGTAGGAGCTGGGCTGTGCGAAATAGGTGACGACGACTTCGTCGATGCGGGCGTTTTTTGTTGCGAGCGTCTTTGTCACCGATGCGTCAGCGCCGCTTTCGGCGGAGCGGGCAGGAGTGTCCGCTCTACATAGTGCTCCGCTCGGTTCGATTAGATCGCAATGGACTGCGCGGCCGGGTTGCAGA
The DNA here is from genome assembly GCA_043749775.1 of Acidobacteriaceae bacterium. Taxonomy (GTDB): domain Bacteria; phylum Acidobacteriota; class Terriglobia; order Terriglobales; family Acidobacteriaceae; genus Acidiflorens. The sequence goes on along the minus strand of JAYVCW010000527.1, from coordinate 5,813 downwards.
TCGCCCGTTAGGCTTAACATCGGTTTCGCGATTGCTTTCGCTTCGGGACCGGCGAGGCGAACGACTCCGATGCCACCGCGGCCGGGCGGGGTGGCGATGGCGACGATGGTGTCATCCAGGTTCATGAACGGGAAAAGATCGCCCACAGCGGGTCGATCCGGATGTGGTCATTGTAGCTAGAGGATGCGTTTGCTGGCTGCGGAAGACTTTCTGCATGCAGCGGCAATCCTGCGACCTGAACAGGTCAGCGCGGACTGAAGTGCTGTCACAGTCGGAAGCCTTGCGCCGAGACCGGGGGCGTTTGCCGCATTTGCTCTACGTCATTTATACTTACTCTTCGTCTCAGGTCACGCTGTTTCAATCAGGAGCAAGGATTTTAGATGCCGAAACGTACATTTCAACCTAACAAACGCAAGCGCTCGAAGAAGCACGGGTTCCGAACTCGGATGAAGACTAAGAGTGGAGCTGCCGTGCTCTCGCGCCGCCGGGCCAAGGGGCGCAAGCGTGTTTCAGTCGCACCGGGTTTCCGCGATTAGTTCTCCCGCAACGGGCAGCAAAGGCTGTCGTTTTTTGTTAGCAACATTACGATCAACTTTACTAAACACAGTGCAGGATTTATGAGCGAGTGGGTGCCGACGCTCCGAAAGGGAGTGTAGTGCAGCCAGCGGCAAACACAGGGGGAAGTTTTCCGCGCTCGGCGCGTCTGCTGAAGCATTCTGATTTTGAGCGTGTGTATAAGCAGGGGCGGCGGCACTTTTCTCCGCACATGACGGTGTTTTATTTGCCGCGAGCCGTGGCTGCTTCGCCGGTTGACGCGACTGAGGCGAAAGCGAGTTCACGAATCGGGTTCACGGTTGGCCGGGTTCTTGGCGGCGCGGTGCAGCGTAATCGGATCAAGCGTCGCCTGCGGGATGCGGTGCGCCAGCAAAGGGCGGTGCTTAACGGAACGGCTGCGGTAGACATCGTCATCAACCCCAAAAAAAGTGCGCTGACGGCGGAGTTCGCTACGGTCGTGAGTGAAGTAGGGCGAGCGCTCGAAATAATAGCGAAAAAGAGTGCTCAGAAATAGAAATGCGGAAGTAGAAGTGCGGCAATAAATATAAGAACAAACATTAGAAATTAAGAAATTAGAAATGAAGACTGCGGCGCTTTCGATCTTGCGGGGATATAAGCGTTGGATTTCGCCGGCGCTCCGGCCGTCCTGCCGCTTTGTGCCGAGTTGTTCTGATTATGCGATGGAAGCGATCGAACGCTATGGGGTCCTGCGCGGCGGAATGGTGGCTGCGTGGCGATTGTTGCGCTGCCATCCGTTCGCTGCCGCCGGGTTAGATGCGGTGATGAAAAAGGGCGACGACGGCAAGAGCTCGCCGGAAACTTGTTCCGCCGCGTAATGACTCGAACCCAGGGCCGCGATACTGCAACCGACAAGATTGTGGCGATAACCACACCATCGCCAACTAGAAATGATGAGTTACTGATTGGCTGAATACAAAAATCCTCAACAAGAGCCGGGCATGGAACGCAAGCTGCTGTTAGTGTTTGCGCTTACTTTTCTTGTGATCATGCTTTTTCAGCCGCTCTTGAAAAAGTACGGGCCGAAGCCTCCGGCCACGAAACCTGAGACAGCGCAGCAAACGACGCCGAGCGCGGCCGCTCCTCCCGAATCATCTGACACTCAGTCTCACTCTACCGCCGTCGAGAAGGCCCCCTCGACGGCCAGAGCTTCCGCAAACGCAACCTCGGCGCACCTGCAGGCGGCAAGCGAGGCCGAGACGGTGGTCGATAATAGCGTGTACCGCATCGTCTTCACCAATCGCGGCGGCAGGGTCAAATCGTGGGTGCTGAAGAAGTTTACCGACGACAAGGGTGGGCAGCTTGAACTCGTGAACACAGCCGCCTCAGAGAAATTCGGTTATCCGCTTTCAATTTTTACCTACGACGAAACGCTGCGGAACAAGCTGAACTCGGCGCTATTTGTCTCTGATGGAAATTCGATTACGGCGCCGGGCGAAATCAGATTTACCTATGACGATGGGCAGGTTTCGGCGCAGAAGAGCTATAAGTTCGACCGAAACAGCTATGTGGTCGAGGTCAATACCGCCGTCCAACAAAATGGGAGTGCGATCACGGCTTTCCCGATGTGGCCTTCGGGATTTGGATCGGATTCAACCGGGCCGCAATACGCCACCGGGCAAGTTATCTATCAATACGACGATAAAGTTGAGCGGTTAGCGATTAAGAAGATTAGTGGCAACGCAACGTTACCAGGGCCGTTCAGCTGGGCGGGAATATCGGACCAATATTTTGCGGCGGTCTTCCTGCCGCAATCTTCGCAATCGACGGTGATGGTCACTCTGCGCAACCTGATCGAGATTCCGCACAACGCCTCCGATGCTAACAACAAGCAACTGGATAAAATTGACATCTTAGGCGCGGCGGTTGGCAATCCGCATGGCCCGACAGCGGCAAGGCTTTACGTCGGTCCCAAGGCTTTGGCTGATCTTGAGGCTGTAAGCGTGCCGGGGATGACGGGAGCCGAGCCTGATCTACGAGCCATCATAGATTTTGGCTGGCTGGGAATTATTGCCCGGCCGCTGTTTCTCTGGTTGAAGTGGATGTACAGCCACATCGTCGGCAACTGGGGCTGGGCGATCCTGCTCCAGACCCTTATTATCAATCTGGCATTGCTGCCGCTACGGCTTTCGCAGATGAAGTCGATGCTGAAGATGCAGCGAGTCGCGCCGCAAATCAAGTCAATCCAGGAAAAATATAAGAAGTACAGTTTGCGCGATCCGCGTAAAGCGGCGATGAACGAGGAAATTTCAGCGCTCTACAAAACGGAAGGCGTGAATCCGGCGGGAGGATGTTTGCCGCTAGTTATTCAGATGCCATTTCTTTTTGCGTACTATCGAATGTTGAATGTCGCGATGGATTTGCGGCACGCCCCGTGGATGTGGGTGCATGATCTGTCTGCGCCCGACCCGTATCACATTCTGCCGGTGGCGATTATTGTTACGATGCTAATCATGCAACGGATGACACCGCAGGCTGGTATGGATCCCGCTCAGCAGAAGATGATGAACGTGATGATGCCGGGAATGCTCGGGATCATGAGCTGGAATCTTCCCGCCGGATTGGGCCTCTATTGGTCTGCGGGACAGGTGATCAGCATCGTGCAACAGTCGATCATGAATCGCACGTCACTTGGCCGCGAGATGCGCGAGATGATGGCGAAGCGGGCGCGCAAGAAGGAAAAGTAGCTTTCGGCCCGCAGTAGAATCTTTCATCTCGACGTCTAAGATTCTTTAAGCGCACGATGTGGGTGGACTGACAACTGCAGCTTCAATGGGAACATCCTATGCCGATCACTGACAAAATTGCTGCCGCGAAGCAAATTGGAGAATTTCTTCAAGCCATTATTTCGCATGGCGGGTTCAAGTTGAAATACCGAATCACCGTCGACCCGCCGATCGCGCAGAATCGCGAGTGGGAGCATCCGGAGATACTGGTTGAGTTTGCGGGACCGGACTCTTCTCTGTTGCTTGATCGGGGCGGAGAATTGCTGCGGGCTTTCGAGTTGCTTGCTTCCGAGATTTTACATCTTCAGGGTAGCGAGCACGAGAAAATCTGGTTTGACTGCCAGAACTTTCGCTCGCTGCGGATCGACGAACTGCAAATCGCCGCGCGAGAGGCGGCTGAGAAGGTGCGCCGCACGAGCGAACCATTTCGTTTTGGTCCAATGTCTTCGCGCGAGCGGAGGATAGTACACCTCGCCTTGCGAGAAGAAAAAGATTTAAAAACTGAGAGTGACGGCGAAGGCGGAAGACGATCTGTGGTGGTCTATCCCGGCAACTTTAAATCAACCGCGCCGGCGAGGCGGGAAAGGCGCACAGTTTCCTGACCGTCGCACTTCAGCTGGATCGAGTTTCAAAATTATTTTTATTAATCTCTTTGCACACTTTGTGCGGCAGTTAGTTTCTCGACACTTGACAACCCATTGGAATCGCGCTTGGAATAAGGCGATGCGCCAGAATTTTTTCTAACAATGGCACCGACGCGGCGTTTTTTTTGTGCTAGTATGCCGTTCGTCCTGGAAATAATTTTCGCAGATTACTCTAACGAAAATCCGTACCCCAAAACCGAAGCAGCTCTGCAATTAAACGCGCGGCCTAAAGCAATCTCATAAACGAAATGAAGTTGATCTTGAGGCAAGATTAATTTCTATTTTTTATTATTTCCCTGTCGCAAATTTTGGAAAGACGTGGGATGCTTCGGGTACGCCAAAATTTTCAATCCGGTATTTTTGTGCCGGCGCGTCTTAAAGTCTGAATAAAAATGTCCCTCACTAGTTCCGCTATCGTCCCGAATCCTTGGGTGCGCGTTCTCGACGCACTGGAAAAGAAAATCAATCGACACTCCTACGACACCTGGCTCAAGCCGACGCGATACAGCCATGCCAGCAACGGAATTTTATTTGTCCGCATTCCCACGGCTGAGTTTCGCCACGTTGGCGACAAATACGCTGACCTGATTCAGGAGGCGCTCGACAATCTCGAACTCGGCTATCAGGATGTGAAGTTCGTTACCGCGGAAGATGATCCTTCGAACACTCCGATTCGACATAACGGAGGATTGTCGATGCCGGGCTCCGCAACTACGCTCGGGCCGCAACCGGTGTCGGGACTTCATCCCTCGCAAGCTAGATTCGACTGGGACAGCGCGGCGCAGTTGAATCCGCGATATACGTTCGACGGATTTGTGATCGGGAGCGGCAACCAGTTCGCTCATGCGGCTTGCCAGGCGGTCGCAGAGCGCCCTTCGAAGGCTTACAACCCATTGTTCCTCTATGGCGGCGTCGGCATGGGCAAGACGCATCTGATGCAGGCCATTGGGCATGAGATCAAGCGGCGATCTCCGCAAGCCGCGATCTGTTACGTCTCAAGCGAGAAGTTCACCAACGAGATGATCAACTCGTTGCGTTACGACAAGATGATCAGCTTCCGGGATAAATTCCGGACGATGGATGTGCTGCTCATCGACGATATTCAGTTTCTGGCGCAGAAAGAACGCACGCAGGAGGAATTTTTTCATACCTTTAATGCGCTGCACGAATCGATGAAGCAGATCGTGATTGCGAGCGATCGGCCTCCGAAAGAATTGGCAGAATTTGAAGATCGCTTGCGCAGCCGGTTTGAGTGGGGATTGATTGCCGATATTCAACCGCCCGATCTCGAGACAAAAGTTGCCATCCTGCAAAAGAAGGCGGAGCAGGAACGCGTCACCATTCCGACCGACGTGGCTCTGTTTATCGCCTCCAACATTCGCTCGAACGTTCGCGAACTGGAAGGCGCGCTGATTCGACTGGTGGCGCACTCCTCGCTGATCGGGGCGGAGATCACTCTCCCTTACACCCAGCAGGTGTTAAAGAACTTCATCGACTCGCAAGCGCGCAAGGTCACGATCGAATCGATACAGAAGGCGGTGGCTGAACAATTCGGATTGCGATTGGTGGAAATTAAGGCCAAGAATAATTCTCGTTCCATCGTTTATCCACGTCAGATTGCGATGTACCTGGCCAAGCATCTTACCGAAGCGTCACTGCCTGAGATTGGGCGCCAATTCGGTGGCAAGCATCACACAACCGTGTTGCATTCCGTGTTCAAGATCGAAGAGGTACGTAAGGGCGACAAGGATTTGAACAGGCTGCTCAATAAATTGACCGAGCAACTTGGCGCATAGGCGCTGATTCCTGTCGGCTTTCCACTCTTCAGCCCACTCTTCCTCGACCCTGCCGTGAAACTACTGTGGAAACT
>JAYVCW010000526.1:0-10264 GCA_043749775.1 Acidobacteriaceae bacterium | reverse complement strand
ATTTGCTCTGGCTTATACCTCTGGATGGGCATGACCCGCTTTTCCTCCAAGTGGATTCTCTCTCATTCCACCTGGTACAAATTTCGCCGGTCACGTCAGGGTCAGGCCTGCCTATCAAGGCGAAGAAGACAGACATCGTTAATATTTGCCTGGGTACGGTTGAAGAGTTGCGCAAGAACTATCCCGAACCCGGGATTGAGTTTAATGCAAAGGGCCATAGAGAAGGAGTGTGCGACGAAGCCAGAATCGCGCAGGTCTTTTCCAATTTAATCGGCAACGCGTTACAACATGGCACCCGGACGGAGCCTGTGACAGTTCATTTGTGTTCCGAAGCAGATGACATCGTCGCCAGGATCAATAACAAAGGGAATCCGATAGGCCGGGAAAAAATGCAAACAATTTTCGAACCAGTCGTGCGTTTTGCGGGAGAAGGCTCAAATGGTCGCGCAAACCAGACCAGCCTTGGTATCGGCCTGTATATCACGCGCGAAATCGTGCAAGCCCACAAGGGGGTCATCCAAGTGGATTCTTCGACCCACGAGGGCACGACTTTTACAGTACGTTTGCCGCGCGCTCCAGGGGCTGAAGTAGGCTCTACGGCCACATTGTAGGCAGGACGGGTGGCCGGGCTTTCGATCTTTGCTCGCAGAATTAATGCAGCGGGTGCCTCGTTCTTCGCGGTTTTTGCGAAGGGCAAGTGAATGTGTTCTGGCATGACGACGCATCCTACGACCACGAAGCGGTAGCGAGCGCGAGTCTGTTCCAGAATGGAGAGGAATCGGTCGCGGTTTTGGACAGTACGCAGAAAAGGCAATCGCCGATAGCAGGAACAGGTGATAAAGTGCAGGTGATCTGCGCCGTAAGTGCGATGCAGTCCGCTGGGCATGACAAACAAAATGGTACAGACAGCATCGCGTCCCGCCCTTGCAAAAAACGCAAGGACGGGGCACCCATGTTCCAGTATGGGAAGGAACAATTTCAAAAGGTGGGCCACCCGCCATGTTGTCGGCAACGCCTTCCTTTGAATTGAATGTTGGCGATACCAACATTCCGCTTCAAAGTGAGCCGTCGGGTGCAGGATTCGGTGCGGGGCTATTTGTACCACTCGGAATTGAAAACATTACGGCCATACAGCCGCCACAGACCCCGCCGCCGTGTGCAACGGACAAGGAAAAGCCATGTCAATGAGAGCTTCTGCGGGGATTCTGTATGGCATAACGGCACTTCTTACGGGGTTTGCTGCTTTTTCCATGATGATGCAAACGGTCAACGGCGGCCCATGGTCTTGGTGGGGGCCAATAATGCTAGGCGCTGCCGTTCTATTGATGGTTGCGGGGCTTCGTGCTCTCGCACCTCGACTTTCAGTTAGCTGGCTGGCAGCAATCGCCGCGGCTACGCCGCTTGCAATCTGTACCGCCTTTGGCACGTGGCCGCTCAGGTGCTGGATTTTCGCGGCTGCTCTGGGTTTGTCGGCATGGGCCATTCTCAAGGCTGATGCAACCATCAGGCATGGCGACATTGCGGCATTCTCGGTGAGTTTACTGCTGGTTGCATCATGGACTTCTATTTCCATGAATACAGTCCATGCCTATCTTTCGACGAATGTTCTAAATACAAGTGCGGTCGCGCTTGTGGTGCTGCTGCTCTATTGGATTCTGATCATCGCTGTGCTAGTGCGAGCTGGAACTACTGTCTTCCGTAGGCAGAGTGGTGGAGGTTTTGGGCATCGTAGCAAGCACGTCCCTGGAGCACAATGATCAACTTGTCGGCCCTTGCGCTGATCGTGGTGGTGCTTCTTCAGTCCGCCAATACTCCTGCTCGCGGGGCTTCCAGCCGAGAGCAAGACTTGTCCGCCCTGAAGAAGGGGGCCGAAGCTGGCGATGTGAACGCACAGGTGCAGCTAGGACTAGCTTATGCGAGTGGAGACGGAGTAGCAGCCGATGGGCCTGAAGCCGTGAAGTGGTTCCGAAAGGCTGCCGATCAAGGAGACGCAGCCGGTGAATACTACCTCGGCGAAGCCTATGCCACGGGTCGCGGCGTTCCAGTGGACTATGCCGAGGCTCTGAAATGGCTGCGGAAAGCGGCGGACCAGAGCGAGAGCCATGCCCAGTACAATCTCGCTGTAGTGTATACGCAGGGCTTAGGAGTCAGTAAAGACGAGGGCGAAGCTGCGAAGTGGATGCGCAAGGCCGCAGACCAGGGACTAGCTGCCGGACAGTTTGGTCTTGGTTCCATGTATGCGCACGGCAGGGGTGTTCCTCAGAGCGCGACGGAAGCCGCCTCATGGTATCGGAAGGCAGCGGACCAGGGCGACGTTCCCGCGATGAATAACCTCGCCTTCTTGCTCGCTACGTCAACCGATCCGAAAGTCCGCGATCCGAAAGAAGCTGTCTCAGTTGCCCTAAAAGCCGTCGAGGTGGAACCTGACAATCCCGCGTGCTTGGATACCTTGGCAACGGCCTACTTCGAGGCTGGGCAGCCTGACAAAGCGGCAGAGACAGAGCGTCGAGCGCTGGCGCTGAAGCCGGACGATCCCTCCTACAAAAAGGCACTGGAGAAGTACGAGACGGCCAGCCGACATGCCGGAACGACGAACCTGAAGGACGGCGCTCTGTCTACGCCTACGCGCGTTGACCTGTATGTACGATTCGTCGATCCAGCTTATGTTTTCCTACAAGTTCACCGGCAAAGAGCGGGGGCTGGCGCAGGTTTGCTCACCTCATGCACCACCACAAAACCGGCTGCCCCAGGCTTCCGTGGTTTTCGAAGCCTGGGCATTCCTGCTGCAGGCATCACGAGACTTTCCTGATCCGCAACTCAGCTTTCTTGAGATTCGTTCACCAGGACGGCGCGGGGGAGGGAGCATTTTGCCGTCTCTATACACCACCCCGCCCCCGGTTTGACGGGGTGAGAACAGGACGGGATGGAATATGCACCCCATCCGCCAGAGCATACCCTACCTGCCGCTTCCACACCTGGCTCTATACTGAATTTGCTCGCACCTCGAAGATCTTGCTCGGAGTCCGTCCATGCCGCTCGGCAAATGCAAACTGTGCCTACAGGTTAAGGAACTCCAAAACAGCCATCTGCTGCCGGCATCTTTGTTCAGGAAATCCCGCAGCTCCGGCGCGAACCCCAACCCAATGTTTGTGAGCGAGAAAGGAGCCGTCCAGACTTCACGTCAGTTGAAGAACCACGTGCTGTGTCGTGATTGTGAACAGCTCTTCAGCCGAAACAGCGAGAACTATGTCATGACCCAAGTTTTTGACGGGCGGACCAAGGCTTTTCCGCTTCTTGAGGCGCTGCAGGCAAGCCCAGCAACTTGGATTAAGAGAGAGTGGATTGGATATGCCCTCAGTACCACACCTGGCATTGACCGAAAAAAGTTAGGGTATTTCGCGCTAAGCGTCTTCTGGAGGGCTTCGATTCACACCTGGCGGTTGCCCGGCGAAAAGCCCATCACAATTAACCTTGGGAGGCGCTACAACGAATCCTTCAGAAGATACCTCTTGGGACAGACTACATTTCCAGAGAACGTAGCTCTGCTGGTGATCGCTTGCTCAGACTCGCTGTCACAAGACAGTTTTTGGGTCCCCAGCCTCGGAGATAAATCTATAGACAGAACCTATTCTTTCATGGCAAAAGGACTGAATTTCTTGATGATCATTGGAAAAGAAATGCGCGCGCCCGCAGTTCGACAACTATGTGCCGTAACTGGAGCACAAGGGCTCATACTTTCGCGTAGCTGTGAAGCAAAGGCTCTCGAAGCATTTCATCGGCTGATGCGACTCAGCGGAGTAGTCTAATGTCGATCGACACGGAATGCTCTTCTTGAGGAATCTGAGAGTCAAACGCAAATTAGGGCAAGAATATGCTTGCCTCTCGCCCATGCTAGGCGAGTACGATGAACTCACTTTTCAGGGAGTTCATAATGCCTAGCGAACTGCCAAGCGGCGACATGGCGGTATACGTCTTTCTGGAAATGATCGCCCTTGCCTTCGTCTTTGGGGCGGTCGATGCTGGCGTGAGCGGGAAACCGTGGTACGTGTGGGCAGGTTGTTCGGTTTTGGCTGTATTGTTCTTTCTGGCCGGTATCAAGTGGCCTCAAATAAAACGCTTGGAGCGGATTGGGAGTAATCGCCTATATCGCCGAGTCATCTACTCGGTAATCGTAAGTGCGCTTTTAGTGAGCGTTGGCATCCGCGTCTACCGTCACCCTAGTACTGAAATAACCAAACCGGTAGAACCTAACCCTAGGTCGTCCCCAGCCTCGCCCCCAACGCCGTCAGAGACTAAGTTGGAGGTCATGCAACCACATGAAGAATCCGCTCCAGCCCGTCCGCAGAAAGACAAGGTAATTCCAAGAAAGTCTTTGCCTTCATCCAACATTTCCGTGCAATCTGCACAGAGAGCGCCATATGGGCCGTGGGAAGAACCAATGCATGGAGCATCCGATAGTAGAAAGGATCTTTACCAACTCCAAGCGAAATTCGAAAGTATGGCGCCCGAAGAATTAGGCCGTTATGTTGAAAAAGTGGCCGTTGACCTTAGAGCCTTTGAAGATGATTGGATGCGGCCTATTCAGGATTACAACCTCCCTTTTGAGCCAGCAACGGATGATCCACATGGACAGGAAGTGGAGAAGAAAGCCGAAGATGCCAGGGACGCGAAGAAGGAAGTCCTTAACCGAAGATATGTGACCAGATTTGCCGATAGGTTTGGTGAGTTGGGATACATCCAAAATGCCTTGTTCGAGGTCTGTCGGGCGAAAGGAATTGACGCAACCGTGATACCGAGTGGGCAGTTTAATACTCCTACTGGGCCAGATGATCTATCTGCCAAACACTCAGCTGAGTACCTGGAATTGCTTAAGAGAAGATGCGGACTTTAGTCACGAAAGAGAAAAGGATCTTGTGGAGACTCACTTGGGGAACCTTGGGTGACTTCCGCTCACACGCCAAATGCCTGCCCAAACCTTCCAGATCGGCACTCTCGAATTCGAGCCGGGCAAACTTGGTACCAGCGGAACGGTCCTTCCCCAAATCATTCGTAATAGATGTCCGTTCCACCAATCCTTCTTCAAATTGGCTCCAGATGGAGGCTGCTTTATCAAAATCGAGATATAGCAAATCACGTATAGGCAAGGTGGCACCTCGACTTTTTCGGATTCATCGCAGAGATTTAGTCCATTTGCGAACCAGGTTCTCTGTGCGGGTTAGCAAAATTGAGTTGTCGAGCCTCCTGAAGATTTATCCTGAAACTGTATCCGTGCTTTTTCAGTAATCCCAATAATTCCGCGCCATTCAGAAGGGTGACAGGCTCATTATTTGCGAATGCATAGGCATCCGCACCATAGGTGCTCGTCGTCACGAGTATCCCTCTGGATGCACCTTCTTTTCGAACGACAGCACATAGATCCCTAACGGCACTTACGTCCACAGTGTTTGAATATCGCTTCGCTTGAATTACGTATTTCCCGCCTCGAATTGGGTCCGGATCAAAAGCAATAGCGTCGACGCCCCTGTCTCGGCTTGCCTGCGTGATTTTAACTTCCGAACCTCGTCCGGAGAATTCTTTTTCAAATAACTCTCGTATCAAATGCTCGAAATCTTGCCAATCCATTGCTGCCAAGTTGGTAGCACTACCGAGCATGTTTAGAACTGCTTTAGCGTCTACGAACCTGGAATCTTTCTTGTTCAAACTAAGGCTCGGTTCAATTGGAATAATCTCGATCAGTTTTCCGGCGGATTTTCCGTTGAGGCTCTGAAATGCAGCCACAGGGTCAAGTTTGTCTAGATTCAGAGATGAAATTTGACTACGCTCTAGCATCAACGACGCGGTATACGCCCTGGTGTCTATTCCGGTATTTGGGTCATCGAAATTGACCCAGCCATTGAGAACCAGAAGGTTTACAATTTCCACGTCATCGTTTCGGAAAAGTTCGTAGGCGAATCTCAAAATAGTTGCTGGATGCACCGCTGGAACTAGTTCCTTTTTCTCGGTCTGGTTGAGGGGCTTTGTCACACGGCCGCTTTTCAAAAGGACGGTTTTGAGAGGAGGTCTATGAACAACATCCGGCAATGCGACTTCGACAATCAGAATCCGTTGGTCTTCATCAAAATCAATTTCCCAATCGCGCGGAATAGAACCTGGCAACTTAAGACTGCCGAGAATGTGCTGGAACCGAGCTATAACGTGTGGTCTGAGTCCGGCGCAGTATCCTTCGACCATACTTTCAACGCGCTGCTTCTGCTCTTTGCACTCTCGGGCATACTGGTCACGATGAAGCATAAATTTGGACAGTTCTTGCTGTCCCAACTCATTGTTTTCCTCGACATACCGGTTCCACTGCTTGCGGTTTTCGATGTTCCAGCCTTGGATGGCCCTATTGAGGTCGTTGCAGCGGCTCAAGATTGACGAACGCCGGTCATTATATTCCTTAACCGCATTTTGCTCACTTTGAAAGAAGCGGACGATTTGCTTTTTCGTCACTGCCGAATGATCTACATCAAAAATAGCTTCTTCTAAACGGAGCTCGATTCCAGAAAAGTCTTTGAATTCCAACCAAATACTCTTGGGTGGTTCGAAAGGATACTCACACCCTTGTGAGAGGATCGCGGATTCTTTTTCCACCCACGTCATGGCCTCAGGGCGAAGGATTGTTGCAATGTCGTGAATATTCATCTCGTCCCAAGAAGCTCTTTTCTCAGGAAGAATAAAAGGTATGAAGTCTCTCCTTAACCAAGTGGGACGTTCAGGATTCCATGCTGTGTTCGCCTGAAAGTGCTTGAACTCGGATGTCAGAACGTCAATGCGGTTGTGAGCTTCTTCAAGCTCATTCGGCAAGAAAACACGCACATGTTGCGCGAGCTTGCTTTTCCTCTTTGCAACAATCTCTCCTGTCTTCTTCTCGATGGACTTGTTTAGAGCTTCGTGAGCATCACTTAGACCCGCCGCAAGTAGCTGAAATAGTTTTATGGCGATCCATCCAACGATCACCAAGACCACTATCGCAATGGCTAGTTCCTCGGGCATGTGCGATTCCTGGCTCTCACTTTGTTTATTTCATCTAACAGCCTCTAGGAACGCCAGGCCGCATGGTTGGTCTCAAAGCTCGATTTGCTCGCGTGGAATAAAACTGATATCGGTCAGGCGTGCCGACTGTATCTTGTCGCAAAAGAAGCTTTTGATGCTGGGCCCTGTTTTGCCACCTGTTGTATCGTAGCCCCAAAAATATTCTGAGCCTGCGCCATCACTTTTGCGAATGTAGTATTCAATCTTGTAAGGCTCCACGAGACGCCTCCATCCACCGTAGACCAGTTCCACGAGTGTGCGCGCCCGGCCAGCCGCGACGATCGCATTCCTCACATTCCAAGAAAAATAGCTCGGTGAGCCTCCAATGCTGGACTGCGTGCCTAATCGTGACCTACTGCTTCCGCCAAAGCCCGCAATGCGGGAAAAAACAGGAGAGACATGTTGCAACACGGAACCAAAAAGAGACTCAATCAATGAACTGAAATTCGCAATAACATATTCAAAACTAAACAGACTAGAGATAGGGGCAGTAATCCCAGACCACAGGGGCCTGAACTCATCAAGGGGAAGTGCCAACAATTGGCCTTTCGCTGCGAAAGGATTTGGCTCGAATATAGATTTTTTAAGAAATGTCGCGATCAAGCTCGCCCGGTTCACAGGGAACTCATCCCTAAAGACGATCGAGTATAGGAGGTCAAACAGGTCGATGGCCTTTCTTCGGTGGAGCAGCGTAGTTAACTTCGAGGCCAGAATCTCTTCAATCTGTTGAGACCGAATGGTTCCGCCGCACTCCTCGATGTCCGAGTAGGGATGAAGAAGTCTGCGCTCTTGAACGGGAAGATATATTTTGTCGAACTGCGTAATATCAAGCTGTGTCTTTAACGTCAGGTTTTCATCCCCGTAGAATCCTCTGAAGTACAACCTGGCTTCGAGCGCATCGATACCAAACGGCAATTCTTTACTTTTGACGATGGTCTTGTCTTTGGCGAATTGCACCCCCGTCTGCCGCTCAACAAAATCACAAACCATTTTCAGTTCATTCTCTAAAGGGCCTCGATGAATAGTCTGTTGGAGAGAAAAATCCAAGTCCTTAGAAAAACGTGTGTTAGGAAGGTACGCTTTTCGAAGGGCATTGCCTCCCTTAAGGATCAAAGAGGCTCCCAGGCTGGATCGAGTGTATATGCCCCTTAATAACCACCCATGTATATAGTCCTTCTCAACGTCAATCGGCTTCAGCCCAAATTCCTTAGCTTTCGTGTCGATTTCTTGATCAGCGATCATTCTGAGAATCCGGTCGAGTGGAGCGGATCACGCGAGAAAAGCAACAAATCGTTAATCGGCATGCGATCTCCAATCAAGGCCAGAGTCGGGCCACAATACGGACTGGCATTGTTCAAGGGGGAGGCTTGTATTTTGCTTCTCTGGTTCGGGCCTGTCAAGGCTTTTGTACCCCCCAAGTGACCAAGCCCGCGACAGTTGGTTGTTGAGGACTCACAGACGAGACTAAGGCGATTGGTTCGCGGGACCAGACGAAGACTCATCTCATCGATGAAAGGCGCTGTTGCTGAACAGGGCTTCGTTATGTCAGAATTGCTGGAAATGCGGGACCAGGTGGACGAGCGGGACCAGGTAGACGTTTGTCTTTTGGAGAGATAACACAGCAGGAACGATTCCGATGGGAGATCTTAAGTGGCACGGCGAACTCCAGCTCGGAGCCAAGAAATATGTCTGCGGCTACTGTGGGCTGAACGTCGGCCCCGATAAGGGGACATTCAGCGAACAGAATCCGGATAATCGTCAGAGATTCGTCTACTACTGCAGCAATTGCGGGCAGCCCACTTATTTCGATGCACAGAGCAAGCAGTATCCTGGCGCAAGGTTCGGAGATGATGTAAAGCATTTGCCCGTTGATATCGCCAGCCTCTACAACGAGGGTCGAGACTGTATGTCCACGCAGGCATATACACCAGCCGTTCTTACCTGTCGCAAGATCCTGATGAATGTCTCGGTGACTCTGGGTGCCAACGCAGGCGAGCCATTTGTGAACTACGTCCAATTCCTAGCGGATAAGGGCTACGTACCGCCGAACGGAAAGCACTGGGTTGACCACATCAGAAAAAAGTCCAATGAGGCGAACCACGAAATTGCACTGATGTCCAAGGACGACGCCGAACAACTCATCACGTTCACTGAGATGATGCTGAAGTTCATCTTTGAATTACCAGCTTCCGTCCCGGCACCCCCTCCGGCAAGTACCGGGCCTTGAGATAACAAGGTCGTCGCCCCCAAATTCCTGTTCAGAAGCCCGCGACACAGCCCAAACGGTTAATTACGAATCGGCTGCGCTACCCAACGGCGAAATGCCAATCAGCTGTGCCAGCGCCAGCCAGTGCCGGGGATGTGGCTGTCGCTCGCCACGGCGAATCCAGACCGCATATTGGACGGACACGCCAAGTGTGCGCGCGATAACTGAGTTCGTGATCTTCGCGAGTCCCGGCTGAATCTTTTCTTTATACGTTTGCTCATTCAGCCAAGCGGGACTATCGGACTTTTCCCACTGATTGATTCGGGACCAATTTCGCTGCTGCGTAGCGGATCGAGATGCCTGGGCCTTAGAACTATGTGCCGTCAAACGCCCCTTTTGTGCAACGTCAATCATATGTTCGATCAATGCCGGTCTAGCACATGTGAAACATTGAAGATAATCGCCGCTCAGAACCTTCCCGCAATTGCGGCAGAGCTTCTCTACTGGTGATGCGCTGAACACCTCGGCTTGCGCCTGGCAGCCCTTCGCTGCGCGTTTCCGGTTCTGAGTTAGTCGGGTCGGCGGCGATTCACTATTTACTCGCTTGCGTGTTGTCGACCACAACTGTTGCACTACCCACTCTGAGATGGGAGCCACATCCCGACCCCAGATCGGCGCTGTCTCTGAAAGCCGCACGGCGAAGGGTCCCATGAGTCGACAGTTGCCGTCTCGCTGCTCGAAGAACCACTCTCGTTTCAGGGGTTGCCGGGTAATCCAGTCAAGCAGATAAGCGTCTACTTGAGGACGGACCGGCTCCATGAGATCACAAGCAAGACTGTCGCGATTTGGCGTATCAGCGTGCAGGACACCCAGCCCTGGATCAAGTGACCTGACCGATTTTTTGTACCAAGTGAAGTGTTAGTGTAACGCGTCTTTTGATCTGTGCCCGTCGTCGTAGCCGGGGGTGTGGAGATGTGGGAAACG
>JAYVCW010000525.1:0-2674 GCA_043749775.1 Acidobacteriaceae bacterium | reverse complement strand
GAAAGCTCGTTATGCGTTGGAGGGGGCGAGCCAGATCGTCGCCGACCTCGATGCGCTGTGCTCCATGGGAGTCTGCCCGCTGATTGGGGATTACCTGGTCGAGGGAGACAAGGCCCGTCACGCTACCGATCAAGTGGCGCAAGATCTGATTCATCTGGCGCAGCAGGTAATGCTGCATGGGAAGGATGCGATATTGGCGGCTTCGGGGTTTGTGGTGGGGCGGAAGGGGTGAGGGAGGCTAGTGTAGGGCGAGCATTCCTGCTCGCCAGCTCTTAGGGCCGAAGCCCGTTCCCGCCCTTGAAAAGCCCTACTTCGGTACGCTAAAAATGGCAAGCCTCTTCGTGCCGAAATTGTATGTGTCAAGCAGGGTGCCGACAAAAATCCGCTTACGGCCCTTCACTACGGCCAGCCTCCAACCCTGGCCCTTAGTCATCCGCTCGCCCCTTTTTGCTTTTGTCCCTTTGATCGTGATTTCGCTCGCCATTCGCATCCTCCTTAGAAATAGTCTGTTCCTCTTACCTTATTCTCCGCACCAGAATCGTTTCATCCTCATCCTCGACCTTAAGGCGACATCCGCCGCTAACTCGATAAATGGTCACCTCAGGCCGGTAGGAATATGAGTATGTGTAGGAATGCTCGGCCTGCTCCCAAATCTGTCCATTGTCTAGCTTGAACACGGTTTCGCCTTCCCAACCGTTGAAGTCGCCTGCCAGGTTGCTCTCAATAGCCGGAGCGCAGTCCGTGCTTACATCTGTTCTTGGTGGCGCAGATTCTGTTGACCGGGCGGCAGAAGACTCGTTGGTGTTTTGGCTCAGTGCGACGGACACGACCGTGGAAGTATAGCGATTTAGCCATTCGTCGAAAGACTTCCTTTGCGCTGTGGTCAGGGTTGACAGACCAGTGTCCTTCAGTTCTTGAGGCGACATTAGAGTTTCAACTTTGAGATCCCACACAACTTGGGCCGCCATCAAGCTAGCATCGACAAAAATTGCGACCGCGAGAATCCGGCTCAGATTGGAAAATAGCCTCGGAGACATTCACTTCCCTCCTTCACCATCCGCCGACAGCATGATACTTCACCTTAAATTCCTTACCGGACAAGTTATGAGCGAGTATGAAGAGCGAGTTACCCTTGACCTCGGCGGTGTAAAAACCCGGTTGCAAATAGAAACAGTGGCGAAAACCAGCCTGACACCAAAGCGTTACGTGGGAATCGTCGGGCATAATCGCGTACACGTGTTCCTGCGCGATCCTGTTGACGACAGTCCTTGGCGGGGAGCCAGGCGTAGTCGTCGTTGTGCAATTAGTCGTACCATTAACTGTCGTGTTGTCACCGATAGTTGTTCCTGAGGCGGTGCCATTGCAATTCGTAGCAGAGGTGCTCTGCGTGCCGGGCAAAGTGTACGCATATTGCCGTTGGCTCGCCTGTGATGTGACAACTTGGATTTTGATACTTTTCGGGGAATCTTTCGCTGCGGCTGCCGGGACCATTGTGACCAGAACTATGGCCAAACATAATAGGCGCATGGGTTTCTCTCGGTTGTTCCAGATAAAGATACTCCCAGAACATGCAATCGCGAACCACACTTTCGTGCTACTTGCTCATGCCATAGCTTCGGATATGATCTTTCCGAAGCGCGACGAGCACTTTGCAACCGCGAAGAACCTTTGCAGGAGAATCCACCTCAGACGGCCCACGCGCGCGAGGAGTTCGGTAGGATCGTCTGCGCTACTTGGAGCGACACTCTGATGCCCTACCACTGGACTTGCCCTTACTGTGACCGCGACACGACGATCACAGGAACGTACAGCGATAGTTCGTTCGCCCTAACACTCGAAAATGCGGACGGTCCTCGTTATTTCAAGACTCTCATCATTGTCTGTCCAAATCCGAAGTGTCAGCGCTTTACCCTTACCCTTGAAATGTACAGCGCCACTTTTTACACATCGGGCACCGTTAACAAGACCAAGTTTCTCACGAAATGGGACTTGATTCCTGGGTCAACCGCAAAGGCGTTCCCAAGTTACGTGCCGAAGCCGATTCTCGACGACTATGCGGAGGCTTGCAAGATCAAGAACCTGAGCGCGAAGGCTTCTGCAACACTATCGCGCCGTTGCCTGCAAGGCATGATAAGGGACTTTTGGAAGATCTCAAAAAAACGCCTCATTGACGAAATAGAAGCACTTGAAACGAAAATCGACTCCGAGACTTGGAAGGCAATTGACGCCGTAAGGAGCATTGGGAACATCGGTGCGCATATGGAGACGGACATCAACGTGATTGTGGATGTCGATCAGGGAGAAGCACAAACGCTAATCGGACTGATTGAGCTCCTAATCAAGGATTGGTACGTCGCGAGGCACCAGCGTGCGGAGCAGGTCAAGGCGATTGTGCAGATCAAGGATGCGAAGCTTGCACAGAAGAAGCCGAGCACACCATGAGCGCGGGTGGACCAAGCTTGCCCGTTCTTGATCTCCTCAGACCCATAAACACAAAGGTCTGCCTGCAATCTCAACCGGGATAGACCCCCCTCAGGGGCCGAAGCTCGAGTGTTTTGCTCTGGAGCGGCACGGTTCAAACCGTGCCCTGATACGAGGCGTCGCACCAACGGATGCCCTGCTTTGACCGTGCCCTTCCCGTTGTGGGTGATTATTGGGATTTCTGATTGGGCGG
>JAYVCW010000524.1:0-11907 GCA_043749775.1 Acidobacteriaceae bacterium | reverse complement strand
CGCCGATACCGGCGAAAATTTTCTCAGTTGGCTGAAGCGTCACGGCCAGACCGAGCAGGCGATCGAGCGTTTCTGGAAGACGATCCTGGTGAGCGCCTTGAATGAAGATCTCGATCAGGTTTCGGTTCCATATGCGGCACAAGTGGTGCGTGAGTCGTTTCTAAAATCCGCCCGGGCTGGGCTGATCGGAATCCCGACTGTGCCTCTGACTGAACTCTATAGCACGGGCGGTGATTACATTCGCGATCGAGGCGGAGAGATCCGCCTGCGCTCTTCAATCGATTCGTTCACCGCGGATTCGTCCGGTGTAACGCTGACCTCTAACGGTAAGGAGCACCGTTTCGGCTACCTGATGACAGCTGTGCCCTTCGATGTGTTGGGACGTATGCTGCCTGCTTCCTCCTCGTCCGACCCGCTCAGAGAAACTTTAAAACAATTTTCGACGTCTCCGATCACCGGAATCCACCTCTGGTTCGATCGCCAGATCAGCGATCTTGATCACGCGGTTTTACTCGACCGCACGATCCAATGGATGTTTCACAAGTCGCGGTTGCTGGAATCGCGCCACGACGAGAGCTTTCAGAACGGAAGCTACGTCGAGTTCGTAGTGAGTTGCTCGCGTAGCCTGGTTGAAAAATCGAAGCAGGAAATCGTTAAGATGGTGACCCGCGAAGCGCAAGAATTTTTCCCCCAGGCTCGCGGCGCGAAGCTGCTCAAATCGACGGTCATAAAAGAAGTGCATGCTACTTACTCTCCGCGTCCAGGAATGGATCAGTTGCGTCCGCATCCCGAGACGCCGTGGCAGCGCGTTTTTCTCGCCGGAGACTGGACGGCAACTGGTTGGCCCGCGACCATGGAAGGCGCCGTGCGCAGCGGTTATCTTGCGGCGGAGGCATTGACGCGTGCTGGAGGTAACGGTTCGACGTTTCTGGTGCCTGACTTGCCGCCTGGCGGCCTGATGAAGCTCTTCAAATAGCGGTCTTGTACCCCAGCATCTGGTACTTCCGTTTCGGCACGTTACCTCAACGAGCTCTAAAGCTCCGGTGATCCGCAAACGATGTAACAGATATGGCTGAATCTCTCTTGACGGAGCAGGACCGCCGCCGCAATCCTCGCTTTAGCTGTGCCGGGCAGGTGAAGCTCATTTGCTTGCCCTCGGATGGAAAGTTTCTGCCAGGCAAGATTCACGACTTGAGCCTTGGCGGTTGCCGCCTCGATCTGAAAGTACCGCTCAATTCCGGGTCGCGAACGGAGTTGCTGGTTCGCATCAATGAAGCATCATTTCGCGCCCTGGGAGTCGTAAAGGCTCATCACGGCGGTTCCGTGGTCGGGATCGAATTCGTTCAACTTAGTTCGGGCGGTAAAGAATTGCTCTCCGACGTCATTCACGAATTAGAAATGCTGCGGGCGATGATCCGCAAGCTGCAAGCATCGAAACGAAGCATAAGTGCGGAGGCCTTTCGGGAACAGTTGGAAGCAGCGCGGATTCAGGCCGTGATGTTCGAGACCAAGTTTCCGTTTCTCGAAACGACCATTGCGGCTGAAATAGATGTTCACGCAGAGGATTCAGCGCTACAAGAAGAGAAAAGTAAAATCGAGCCAGCACCACGCGTAATTCCAGTCAGTTTGTTTGGCTAGTCCGGTATTTCACGCTGCCATTAAAATGACCCCGCCCGCAACCAGTATGGCAGCAATCCAGCGCCTTCGACCGACGCGCTCCTGAAGAAAGATGCGCGCGGCGATCGCATTGGCAACGAAGGTAAGAGAGGCTGAAGCCGGTACTACAAGACTTAAATTTCCCCAGGAGAGGCCGAACAGCAGGCTGTAGAACGCTACGCCCATTGCCATCACGCCCAAGGCGAAGGTAGGAGTGCCAAGCACACGCAACACCACAGCTAGAAGTCCCCGCTGCTTCCAGAGTTCTCCTACATCCCCGACGCGCTTCATAGAATATGAAAGCAACACGTCGCCGGTAGTCGAAGCCACGATGATGAGTGCGATTGCCGCCCAGGTGTAAGCGTCTCTCACGAGTTCACCTCATGCGCTACGACCGGCAAGGCAGTCTCACGCTCAAGCACCGGCCGGGCTGGCGTGACCGAAGGGCCCGCCGCGGCAAAACCAACTCCGACTGCGATCATCATGATGCCTACCCACCGCGTCGGCGAAATCGGTTCATGAAATCCGAAGTGTCCGATGAAGGCAACGAGTACGTATCCAAGCGAAGTTGCAGGAAGAACATAAGTCAGATCAGCCCATGATAACGCCGACATGTAGCAGGAAAAAAATGCGAGCAGGCACAAGATTCCGAGCGCGACCCACGGATTGAGAATAACCAGCAGAAATCCGGAGAGGTGATGCAGGGAAATGGTGCCCGTGTCTTTCATTCCGCGAGCGAGGAGGGAATCACCGAGGGTGCTGAAGATGGTGATTCCCGCTAGCACTTGGTATTTACGAGATGTCACGTACGGTCCAGGTTTTCACTCACGTTTGGATTAGCGGAAAGCATAGTTCTTGTGGAAAGACAGGCGAGGTCACCCGCCTCCACAATAAACTCCGCACAGACTAAACTTCGCATACACACTAAACTTTGACTGGTTCCGGAGCCGCGGTTTCTTCGTCACGCTTCGCCTTGACCCACTTATGGCGTTGGGCGCGCAATTTGAGAAACTGCTTCGCATCTTTGTAGACGCGTTTACGCTCAGCATTATTGAAAACAGCTTTGCGCAGGATGCGGTATGCCGCCTTCGGACGGAAGTAATACGCGTCATAGAACTGGTGGACTGATTCCAGAATCTCGTCCGCGGGCAGGCCGGGATATTCAATCTGGACCATCTGGTGCCCGCCATCATCGACCATTTTTGAATCACTGGTCATGAAGCCATTCTTCATCGCGTATTCATGCATCTCCGTTCCCGGATAAGCATGCGCCACTGAAACCTGAATGGTTTCCACGTCAAGTTCTTTCGCGAAGTTGATCGTGTTTTTGATGGTCTCGCGGCTCTCACCAGGCAGGCCGAGAATAAAGTCGCCATGGACGACCAGTCCGAGCTTATGACAGTCCTTCGTAAACTGGCGAGCGCGCTCGACGGTTGCACCCTTCTTGATGTTCTTGAGAATCTGCGCATCGCCCGATTCGTAGCCAACGATCAAGAGGCGGCAACCAGCTTCTTTCATTGCCTTCAGCGTCTCGAAATCGGTAGTCACTCGCGAAGTACAAGACCAGGTAAGGCCAATCGGCTTTAACTTTTTGCAAAGCTCAATCGTGCGTGCCTTCTGCAGATTGAAGGTATCGTCGTCGAAGAAAAATTCCTTCACGTAAGGCCAATACTCTTTCGCCTTGGCCATTTCGAGCGCCACATCGTCGGTCGAGCGCTTGCGCCACGGATGGCCGCTGAGCGTCTGCGGCCAGAGGCAGAACGTGCACTGGGCGGGGCATCCGCGAGTGGTGTAAAGCGCCACGTAAGGATGAAGCAGGAAGGGCACCATGTAACGGCGAACGTCTAGATCGCGGCGATAGACGTCGGTGACGTGGGGCAGCGCGTCCAGATTTTCAATCGTCGGGCGGTCGGCGTTGTGAACGACCTTCCCGTCTTTGCGGTACGAAATTCCGAGAATTTCGTCCATCGGCTTGCCTTGCGCGTACTCGACGATGGAGTAGTCAAATTCTTTTCTGCAGACGACGTCGATCACCGGATTATCCGCCAACGATTTTTCCGGCTGCACGCTGACGTGCGGTCCGACGAAGGCAATCTTGATGTGTGGGTTGCTGTCTTTGATCGCTTGCGCCATACGCAGGTCGCCGGGGAATCCTGGCGTGCTGGTAAAGAGCACGAGCAATTCGTAATCCTTACAGGTACGAATTGTCTCTTCCGCCGTGATGTGGTGTGGCGGCGCGTCGAGCAGCCGCGCGCCCTCGAGCATTCCGGTCGGATAAGCCAGCCAAACCGGATACCAGTACGATTCGATTTCGCGCGTTGCGGGCCAGCGCGATCCCGCGCCCCCGTCGAAATTTTCAAAGGAGGGAGGATTCAGGAACAAAGTTTTTAAGGGCATAGTGTGTCTCTATTTTACCATTCCAAGCCGCGTAGAATCCGCGCCGGGCGCTACCATTCAGGTACGTCCACAAGCTCGTCCGGAGCCTATTTTCCTAAGGCTAAGTGTCTCTTAAATCGGGCCTTATCGCAAAAGATCGCGGCTCAACGTCAGTTCTGAGCATTAAGCTGCCGGATTCGGCAGCGGTTGGCGGCCCCATTCTCAACTGACAAAGCGTCAGGGCTTTTTGGATGGTCGAGCCTGGTCCGACGGGGCTCCCGGCAATGCCCACGCCTCGATCTCCCCGGTTGCGCGCAGCAGGTTTAGCCGCACGCGCCGGTATTCGAATTCGGTGTCTTGATAGAGCAAATAGCGCTCCGCCGCCTGCACCCGGGCGTCAGAGAGTTCGTGCAGGGTACCACTGTTTGAGTCCACGCGCGTCTGAGCAGCTTCAAGTCCAGACTGTGCCAATTGATATTCCAGTTGGGCCACATCACGCGCGGCTTCCATCTGCTCCGCGGCGCGCTGTAATTTCAAGGTCTCTTCCGCCATCTGGTTCCGACTGGCCTCCGCTTGTTTTTTCGCTTTTAAGGCTTCGGCGTCCGCGCTCGCCGCGCGCGCCCTTTGGGTTGGGCTGAACACCGGAATTTTCAAGGCAAATCCAATTGTGGCATTATCCCGCTGGAATGTTCCGGCAGGGAAATAGCGCGTGTAGTTGTTGAACGTAGAGAAGCGCGCGTACTGTGCAGAAAAATCGACGGACGGATATTGTGCCCGGTGTTCGGACAAAGCCCGCATCGATTCTGCCATGGAGTGCTTGTCGGCCGCATTGAGCGCGGGGCTTGAGGCAATGGCCTTGGCGGGCAAGTCGTCTCCTTGAAGCATTGGTGGCAAACCTGGAATGGAGTCAGGCACTAATTCAATCGACGAAACCGGTAATCCGGTGAGAGTCGACAAGTGGCGTCGAAGCACATCGCTTGAGCCGCGGGCCTCCGCTCGATGGAGACGTACGCGCGCGACCGTAAGTTTAGCTTTGTTCAAATCGACAGCGCTATCGACTCCCGCTTGCAGCCGTTCGGAGACCGCATTCTCCATCTGCTTGGCTTCATTTTCCTCCCGTTGCAGGCGCTCGAGGCGAGACTCCCACTTCGCCAACTCCGCATAAGTGAGTGCCACGTCCTGAATGACAGCATTGCGTTGATCTTTATCCTGCAATTCGGCGGCAGCCCATTCCATCTTCGCCGCTTTCACAAATTGCTTCTGCGAAGGGTTAAACACTGTGCTCTGCGTAACTGCATTCACGAGCGCGGGCGCGGACCCCTGGATGCTGAGCGGATAGCCATAGGTCCAACCGAGACCTGAACCAACAACCAGCTGAGGGATGTAGGCATTGCGGGCTTCATGAAACGAAGCGAAGGCGCGTTGCACGTCGGCATGGGCGATGAGCGAGGTCGTGCTGTGGGAGAGCGCGAGGCGGATGGCGCGCTCCATCGGCAATGTTTCGGCGTTCGCCGTTGCTGCCGCCAGCGTTCCGGCGAAAGCGAGGGTGAATGCGGCACGCACGACAAGAAGACGCGAGAGCCGCTTGCCCTTCTTCAAATTAGAGTTAATTGTGTCGCTTTCGCCCATGTATTCGCGGCTCACTCATTCACGATTCTGATTGCATTCGCATCTATTAGAGTTCCTAAATTGTAGTGTGTGAAATGCGAGTTGGGGATCGCAAGGCAACCTTATGCGGCCTCGTGGCCTTTGAAAACCTTGTAGAGCGGGCCAAGTCAATGCCTGGCCCGTTCCAGGGCTTGCTTAGCCGGAGCGAAATTCTGGGCGAGGGACAATGCCGTCTTATACTCGGCCAGCGCTGCTGTCCGGTCCCCTTGCTTCTCCAGCAGCGCTCCAAGTAAATAATGCGCTCGAAACGCCGGGGCCGCTTCAACCGGTCCCGCTGAAAAATAATGACGGAGAAGTTGTGTTGCCAGTGCATAATTGCGCCCTGATCGATAGAGGGCGTTCGAAGCTTCGAACAGACCATCGTTTCTCGATAGACGCGCCTCGTCGAGTTTCAGGGCTGCCTTCTCCATTTCATCAAGGCGGGTTCTCCGCCGGAGAAACAGGGCGTAATTGAGCCATGCTTCCGAATCGTTCTTGCTGGCGTCAATATATAGGCGATATTCGCGTTCTGCGCCCGAAAAATCTTTTTTCTTTTCAGCAATGCGGGCATAAATCCAGTGGTCGCGTCCCGGACTGAGAGGAGACAAGGCGATGGCTTGCTCGCGGGCCTTGTGATCGCCGCCGCCCATAAATGATGGCGCTTCGATGTAGAACTCAGACAAATCGAGCCTCGCATCCACATTTTTGGGATTCAGTTGCACCGCCCTCTCGAATTCTGCACGCAATTTTCCGGCGAGGCTTGCGGCCGCGATAAAATTTGCCCGTTCCGCCTTTTCGCCATATACGCGGCCTAACCATAAATGGAAGTCACTGTTTTCCGGAGCGAGAGAAACCGCCCTTTTGCAATGAGATTCAGCTCGATCCCAGGCTTCAAGCGAATAGTAAGCTCGGCACAATAAATTCGAAGCTTCAGGATCGTCAGGAGAAGAAGAGAGGTGGTGATTCAATTCCGAAATAGCTTCATCGATCCGTCCTGAGGCAAGTAGTGCTTTGCTAAACTGGGCGGCGCAATGTGGTACGCATGCAGCGAGTAAAAAGCAGGCAGCGGCAAGCATCAACGGAAATCTCGCAGGGACCGCCCTCATCTAAAACCTGACCTGTGTCCCCTCGCCGATTGGTCGCCCATTCAAAGCGCTGATGGCAATCACATCTTTGGCCGCGAGACCTTTTACTTCGATTTGGGTGAGGTTAGAGAGGGATGTTTCAATGTCTCGTCGTCTCAGCCGGCCGCCCGATACCTGCAATACATAAGGCTTGCCACCATCCATTCGTATGGCCTCGCGGGGCACGACCAGCACGTTCTCGCTCCGTGCCGCGACGATAGTAACTCCTACGTTGATGTTGGGAAGCAATCTCAAATCGGAGTTTTCGACTACGCTCGTGGTCTCACCTACGTTGCGCGAACCGCGCAGCCGTACGGTTGAAGGGACGGAGGTCAGTCGCGACTTCCACATGCGTCCCGGTACCGCGTCCCAACTGATTTCCATCTCGTATCCGGGTGCGAGCCTGCCTACGTCCGGTTCATCGACGAAGGCACGGACGACGACCTTGCGAAGGTCGGCCATCTGCAAGAGCAGGTCTCCGGCCGCGACGAAGCCACCTTGCCTCACGGGAAGTGAATACACGATGCCGTCAAAGGGAGCACGAACATTCGACTTGGTGAGAACCTCTTCTGCCGCTCCATAACTTGCTTGAGCTTCCGTGCGTTGCGCCCTGACTCGATCCAGCTCCGATGACGAATAGCGTTTGGTCTGCTTTTGGTGCAGAAAAGTGAGTTGCGCTTCGGCGCGTTCAAGAGCATTCTGCGCCTCTAAAACTTCGCCGGATGAAGCGGCGCCTTGCTTCTCGAGCTTTTCCAGTGCGTTTAGATTCCGTTGTGCGGAGTCGCGATCGGTACGAGCTTTCACGAGCTGGGCTTCGGCGCCTAAGAGTTCTTCCTGAATGCCGCCATGTTCGGCGGCATTCATGTCGGCTTGCGCCGAGGTAACCTGCGCTTGTGCCCGTGCCGCTTGGGCGCGCGCCTCGGCATCGTCGAGGACGATAAGAAGTTGGCCAGCCTTAACAGAGTCGCCCTCCTTCACGAGCAAGCGCTTGACGCTCGTCGAAACCGGAGAGTGCGCTTCAAAATTATTAACTGGCTCAATTTTACCGTTGGTCGAAATCAGGCTGCGGATGGTCGCCTGTTCCACGGTCGCGGTGCGCACTCGCACAGAATCATCGCGACGCGAGACGAACGCCGCCAGAATAATAACGGCCGCGATAATGGCCAGCGCTGGGATCCACCAGCGACGCTCCGAGCTGTTTCCATTCACGGGCATACGAAGAAAAGCGGAAGATTCAATGTATCATCCTGCGACCGCCGCAAAGTCTTGTAAGGCTTCCAGTATTAGATGCGAACCTCGTCCATTAGCGTCACTTTTGGTTGTATAGGCAGTGCGAGAGGTTCGATGCACCCTTACAATTGAGATCATGCCCAGATCTTCAAATTCGATGGTGCCGAGCGGATTGTCTAGAAAAGCTACTTCGGCAACCCGAGCGGTTCGCCCTGGCGGGGATCGCACTTCGCCGCGTTACACGGCGGATCATGCCGCCGCCGGCCTCGATCATCCTTTCCCGCAGATTGAAACCTGGCCCAATCAGTTTCCCGGCTATGAAATTGTCGTCGACGATCCCGAATTTACTTCGGTCTGCCCCAAAACTGGCTTGCCCGATTTTGGCGATATAGAAATTCGATACGTGCCTGACCGGCTTTGTCTGGAACTAAAGTCGCTTAAAGAATATTTGCAGTCATTTCGAAATTTGGGGATCTTCCAGGAAAACGTCGTCAACCAGGTCCTGGAAGACGTGGTGCGATGGGCAAAACCGGTATGGGCTGAGGTGAAGGGTGAGTTCCGTCCGCGTGGTGGAATTTCGACCGTCGTTATCGCGCGCTTTCCGCGCCCGAAAAAGCTGGGGAGATCGTAGCAGCCCGTTGCGTGGCGGGTAACCGGTGTCCGACAGTCAATTCGCAGATCAAAATATTTTCTCCAAAAAAACGAGGCTGAGAGCAGTTCTTACCGCGGCTGATAGCGGGCGCAAGATCGTTGATCCATCCCGCATCGAACAGCCAAACTTTGGTTCCAGGCGCCAAGTTATAACTGGCTGCGGCATCGTTCAGTTCACTCTGCAAATTGTCTGCTTTAAATCTCCATTCGTCCGGCCTCGCGGTAATTGCGGTATGAACGCCACAGTCGGCCTTCGCGAATCGCTTAAGCGGAGGAAAGATCTGGACGACGCCGCGGTCACACGCGTAAAAGCCAAGCAGCAGACCGCTTTCATAATCTGAAAAGATCACTGAACCTGGAGGAGTCACGACGCGCAGATGGTCGACCGCATCGCGCATTAATTCCTTAGAGTGATTCCTCGCCTTGATCAACGGCGCCGGAGAAGGGAAAAAGTTGCAGAGAACGAGCGCGGCGACAACGGGCGATACCTTTATCCAGTAGCTTCTAGCCCACGTTCTTTCGAGCAGAACGAAAGAGATGCTGATGGCCGCGCCTGACATGGCGAAGGGCGCGAGCAGAGCATTATGCCTCGTGCCTCCGAAGGGATAGATGCCAACGATTCCCGCGGCGCAATTCAAAAGAAACGGAAGTGATAGCAGTAGAGCGAGCTCCTCGCGAGTCGGCGCAGGGCTGAATTCTTTTGCTCTCCCTGTTAGTAGTGCGAACATGCCAGCTAGAAAAGCCAGCATCATTAAAGTTCCAACCAAGCCGTGACTGAAGAGATATGTGAATACGCGAAGAGTTTGAACAGAAATAAACGAGATGATGTTGTGTTCCGCGGAGTGAAATATCGACCTGCGCAACCAGGTCTCGGCGATTTCCTGCGGCATCCCCATGGCCTTCAGGCGACGAACGTGAGTGAGAAGGAAATAGACAACGATTGCGACGGCAATAATCTGCCCTAAAATCCACACCAGCACCACATCGCCGCCTGCTCTATGCCGAATCAAGCGAACCAACACATAAATGCCGATCGCGAGCGCGAAGAGCAGTGACGAGTAATGTGTAAGCAGCGCGCCGAACAGTGCCAGTGAGAACAGTGCCATCAGCCACGGCGAATTGGAGCGCAGTGCGCGCTCCGAAAGTAAGAGGCAGGCCGCTATGAAGAACAAAAGTAGCGCATACTGCCTCACCTCTGACGAGAGGGCTATCAGCGACGGAGCGAACGCCATTAACAGCAGGCCCATGAACGCAGTCGTTCGATTCGTAACTTCCGCGAGCCAGAGAAAAAAAAGCCAGCAACAAGCGGTGCCGGCCAGTACGGAAGGCATTCGCAGGATTAATTCCGATTGGCCGAGCCATTGCCAAAAGTGAAGCACCAAAATGAGTAGCGGAGGATGCGCGTTTGTGAGGGCAGCCTGGTAGGTGAGCCTTAACGAGGATTGGCTGGCAGCAAGGTAGTGCAGAGCTTCGTCGGGGTTGAAGAAATACGCGGCGGCGGGTATCACCCGCACGACAAAAGCGGCTGCCAAAACCAGTAGCGGTGGAGTCGAGCCCACCCCACCCCTATCTATGTCGCGAACCCCTGGTTTGGTGCCTGTCAAAGTAAATGTCACCGCGTTCCTGGCTCGTAAACCAGAGCAAACATAGTCGTGAATTATATCTGCCGAGGGGAGAGAAGATGCGCGCTTTGAGATAGGACAACGCTGAGTTATCCGCGTCGTCGGGATTGCATGTTATATTGCGCGATGAGTGCCTCCGACCAAACTCTATCCCCGAACGGCATTGGCGCTGCTCACCACGCTGAACCTGCTCAATTACATTGACCGCTCGGTGCTGTTCGCCGTGCAGCCGCTCGTGCAGGATGAGTTTCACTTAACCAACACCCAGGTGGGCTATCTCACCAGCGCATTTCTTGGTTTTTATATGGTCGCCGCGCCGTTTGTCGGGCCGTTGGCTGACCGCTATTCCCGCAAAAGAATCATCATGCTCGGCGCCATTTTCTGGAGCGCCCTGACGCTGCTCACGGCCTTCACCCATACTTATTGGGAACTGCTCGTCCGTCATACGCTCGTCGGCATCGGCGAAGCAAGCTTTGTCACCATCGCACCGACCTTCGTCGCTGATTTATTTCCCGAAAATAGACGTGGTCGCATCTTCGGTATTTTTTATCTCGCCATTCCGGTGGGAACGGCGGCAGGGTACCTGTTGGGGGGGAAGCTGGGCCCGGAGCACGGGTGGCGATTTCCTTTCTATATCGCGGCGGCCCCCGGATTTCTGCTGGCCCTGGCCGTCGCTTTTCTGCCCGAACCAAAGCCCGGCCAGTTCGATACAAGAAAAGAAGCTGCTGCCAAGGCAAGCGTTTGGGGATTGGTGCACAATCCCGCCTTCTGGACAGTCACCCTGGGCATGGCTGCTGGAACCTTTTCGCTTGGTGGAATTCAAGTTTGGATGCCCACATTTCTTTCCGCAGTACGTGGCTATAGCCTGAAAGAGGCAAACGAATTTTTCGGAGCCATCGTTGTGGGTTGCGGCATTGTGGCATCGCTTGCCGGAGGATGGTTGGGCGACCGCCTGCTTCCGAAGATGCCCGGCTCGTATTACTTTGTTTCCGCCCTCAGCATGGCGCTCGGAGTCCCAGTGATGATCGTCGCCCTGTTTAACAAGGGCCCGATCATGCTACCGGCGATTGCACTTGCCGCGTTCTTCCTGCTGGTCAATACTTCGCCCTTAAACACGGCGTTGGTGAATGCCGTGAGCCCGCAGATTCGGGTCACAGCGATCGCGGTAAATATATTTCTCTTTCATCTTTTAGGCGATGTACCTTCGCCAACACTTATGGGGTATGTAGCCGATCATCACTCGCTGCAATCTGCCTTTATCCTTCCCGTGATCGCCATGGCTATCTCTTCTGCCATACTGTTTTACGGCATGCGATTCGCACCTGCGCTTCGGCGCAGCGAAAATCTTCCGGCATCGTCCACTTGTTGATCGGCAGTTTGCCCAAGCTTAAAAATGCACTGGCAAATCATTCACTTGATCGCGGGCGTCATTCTCGCTCTTGCCTGGTTGTCGCGCATCGTCGAAGCGACACTAGGCATGCCGCATGTCGCCGACATTGCCAAGCCGGAGTGGGATCTTCATCTAAGCCCTGCCGAACAACCGCGAGTCAGCATCATTGTTCCCGCTCGGAACGAAGAGGAGAGCATTCGCGCCACACTGG
>JAYVCW010000523.1:0-2518 GCA_043749775.1 Acidobacteriaceae bacterium | reverse complement strand
TCACGGGATGCCTGCGCAATCCGGGCTAATCTGACGGCATCCTTAACTTGTCATGGCAAAGTTTTCAGAACATCCGCGAATCCGCCGCAGATAATCACGACAGATCTTGAACGAGCGTTTTTTTTATCCCCACTTGAAAGAATATGCTTTGTATTGTAAAGTCACTCGGATGGGAAGTCTTCCTGACAAATTGGAGAAAACTGGTTGACGGAATACATCACATACAAAGTGCCGCGTTCGCTTATTGTGATCATTCTCGCGATGAGCTGCTTCACCGTGCTCTCATGCGGTTCATGCGTGCTCGTGCTTCGCAGCCTATTTGATTTTGATACGCACCATTCCGTCTCAATGCGATGGACCATTTTCGGCCAGCCGGGAGAGGTCTTACGAATGACTGATGGCGTTCGGCTTCCCGCCAGTGCTCACAACGTCTGGATTTACAGCGCCCCATTTTCACCCGACCACTACTACTGCATGATGTTCCAGGCAGACATCGATGGAATTACGAAGTTTGTCGAGGCATTCAGTGGCACTCCCCTGAAAACTTTCTCGAGGAAACCTGATCCCCATCGGACCCTTGTGGCTTATTTTCCAAAAAAGGAACCTTGGGCCATCCATAAAATTAAACGTGGACGATATTTTCAGGAGTCTCCACGGGGGCGAGGCAGACTCGCCGTCGATCTGGACCGTAATATTGTGTATCTGATTCCAATGTCATCGAAAAAATCGGGAATTTATTGAGATCCGCCAGAGGCGTGCTGTCGCACTGAGATTGAGAAACTCGCGACTCGGCGGTTCGCAGGTGGGTTGCCATAATTGGAGTTTACCCTTGTCGGAATACGTCACGATCAAAGTGCCGCGTTGGGTGGTCATCGCCATTCCGATGGCAGGAGTTGCAATGATTTCGTATTTCTCATGCTGGCTTATGCTTCCCAGCTCGGCCGCCAGACACGGCAGCTATCCTATCGAGATGCACGGATTTTGGAGCTTATCGAAGCAGCCCAAAGAGGTGTTGAAACTCACTGGCGGTGTTCGGCTTCCTGCTGATGCTCACGATGTGTGGATTTATAAGCCGGATGAATTCCTAACCCACTTGGGATTGGAGAGCAAATACAGGCTGATGTTCCAGGCAGATATCGCGGGAATCAAGAAGTTCGTTAAGGACGTGACCGGCAAGTCGCTGGAAGAATTCACCGCCGATTCTGACCGATATTCGTTTGCTAAGAGAGGGTTTCCGACAACCGAACCTTGGGCCGCGGACAAAATTGAAAACGGTCGGTATTTCGAACGATGGAGCGGACGAGGCGGTGTTGCAGTCGATCTGGATCATGGAATTGTCTATCTGTGCCCGATGTAACTGTCCCACAGCGTGGAGACAATCGTTGACGAAATTCTTTACATTCAAGGTGCGTCGTTGTTTCATCGTGTCCATCCTCACGATGTCAGGGCTTATCGTGCTTTCATGCGGCTCATGCCTGCTCGTGCTTCGCAGCATCTTTCCAAACGAGAGACATTACTCCGTGAACATGCACGGATTTCTGAGCATCTTCGGGCAGCCGCAAGAGGTCTTGCAAATGACTGATGGTGTTCGGCTTCCTGCCGGTGCTCACAACGTCTGGATTTATGAGTCCCCCTTTTCACCGGACATGTACACGTGCCTGATGTTCCAGGCGGACAGCAAGGGAATCAGGAAGTTCGTCGAAGCGGTGAGCGGACGACCGCTGAACGAATTTACCAAGGAGAATGATCGGCACGGAATTCAAAGATACTTCCCGAAAACCGAACCTTGGGCCGCCGCTCAGATTGAACACGGTCGGTATTATCGACGGGGAAAGAGCCGAGGCGGTATTGCAGTCGATATGGACCGCCGGATTGTGTACCTGGTTCCCATGTCGGCGCTGTCGCC
Organism: Acidobacteriaceae bacterium; assembly: GCA_043749775.1. Taxonomy (GTDB): domain Bacteria; phylum Acidobacteriota; class Terriglobia; order Terriglobales; family Acidobacteriaceae; genus Acidiflorens. The sequence continues at coordinate 612 of JAYVCW010000523.1, read as the reverse complement.
AGTAAAACCGAAATGAGATTCATGCCCCTGTTTCCCCATGTGCGTCATTTCCGCATTCCTCGAATCCGCTGGTTCGTTTTGATCGGAATCGTTCTGACCGTCGGTTTTGCTTTCTTCCACGGTTTGAGCAAGTGGCGAGAGGATGCCCGCATTCTTGCGATAGGCGGGGGCTACAGCCGTGGGCGTCGGCCAACCTGGAATTCTCCAGTTTCTTGCATCAACCTGAGCAACAGCCGCCAAGTCACTGATGACCGATTAGCGTTTCTGAAGGATTTCCCGCAACTGCGGAAATTGTACCTTGACGACACGTTAATTACCGATGACGGGCTGACGCATCTGGAAGGACTTCAGTCGCTCGGAATCCTCGGTTTGGACGACACCGAAATTGGTGACAAAGGACTCGCCCATGTGGCAAAACTTACGACACTCAGGTTGCTGCTGCTCCGAGGGACGAAGATCACCAGCAATGGGCTTGAATTTCTTTCGCCGCTAACCGCTTTACAGACACTGGACCTTGAAGGAACGCAGGTTGGTGACGCTGGATTACAGCACTTACTGCCGCTGAGTGATCTTTCCAAGTTGAATCTGACCGGCACCAGAGTTAGTGATGAT
>JAYVCW010000522.1:0-5386 GCA_043749775.1 Acidobacteriaceae bacterium | reverse complement strand
TAGTCAAAGCCAACGATTCGAAAACCACGCGCGATTAGAGGAACAAACTCGGCTCCCGCCGCGCAGCCAATGTCCAGCAGTAGCCCGCCGGGCTTTGCTTCCAACATTTCAAGAACTATCTTGATTTGTGCCTGGAACCAGGGCGATTGTCCCCTCTCGTCCGCGTAGTAAGGCGCCATCGGATCGAATACGTTGCTGACCTCACTCTTACCGAATATGGACTCTTCAGTTGGCATGATGCGTCTTCCGCCACAGCAGATTTCGTTCCAGGTGGAAAAGGAAATCCTTCTCATTCCGCGGAATGTAGGTACGAGGTATCGCGAGCGGCCGCGTGTCTGATCGCACTGCGCCCGCGCCGGTGGTTACTGCCGTGGTGTAGCCTGATTCCGCCGTGATCCTGAGCGTATCTTCGTTCCACTGCGGCATAAGGGCGGGGTGCGGATAACAGAAGTGCTGCACTGGTATTGCCAGTTCCCTCTCCAGCAGCGCCTTGGATTGACTGAGCTCGAGGCGCGCATCCGGCAAGGAAATATGGGCCACGTTCGGATGAGTCATGGTGTGCGAGCCCACGATGTGTCCGTCTTTCAGCAATTTCCTGGCATCGTCCCAACTCATCATCAGGTCGCCTTCATCCGGAAACGGGACGGGATCGAGCGAGGACATCACTTCCGCAATCCATTCCGCGCGTTTCTCAGAAGAGAGCTGCGCGCAAATCTCAGCACCTTCACAGAACCTGTCATAACGTTGTTTTGAATCGGTAAGCTGATGCATCTTTCCCGTCGCAGGATTGGTCCACTGAGGGTTTCGGGCGGTGGCGAATGCGTGGCGCAGCAGGCAGTACCACGGGGCCTTCGCATGATCTACGGAGTCAACCAACAGGTAGAAGGTTCCGGGCACTCCAAAGTGATTGAGGATCGGCGCTGCCAAGCGGAAATTATCTTTGTAGCCGTCGTCAAAAGTGACGACCACGGCTCTTGGCGGAAGAGCTTTTTCACCCTTGAGGAATAAGGCAACGTCATCCATGCTGGCGGGACTGAATCTTTGCGCAATCAGTTCTATGTGGTTCGCGAAGATGGCGGTTGCGTGGATCGAATCACAGCCGATTGTAAGGTCGTGCTGCTCGGGACAATCCTGAATAGAGTGGTAGCGCAGAATGACGGCAGCTTGCCCGCTGAACCTGTGCGCGAAGCGGAGCAGGCCGCTTGTCACAAGAACGTTTTTTGCAGTCGCGCGAATGCTCATCGGAGGCTGTCTGTAGTGGACTGTGCTGTGACAGCACTGGTAGCAACAGCCGGGTCCGCGAAAACTGGCTGGGCGTTGTGCACACTGAAAAGCACCGCCATCCCAAACGCCTCCAGGTCAATTTCAGCTAAACAACTTTTCGCGGCCAGATCGTAAAGGGCGATATGAGTAGGCTTATCACGGGTCTCGAACCCGTGTTTGGCCCACAGAAGATTTTCCTTGAACCGAGTTGTTCGAATGCGGCTGAACCCGATCCAAACTTTACCTGCGCTCGCCAATGCGACCCCGCGGCACCATCCCAGAACCATGTGCTGCGGGTTGTCGATCGTGTTGAAGTCATGCACTTCTTCCACCATTAATGTGTTTCTGTTCGCGATCACAAGATGACCGTCTACGGTCGTGAAGTAGATGTGGTCGCCGCTAACCAACCCGTCATGCGGCCGCTGGACCGCAATATCGATTCGCCTTCCGGGCCGGGTTAGACTAATAGCATCCCTCTGATCAAAACGCGTCACCCACACTTCATCGTCCAACTGAAAAACGTGATTCGGATGTGATTTGTGAGGCTTGGTCTCGGGCACCCTGCGGTAGTCGATTTCACGTGAGAAACGCTTCCACGTATCTTCTTGAATCGCGCTCCACTCCCGAACCAACTCGCCGCTCGGAGTGACTTCGACGACCATGTCCAAGCCGGTATTCACAATAAGAACGTTTCCGTTGCTAGCTGGCCGAACGTGATGAAGATCGTTGAAAATGGGAAGCGAAATATAATGCAGCAACTCAAAGTCGGGCAGGTGGTATACGAGCACTTCGGTAGCCGTACAAACGTAGAGCTTGTCCCCATCGACTGTCCCCGACTTAAACAGAATTGAGGGCGATTCTGCCGGGCGGGCAGCTGCCGGTGACACGTACTCCACAGCGACTTCCCCCGACCCGCTTTCAGGTTTAACTTTTACGATCAATGCTTTTCTGTAGGAGTTCCACTCTGGCAGCTTTTTAAATAACGTGCTTCGTAAAGCGCCCCCTACAACGTATAGTTCGCTCATCCCTTACGGTCCCCTCGGTACTTGACTTGACCTTGTGTCGCGGATAAAAGTGTCACGGATAAAAGTGTGACCGGTAAGAATGCGACAGGTAAATGCGACGCCTAGAAAATCGCACCTTATGCGGAACAAGCAATTCAGCTTCCGATACCAGTCGCGCAATCAACGCAAGCTCTTAAAAACACTAGTCAAAATTCATTTTTAGCTTAAAGAACGAGCCTAAACTTTATCATTGTGCAAGTTACTGCAACCTTCGGCTATCCGCAAGCGTAGGAAGTGCTCATTGCTGTTTACTCATCGCTCATTGCTAATGCCTACTGCTCGTTCTGATATTGCACCTCCGCCACCGCCTGCGGGGCTTGCTCTATAGCACCCTTTTTCGGCTTCCCGACAAGTTCCGCCACGTGAAATGCCCGGTTCGTCTTGTAGGCCCAAAGCAGTCCCGCCCCGTAAAAAGAACTCACCAGCAAACTCTCGATCGCCAACTGGATCAGATTTCTCGGATAAAAGAAGTGATTGGCGGCCATCAGAATCCCTACAAATGGCACGGTAAAAAGAATTGGCAAAGTGTACGCGTCTTTCAAGAAAGTCCAGACCGGCACCCCGATTTGCTTTTTCATGTGACGAGGCAGAAATACGAGGCAGGTGAAGGAGAGCGGGATGGCCGTGCCGAGCGCGTCGCCAACAATGCCCAGCGGCCGCACCAGCGCAATGCTGAGAATCAGATTCGCGATTCCTTCAATGACCGTGATCGTCGCCAAGGTCTGGTGCGTCCCTAAGCCAAACAGAATGCGCGTCGATGCCGCCTGCGCGAGCATAAGCGCGAAAGGGATAATCATCACCACCAGCACCGGATAGCTATTCGGAACATAACGGCTTCCGACCCAAATGCGGATGATGTGCTTGCCGAAGACGATCAAAATTGCGGTGATCGGCAAAATCAGAGAAGCGCACACCCGGTTCCCGGCAATATAAATTTTTCGTATCCGCTCAAGATCGCCAACCGCCTCAGACTGGCTCGACATCGGTACGAAAACCTGTGCCAGGCTAGCCACAAATTCCTGCGCGTAATCCACGATTCGAGCGCCGATGTTAAACCACGCGACGGCAACCGTTGACATCATCGCTCCAAGAACCAGTTCATCGGTTCGAAAGCGCAATCGCGCCGCGACCATCACCAGAAAAGTTGTTCCTCCATAATTAGCCATGTGGCGGAACGACTCTCGATCCACATAGCGCAGTCCGATCGGCATCGGGCACAGACGGAAAACGATAATGCCGCGGATGATCGACGAAATGATGGGCAGGCCCACCGTGATGAGCGCGACGGTGAGCAGTCCATAGCCGCGATTCAGGAAGTAAACGATCAGCGCGGCGCGCGCCAGAGTCGTGCCGATGCTCGTCCAGTTCAAGATGTAGAAGCGCTGCAAGCCCTCGAGCATCCCGCCGAAAACCCCGAGCGGAAAACTTATGCTGACCGAAGCCCCGACCATGAGCAGCAGCAGACGCGCTTGCGCATGCATCTCGGGCGGGATCCCCTTGAAAATGTGTTCAATCGAAGTCGTCAGCATGGTCGTGATCGCCATGCTCACTACGCCGATGCCCGCATAGGTGAAGAGGGCGGTATTAACGAACCCCGTTAGCTTCGATCGATCGTCGGTTGCGGTGTACTTCGAAACATAGCGAATGATGGACGAGCGAATCCCCAGGTCGAACAGGCCGTAATAGCCCGTCACCGAAAAAATCAATACCCAGATGCCGAAGGCCGCGTCCCCAAGGCGATGAAGAATAAATGGGGAAAGAAAAATGCCGACAATGACGTTAATTGCGAGCGCGGACCAGCTCGAACCGACGTTTTTCAGGATTTGTTTTTTTTCCAGCGTCCGCATGAATAATGGTTTTCTTTTAGATACGGTTGAGGTCGAACCCCTGCGTTGGGACGCCTTTCAGCCACTAAGCAGAAGCGTCTGGTCGATTATAGCGTGGCCCGCTTCGGCCACATGCTCTCCGATCAACAATCGTAACGACCACTAGTAACGACCACCAGAACTTGGTGGCTATGCCCTCGCATTTACAATTGTCGCTGGCGACAATCACCAACTTTGAAGGCAGGCCGACCGCATGATTCATCCCTGGCACGACGTCACTCCCGGCAGCGAACTGCCGCAGGAGTTCAACACTGTGATCGAGATTCCCTTCGGTTCGAGCGTTAAATATGAGCTCGATAAGACCAGCGGATTAATCAAACTCGACCGTATTCTTTATTCTGCGGTTTACTATCCCGCCAACTACGGCTTTGTCCCGCAGACTCTTGCCGAAGACGATGACCCGCTCGACGTGCTCGTTCTCTGCCAGGAAACGGTTGTGCCCTTGACCATCATTCATGCGCGCGCCATCGGCCTGATGACCATGATCGATTCGGGGAAGAAGGACCACAAAATTATCGCGGTCGCGACCGAAGACCCGGAATTCAACTCCTACCGTGAGGCGGCCCAGATGCCACCCCATCGCGCCATCATGCTGCGGCGTTTCTTCCAGGACTACAAGTTGTTAGAAGGGAAGTCGGTTGAGGTGGATGAAATTCAGTCGGCCGGCAAGGCCTATCCGATTATCGAGGATGCTCTCCATCGCTACAGCGAACAGCGGCGCAAGGGATTTCTAAAAATCTGAACACGCTGCCGCAAAGCTCGCGTCAGACTTTCCTTTTTCGCGCTAGCTTCCTTTTTCGCGCTCGAACGGCTTTTGCATATAGCGGCGCGCCTCTTCGAGCGCTCCCTGCGTGTTGTCGTTGGTTTGGATTGCCTGGCGATACTCGTTGACCGCGCGCTCGCGCTGGCCCGTGACATCGAAAATCTTTCCGAGTTGCAGATGGCTCCAGACCTCAGTCCAGCGCGGTTCCCCGTCTCCGTTGAGCGATTCGCGATAGGCATTGGCTGAGGCTTGATAGTTTTTCTGCACATAAAACACCTCAGCGATCCGGTAGTGCGCCAGCGAGCTGTTCTTGCTCGCTTCGAGCGCCTTATTGAATTCGCTGAGTGCTCCCGCGAGATCGCCCTGTTGCGTTAGCCCTTGACCCCGGACAATCGACGCGCGCAGCTTGA
>JAYVCW010000521.1:0-8482 GCA_043749775.1 Acidobacteriaceae bacterium | reverse complement strand
GCTTGCGCATCGGCTCGAAGTTTCGCTGCATTCGGTCAACGCCAACCGAGATCGCATCGACGAGCGAAAACGACTTCGAGTGTTTTGCGAGCACGGGAGTGAACACGCCTGAGACAATGTCTCCGAGCCTCTGATGTTTAGGACGTTCCAATTGAAGGATGGGGATCCCGCAAGTGCTTAAATCGGATGAGCAATTGTGGGCGGGGTTGCTACGTCTCGGTCGACAATATTATCGGCACCACGTCCGGCTGGAAAGGGGTTTGGCACACCGCGGACACATAACCTTCCCCAAACCTCTTGGCCGTGCGGGTCTCGGTACTGACCTACAGTCAGTCGGCTGATATGTCAGAACGCTGCCGTGACAGTCTGGCGTTATTTGGTTTTACAACAACTTGACAGACCGCGGGGACTGCCAAAATACGCGGAAGTCGTTGACACCACGATGTAAGCTATATAAGCTGACACTCATGGAAGCATTAGGGCCGTACATGCGTCGCCGTCGAGACGAACTTGATCTTTCGCTCCGGGAATTTGCGAAGCGGCTCGATTGCTCTGCGGCGTTCATCTCGGATATCGAACTCGGGCGTCGGTATCCGTCCGAAAAAGTCCTCGCCGAAATCGCCCGTGTTCTTAAGGTAGAGCTGGAAGAGCTACAGGCAATGGATGTGCGACCTCCGATAGACGATATCAAGCGCCTCACGCAGAATGATCCCCGATTTGCCCTTGCGTTCCGAACGATGATCGACAAGAAGGTGAGCGCAGAGGAGCTGCTGAAGCTTGCTAACGAAAAAAAGGATGAGAGGCACTCCAAGCCAAAAAAATGAAGACCTTCCGCTCCAAGTCGGGTCCGTTCTCCGAGCGGCCGCATTTTGAACCCAGCGAGATAGACCGGATTTGCGCCGATGAACTGCGGAAAGAGGGTCTCTATCCGAATTCGCCGGAAGCCATACGCATCGATCGCTTTGTCGAGAAGCGTTTTGGCCTCGATGCGCAGTATGAGGACCTGCCGGAAGGAGTATTGGGATTTACGAAGTTCGGCAAGAATGGCGTCGCGGCAATCGTCATTTCCGCGGTGCTGGACGCCGAAAAGAGCAAAGTGGCCGAGCGCCGCGTGAGGACCACGCTCGCGCACGAAGCCGGGCACGGACTATTGCACGCCTACCTGTTCGCACTCGAAGAAAAACCCCTCCATCTCTTCGATGCCGACAGCCACTCCGATCACCAGATTCTTTGCCGGGATGTCCAGGGCGAGGAGCGGAAAAGCCGGGCCTACGACGGCCGCTGGTGGGAGTTTCAGGCAAACCGGGCGATGGGCGGTCTTTTGTGTCCCCGAGCATTGGTGCAGGAAGCGTTGAAACCCTTTCTCGTGCCGAGCGGTTCGCTTGGCGCGGTAATTCTCGATGAACAACGCAGGGAAGGGGCAGTGCGCACGCTTGCCGACATATTCGACGTGAATCCCGTCGTGGCGAAAATCCGGATTAACGAACTGTACCCGACCGAGACGGGGCAGCTCCGGCTTTAGCTTTTTTTTGTTGACAGTGTTCGCACTGTCCGCTTACACTGCACTCACCCGCCCGGTTTGGGCGGAATTGGCGACCGGAAGATAGAGGCAAAGTCAGGCGGAACTTATGGAACTTACAGACAGCCAGCTCAATTACTTCGTCAACAACCGGCTCAAGCTCCCTAAGGGGAAACGCGCCGAGTACCTCGGCCAGGTTGACCATCTCATTGAACGATTCTCCGCTGCCGCCGACGGCGACAAGGTGATCGATATCAAGAAATTCTTGAAGACGGGCTCGCTCCGCAAGGGCACCGTGCTCCGCCCGAGGGGCGACTTCGGCGTGGATGCAGACGTTGCGGTCTTTTTGCACGGCAACGGCGCTTCCCAATACGATCTGGCAAACCTCCACAGTCGCATCCGGAGGCTCCTGGCGAAGATCTACCCGATGAAGAAACCGGAAGACTTCACCATACAGCCGCGGACGCTCGGTATTGAATTCCGCGACTCCGGGCTTGAAATGGATCTCGTGCCGCTCATCGTGATAGACGGGCCTGGCGACTATGGCTGGCAGCCGTCGTCGCAGGGCGATGTGCCCGTCAAGACCAGCGTGACGAAGCAATTGGGATTCATCCGTGCCAGGAAGGATGCATACGCGCATTTCACTGCTCTCGTCCGGCTGCTCAAGTTCTGGAGAAACTTCCATGAATTCGACGACAGTCTCAGGTCTTTTTCGATCGAGCTGATCGTCAGCCACCTGCAGGACGTGCAGGGCGTTCCCTCTTCGCTGGAAGACGGGCTCTTGCGGTTTTTCCTATACGTCGCGGAATCACAGCTAAAAACGCCGATCTCCTTCAAGGAGTGCGGCACGCCGAAATCTTTCCCGAAAGACCGGGTGGTAATACTCGATCCGTGCAATGCTGACAACAATGTCACCCGGAAAATCACGGACCAGGACTGCAAGAGAATCGTTGAGAAGTGCGTGAATGCCTGGGAAACCCTTAGCTACGCACGCAACTACGACGGCAGAACGCAGACGCTGGAACTCTGGAAAGAAGTATTCGGCCGGTCATTTGTAATCGAGGATTAAGACATGTCTTACTCGGAATCGTTAACGCAAACCTATAGCGTGGCCGACATCGGCAAGGTGATCGACTGCATCGCCGCCGATTTGGATATGAACTCGCAATCGACGGGACTGCTCACGCGAGAACTAGTCAAACAATATTCGGCAGATGTCAAAGCCCTGGCCCAAAAGGGGTATCTGCTGGAAGCGAACATCGTGCTGCAGGATTCCTCGGGCGAGGTGATCCGCGCCGCGAAATACGAAGTGTCCACCGACGGTTCGACTCTCACCGCCCAACGTCCAGGTAATAACCGCTGGCCTCGCACACCGTCGGGCCAGTTAAATATAGTGGTACGGTACAGCCAGAAGTGGCACGGGTTGACCGACGCGCAAAAGGCAGCATTTAGCCAGACGCTAAGCACGGGATGGACCACGTCGAGCACCGATCTATCATTTCCCTCCTTGACTCGGTCGGCCGATCGCAATTACGTCAGCAACGGCTGGGGGGTCACCAAGAGTGTTTATGCGTAACTCACATCGGGAAGCAGGTAGTCGATGAGCGAAGTTACCGAAATAGCCGAGCTTTTTGAGCTGGAGCTGGAACTCCCGAACGCCGGCATTGCAGCTTCGGCGAAGAGGCTAGTCGGTTTTGAGAATCGTTACCAGAGACTGCACCGGGCTCTTCGCTTGTTAGCTGATCCGGAAGATCTGCGCGTGTGGAGCCGGACATATCATCACAAGGAACTCGCCATCTGTGACGCAGTGTCGGACAGGTATCCGCTAGTTATCTTCGCGGGCGATGTCGGCACAGGAAAGACTGTCACAGCCGAAGGTGCGTGCGACAGACTGGCTCGCGAAGCCCGCAAGGAGGCGATGCTCTTTAAACTCAGCACCCGCGTTCGTGGATCGGGCAAGGTCGGTCAGATGAGCACGCTTCTCAACCAGGCGTTCGATGTCGTCGCCAAGCAAGCCGGAAAGACCAGACAAGCGTTCCTGATTATCGATGAAGCGGATTCTCTTGCGTCCACGCGGGACACGGTGCAAAGCCACCATGAGGATAAAGTAGCGGTTAACACCATCATCCAGAAAGTTGACGACCTCCGCCGCCATTCCGGCCGCATTCTGGTATTTCTCTGCACCAATAGGGCAGGGGCGCTGGACCCTGCCATTGTGCGCCGGGCGGCCCTTACAGAACAGTTCGACCGTCCGACCGATCAGGAACGCGAAGAGCTATTCCGTATGGATCTGGATGGCCTGAGTTTTAAGGAACAGACGATCCATGAATTGGTACGGCTCACCGGCCCGCAGGACGCGCAACCTGGCTTTACCTTCTCGGATTTGCGTTCCAAACTCTTGCCGGATGCGCTTTGCCGGGCGTTTCCGAGCCGGGCGCTGACCGAAGATGACCTTATTGTTGCCGCGAAAGCAGTTCGGCCCTCTCCTGTGGTAAGAAACGGATGATACCCCCATCAGCCAGCTCCGCCGACGCAGCAGTATTGCCCCTTCTCGGCCGCCATGTTCAGATTGCCGGTTCGGCCAGTGGGAAAACTGACCCCGCTCTCATCGGCTACGCGCACGAAGTCGTAAGTAATCTGGTGAAGGGTGTAATGGCTGCTGGCGGCGGAATCGTGGTCGGCATCGGAAGAGAGCCCCGCCCGGATGGCTCTGCGCCTGATGCTCCCAGTCTGCTGTTCGACTGGACAGCACTCGAAGCAGCAGCAGAATGCCTGAAGCAGGGATTTCGAGCTTGGCCCACGGAGTTTGGCCTGCCCATTGTTGTCGCCTCTTCCGAGAAGGCCGTGTCGGAGATTCCGGATGACCGCCGGCCTTTGTATGAAGAACTATTAAGGAGCGGCATGCTTCACGTCGAATCGATCATGCCTGGCTCCCGCGCGGCTGTTTTTCTCCGCCAGCGCCAAGCGATATTTGGCGATGCCTTAGTCATTCTCGGCGGCGGCTCCGGTGTTGAGCATTCCGCCGACCTGTACCTGTCGCGGCGAAAGCCGGTGGTGCCTATTGATTTGGCGCTGGGCGCAAGCCGAGACGACGGCACCGGCGGCGCGATGCGCCTGGCGAAGGAAGCAAGATCGGAGCCTGCCCGGTTTTTCCGTTTCAGCCCTGCTTTTGCAAACACGGAAGGGGCGGCGCTCGCACAAATCGCCACGCGAAACGGCGCTGCCGCAGCGTCCGATGTCGCGAACCGGACGGTAAGCCTACTCACTAAGATCGCGCGGCCCGCTGCATTTTACGTCCGGCTTCTTAATCCCGAACATGCGAAATTCAAGGCGGTCGAGTCATTTTTCCGTGATGTCGTCGATCCAGTCGTTGATGAAGCCGGAATGCGCCGCATTGAGATGGGTGCTGATAAGAACGAGTATGCCTTCATGAACGTAGCCATCTTCGAGAGCCTGCATTTTTCATCGGTAGCGATGGTCGATGTGACCGGCGAACGACCTAACTGCTTCATCGAACTCGGCTACGCCCTGCGCGGCAACCGCGTTCTCGTAACGGCAGAAGAAGGGACCAAGCTTCCGTTTGACCAGGAAATGATACCGTGCCACTTCTGGCGCTCTGGCGATTCTGTTGCCGATAGGAAAAAGGCCTTGGCTGATTTTTGGGAAAAGAACATCAACAGACCACCAATTGTGAAGATGGCTTAACGGCCCGCGGAGGCGATGTGCGAGAAGCTTACATATCTGTTGACGTTGAAGCTAGTGGCCCACTTCCCCCGACCTACAGCATGCTCTCGCTCGGCGCAGTGGCCGTAGACGATCCGCAAGCCACTTTTTATGTTGAATTGCGGCCGGTGAATGATGCGTCGGTACCCGAGGCAATGAAAGTCGTCGGTCGGACGTTACAGGAATTCGCGAAGGTCGGACGCGATCCGAAAGAGGCGATGATTGCATTTCGCGATTGGCTCCGTTCTGTTGTGAAGGGCGGAAAACCAGTATTCGTCGGCTTCAATGCCACGTTTGACTGGGCTTTTGTGAACTTCTATTTTCGGCACTTTCTGGGCGAGAATCCCTTTGGGATCGGCGGTATCGATATCAAGTCTTACTACATGGGAATGAGCGGCTGCGCATGGGAAGATACGCGATCGAGCCGCATACCCGCGGAATTCAAGGGCTCTTCCCTGCGTCATACGCACGACGCACTTGACGACGCGATTGAGCAAGCGGAACTTTTCCGGCGGATGCGGGCGAAATCCAAGGGAAGCAACTAGATTCTTGTCGAGGCAGTTATGGCTCTCGTGTTTCAGTACGGCTCCAATTGCCTGGAAAGCCAGATCAACAGTAAGGATCGCCTGTGCGGCGACGCGAAGTTCATTGACATAGCGGAGACGGTCGATGATTTCCGGCTCGCCTTTGATGTCTGGAGCACCAAACGACAGTGTGCCGCTTCGGATATTGTCGAGAGCCCTGGATACAAAGTGTGGGGCGTACTGTACGAGGTGCCCGACTTCCTCATTGAGCGGAAGACTGCCGCCGCACAAAACAGGAAGTCCCTCGACGCCATCGAGGGCGAAGGGGCCAACTACAAGCGTGAAACTATTGCTGTTCGGCGGGACAACGGGCCGATCGTTACGGCACTTACCTATCGGGTACAAACTCCGAAGCCGGATTTAAAGACCAACCTGGAATATGTCGGATACATTGTTAAGGGGCTGCGGGAGCGCGGCGTGCGCGAGGATTACATAGAGCATGTGAAGACGCTTGCCCAGGCAAATAACCCAGCGATCGCCACTCAGGTGCAGGAACTCTAAACACGTTTTCTATTTGCAATGTCCGAAGTTGCTTCCGCGCATCACCCGAGAAGTCCGCGTCGTTTTATGCTACATACTGACGTTCAGAGCGCAACCAGCAAAGAGGTTTGAGGCCATGGCGGGTGCTGATCCCCTCAAGCGTATTACGCTGCTGTACCATTTCACCGACCGACGCAATCTTCCACTCATCCGGGAGCATGGCGGCCTTTATCCGCTGGCGAAACTCAGAAAGAAGAAGATCGAGGTTCCGGCGCCAGGCGGCAACGACTGGAGTCGGGATGCCGACGGAATGAAGGGGATGGATGAGTATGTACATCTCTGTTTTCGCGCGACCCATCCGATGGAATATGTAGCACGCGCGGAAGGCCGCATCGGAGACACGATTTTTCTGCAGATCCATCCGGATGTTCTGCTCTGGGACGGGGTCAAATTCACGGCGGACGTATCGAACAAGGCGGGCGTGGAAATCCATACAATAGTGCAAGCGAGGAAGATGATCGACTTTGAGGTGCTGTACACCCGCACCGATTGGAGCGACGGGACCGTCCAGAAGCGCCTTCAACAGGCGGAAAAGTACGAGATACTTGTGCCGAAGAAAATTCCACTCGACCTGATAAGGAATCTCCCTAATGGCTGAACGTCCAGTCTTCATACCGCTGCAAGACAGCCGGGAGCTTGTCAGGGAGGAGTATTTCACTATTGGATGGAATCCCGGTTTTGCTCCTGTCCAGAAAAAGAAGAACGTGGACGCTCTGCACCAGGCGGCGGGGCGGTCAGGCTATTCGCCGATCTTGGAGATTTCGTCGAAGTCGGAAGAAAAGCTGGGTCAGCACCTGAGCGCCTTCCATCTCAAAGTGCGCGCGGCCGGCGGCGAAGAAATTCGCCTTGAATGTGCCTTTCAGGGCAGCAAGGCCTTCGAGAAAGGAGGTCCCTACACAGACCTGTATTCCGTCGAGGCCAAGATTGCGAAGCGAGATCCGCGACTCCAGGAGTCTGGCCGGCTCACGGGTTTCAGATTCGACGGTTTTTCCTTCCCCCTCGAACCCAAGACCATTTTCTACGACTGGCTTTACATTACCGCAATCTACCCGCATCGTGATTGGCTTGAACGTCTTTACAAGTACGCGGGATTTACGGACATCGAATTCAATCCAAGCAAGTCCATCAACTGCCAGGCCCGCTCTTGCGCGTTATTCGTCTCTCTGATGAAAAACAATAAGCTGCAGCAGGCGGTTGCATCACCGCAGGAGTTCACACAGCTTATTTCTCACTACGACTACCATCCGCATCTGAGAAGCGGGAACGGTCAGGACGCATTTTTCTAGGGCCATCAGGAACTTGTCTTACGCCTCTTGACGTTCAGGCTAGTCTCGAACCAGTGCGTCGCTCCCGGCAGGCTCCGCCAGAGCTCATGCCTCGAACCTGGCCTCACGGGCGGCTGCGGCGTTGACAATAGCATGCTGGTCCGCTGTGACGGAAGACGAGGTACTCGTCAGAAGAGCAGCAGGCTGGTTATCCTCGGTGCAAGTCTTCAATACTCCTCTGGTAACAGCAGAGTTGTTGCGGACCGATCGGCCTCGGTGATTACCCACAGCGTCTCCCCGGCGTCCGTCTGGTAGCTCCTCAGCAATCGAAGCCCATGAGCCACACTGTACTCATTCTCTGCGACATCGCTTGGCTCCAGTTCGCCCCAGTCCCCGATTGCATGACGTGCTAAGAAACAGGTAGGCGGCTGCTTCGCTCTCTCCAATACCGCTAGCGCCCCGGCGCGTGGACACAATTTGCCCAAATGGAAACATGACGGTGGCTCCACTCTCAGCCCATGCGGGCGAGCCTCGCCCGCATGGGTCGTCTAAAGCAAAGTGGAATTACTTGTTGTGCAGTTAGGGCCGGCTGACACTGCCCCGAGGGCTAGAACGAGCGTGAGAACTGGGCTTCCAGGAATTCGCCCAGCTTCGCTGTCGCCTTGAATTGTGGGATAGGATCTAGTTCCTTCAATGCAGACGTAAACGCATTCGAAAGACTCCAGATTGTACGAGGCCGAAATTCCTCGTACTTCGGCTCGAAGTAGAGGTCATGCACGGTGCGGGCGAGGTGTTTTGGGGCTTCCAGTCTGCCCTCGATAAACGCCTCGTATATGACCACCTTGGCGGTC
>JAYVCW010000520.1:0-3674 GCA_043749775.1 Acidobacteriaceae bacterium | reverse complement strand
AGAGATTACGGAAACAGAAATAAAGGCCTATTTGATTTTTGGGCCCTTTTTCACACCATAAAGGCGTGATGGTGGTTAAGACAGAGCGACTACTTCTCCGAACCGTAACGGCAGACGACGCGAGTATCATCCTCGAGCTGCTAAACGAGCCCGCCTTTATCGCGAACGTCGCGGATCGTGGGGTGCACACCCTCGCCGACGCGGCGAATTACATCGCGGAGAAGATTACCCCAAGTTACGAGAAGCATGGCTTTGGCTTTTATATCATTGAATTGAAGGAATCTGGGATGCCAGTAGGAATGTGCGGATTGATCAAACGCGACGCCCTTGAGGAAGTAGACATAGGATACTCCATCCTAGAACGATACTGGCGGAACGGGTATGCTTACGAAGCGGCTCGGGCCGTGCTTGAATATGCCCGCGACGTCATCGGCCTACCGCGCGTCGTAGCCATCACATCGCGTCGCAATTCGGCATCACAGGCTTTGCTCATTAAGCTGGGTATGCGGCACGAGAAAACTATCCAACTACCAGGCTTTGCGGCAGAGAGCATGTATTTCGCCCAAACGGATTCCGCTGGAATCGCTTAGCTCTCCATGTAGGTTCGCTCTCCGGTGAGTCTGCGCGATTAGCTCAGTGGTAGAGCGCTTGCTTCACACGCAAGAAGTCGCAGGTTCGAACCCTGCATCGCGCACCATTCGCCTCTTCTGGACTACTCGGGACAGATGCGGACTCTGAAGGACTAAACGTCTTATCACCAACAGTTAATAGCTTCGGTTGCTGAATAGTTAAGTTGACCGGCGCGGACGGGATTGGACTCGGGGTGACTATTCCAAGTGAGTGTATGGGTGAGTTAGCTACCTCCACCGTAATTTGAGGGAGCTTCGCGATCGACTCCGCTAATGGTAGCATTCGAGCGTCCATGTAGGTATTCGAAATCAACCGCATATCCCTTACTCGCATCAGTTCCATGATCGCGCGCGGAGGCACTGACGCCTTTTGTAATTCCGTATCGAACGTTTTTCGCAAAGAGTGGAAATCGGCATACGCGCCCGTTTCGTCTACATAAGCAATCTCGGCGGCCTTCAAGTCCGCACGAAAACGATTCATGCGAGGCATCAATCGCGAGAAGACAAGCGCGAGCGCAGACGCTCCCGCTGGGCGGAGACGACTAACCGCAGTTGCGAGATCGTGCGATAGCGGAATCTCTGCTGGTTTGTGATTCTTGGCAGTCGAAGCGCGGACGCTCACGAAAGGCTGTGCCGCGTCGAGGCGCAAGTCCTTCCATTGAATTTGTTGGAGCTCTCCGCGACGAAGGCCAGTGCGCGCTGCGAAAAGGTAGAGGATGCCGCGTTCACCGCTCACGTCCACCAGCCGCTGCAGTTCTTCCGGAGTGTATGCTCTTCGCATCCGTTGAGGAACGACCCCGGTTTGAATTCGGCGCACAAACCTCAGCGGATTCGGGCCAACTCGCTGCTCAAGCCAATTCATCACCCCTGAAATCGCGTTGAAGTATTCGTTAAGCGTCTTTGGTGCCTTCGATTGCTTTGCGCGCCAGGCTTCGAACGATTCGGCAGTCACATTGCAGGCGCGCTCCCACCCGCATTCCGCTGCGAGAAGGGAGAGCTTCCTCTCTAATTCTCGAACGTATTTTTCATCACAGCGCATCCCTCGACGGCTCGCGCAGTATGCTGCTATGTGATCGCGAAAAGGGAGCGCCGCGGCGTTGCGTTGCAGTTTCGGTGCGATTAGTCCGGCGCGTTCGCGTTCTGCTTCGGCCACAATTCGACGCAGCTTTTCTTCTGCAACCTGCTTGTCGCCGACCCCGAGTGCCACATACGTCTCGTTAGCGTCGCCGGTTAATTTATAGCGTCCGCTGTAAGTCTTCGCGACAAGATGCTTTCCCTGCCGCCAGCGCTTAGGTCGATAGACGAACTGCGTCATCCTTGCAGAAGGCTGTCTCACGCGTGTTGCCCTCCGATCATCATTGCGCGGATGTAGCGATGCAATTCCGCAGTTGGTATGCGAATCCGGCTGCCGACACGAATCGCGCATAACTTCCCTCGCTGTATTTCGCGCCGGAGGGTTTTGACGCAGACACTAAGGGACTTCGCCGCCTCCTGTAGGCTCATCGACGTGTGCAGGTCGTAGGGATCGCGGCTCACGCTTTTCCGCCCTTCAATATCACGCTGACGACTGACTTCGTGTTCTTGCTCTGCTTTTCCTTTAACTCCCGTTGAACTTTGCGGTGATAGGGTCCTTGGAATCCGCCGTGCCTCATCTGAAGAGCATCGTGCTTCACGGCAGCTTTAAGCTGTGCAACAACGCGCTTACCTTTCGACGGGACATCGCCGGTCGCAATGCGCTGCTTGTTGCGTTCCCAGATTTCTGTCATGGACACGTATTTGCGCCCGAGGAATGTGAAATCCGTTAGCTTCCCCAAACGCACCAACTCTCCAACGCGCTTCGTGCTGACATCGAGCAAGAGCGCTGCTTGAGCGTGATTGAGAAGGCCTTTTTGCTCAACCATCGCATGGCTCATTCGCTGAAATTCTTCCGATGCGTCGGCGCGCGCACGGGCGCGATCTTTAGGCGCACTCTGAAGTGCAAATGTAGATGAGGCATGAGTAGCTGTCATGGGCGTTACCGTAACTACCGTGAAGGTAACGGACGTGACGTAACGGTCAAGAACTTTATTTGGCTCTCGGTGGTAGCTGTCAGGAGTTCGTCATAGCTTTTGCTTTCCCTACCTTTCGCGAGCGTCATTACAAACACGTAAGATGCAATCTGTTCTCGGGTGCTGGAACGTTCCGCCCGATGTCGTTGCCTCCTGAACAAGCCCTTCTCTGGTCAGCTCGCATGATCGGCATTCTCGGGCTCGGCCTGCTGACTTTCAGCAGCGTCGGAGGCGTGGTCATGTCGTCGAAATTTTCCGGGCGCGTGGGAAAGCGATTTCCGAAGCTGAAGGGGAATCGCATTTTCGTTTACCACCGCCGATTCGCACTAATTGGTGCAGCGTTTTTTCTATTTCATCCCGTCCCGATGCTTTTCGCACCGAGGACCACCGGGGGATTGACTCTATTCCAAATCCTGACGCCCTTTACCGCAGCGCGCCAAACGCTCCTCGTCGGACTCGGCACCCTCGCGTTTTATGTTCTCGTCGTCACGATCGTCTCATCGCTCCTGCTGAAAAGGATGAAGTATTCGTATTGGCGGACGCTTCACTACGGCACATATTTGCTGCTCGCGCTCGGGCTCGTGCATGGACTCTTAATCTCGGGCGAATACAAAAACGGCGAACTTTTCGAGCCGCGGGAACCAGAGAAGATCGTTCTCCTAATTCTGGCGGCGATTGCCATCTGCTTTCCCATTTGGCGGCTGGTAGCGAAGCGCCAGGCGAAGATCACGGTTTGACCGAAGGCATGCGCCATTGCCTTCACGTTGCATTTTTCACTGCATTTTCCCTCGTCTTGGGGCAAGCGACCCGCGCATCCGCTGGATCATCCAGTCCGTTAGACGTCGCACCGGCAAGCGAACCTGGAAAGCCGCTGTTTAGTGGATCATATCAATCCAGTTTCAACGTTTCCGTTCTCGGCGATCCGGAGCCATCGCTCGGCCATCGTCTGAACCTGTCTTGTCTGGCGCTCGGCGGCTCTTTCGACGGGCGAGCGGAA
>JAYVCW010000519.1:0-20978 GCA_043749775.1 Acidobacteriaceae bacterium | reverse complement strand
TCATCTTTGTACATGATCGAACGCGACCCATTTCGTTCGGTTCGCCGCGGACGACAATTATTTCAGCGAAAATTCACGCGGTTGCAAGGCCAGGGCGAGAACGAAAAGGATGGCGTCGGCGACATCAACACCAACAACGCCATCGGAGCCGGATTGTCCGACAGTTGCGCATCCTGTCATGGCCGCCCGAAAGGGTCGGGCGGCTCGGGCGGCGACGTGGCCACCAGACCTGATAGCCGCGATGCTCCACACCTCTTCGGCCTGGGCTTAAAGGAAATGTTGGCCGACGAGATCACGACCGATCTTCGCGCCTCGAGAGACCTCGCAATCTATTACGCTCGCGTGCGGAAACTCCCCGTGACGCGGAAATTGCAGAGCAAAGGCGTCAATTACGGAACCATCACCGCGAATCCAGATGGAACAGTCGATGCTTCAGCAGTACAAAGGAGTCGACGCAGACCTGCGCATTAAGCCATTCTTCGCGGAGGGCAGCACCATCTCGATGCGCGAATTTATTGTGCATGCTCTGCACAACGAAATGGGTCTGGAGGCGTCCGCAGACCCTGATTTGCTACAGGCAAGCACCGGCGCACGCGTGGTAACTCCATCTGGAATGGTGCTTGACGGCTCGAAAGACAAGATCGACCCGCCGCCCGCGCCCGACGCCACAAACGGAAATGAGATTGATCCGGCCCTTGTCGACCATCTTGAGTTTTATCTTCTGAATTACTTCAAGCCCGGCCACGGACAGTCCACGCCAATCACGGATCGTGGTAGACGGCTGTTTAAGAGCGCGGGCTGCTTGTCGTGTCACACCGAAAGCATGACCATCAACCACGACCGGCGGGTCGCCGATCTTGAAACCGTCTACGACGCGGTCAGAGGGAACTTCAATAGCCTGTTCTCGACTGCGACTCCTCTGTTCAATGAAATTGACGATGGTACCGGATTGCCCCACCTTAAAGTACCTGCCGGCAATTCATTTGTCGTAAATGATCTCTATACCGATTTCAAGCGGCACGACCTGGGGCCGAATTTCTACGAGCGCAACTGGGACGGCACGATGCAGACAACGTTCCTGACGCGGCCTCTATGGGGCGTGGGAACGACCAGCCCGTACGGCCACGACGGACGCAGCATCTCGCTCAACGACGTCATCCTTCGGCATGGTGGAGAATCGATTGCATCGCGCAACAAATATGCTGCCATGGATATTCATGAACAGCTTGCTATCCAAACGTTTTTGAATTCCCTCGTCTTATTTCCACCAGACGACACCGCATCCACGCTTGATCCTGGTGATCCGACGAAAGTCGGCTTCCCGCAATTCGGTCACGGCAGCATTAAACTGACCGTGCTCTTCAACGATCCTACCGATCCGGAATAAGTGAATGGATGAGGGTGGCCCGCTCCTTGCGATTTGTGCAAGGGGCGGTTAGTCCTCTCGCACGCCGTCGCAAGTTTGCCCCCCGCCCGACTCAATGCTCAACAGAATCGTAGTACCCTGAAACCCGGATTGGACTAGGGGAAGGTTTTTGCTAGCGTGAAGTTATTCTAATGCCCACAGCCAAGAAAGCCAGTCCAAAAAAAGCAAAGCGAAGCAGTCTCTCAAGTCGGCTGAGAAGAAATTTCGCACGGCCCGCGATGGTCAACTATCGGCGTGGGAGAAGGAGCAGCCTGAGTCACCTCGAAAAGCCGCTCAGCACCTTCACTTCCCCCGAGTCGTCAGCAAAGAGTAAAACTAAACAAGTCGGAAAACCGGCGCCAAAAAAAGTCGTTCGTGAGACAACAAAGTGACCCGGCGAGTCGGAGGAACTATGGCAGACAACCAGACATTGATCGCCAAGGCTTACGCTGCCTTTAATCAAAAGGACATTGACGCTGCACTGGCGGTGATGAGTGAGAGTGTCAGCTGGCCTAAGGCATCTGAAGGTGGCCGAATTGTTGGGAAGGAAGAGATCCGTTCATACTGGACTCGTCAGTGGGAGGAATTTGATCCTCACGTAGAACCGATTGAGGTAATGGACGACGCGCGAGGCAGAACCGAAGTTAGGGTTCATCAACTCGTCAAGAGCCTCGAGGGCGACGTTCTTTCGGATAGCGAGGTATGGCACGTTTACACAATTTCAAATGGCCTGATCGACCGCATGGACCTCGGTGGAAGTGACGTCAGCGCCGATTCGAGTCCATCTGCGGCATTTGCGAAGCACTAACGTGCGCGAAGGCGATTTAAACGGGAACTCGTCCCTTAAACAGCCAAATCAAGTCGATGATCAGGATGATCACGACCATGAGCTCCAGCACGAACGCGCGGCTCTGATGAAATTGGTCGACCATGAAGCGATAGAGTTCTTCGGCGGTGTGGACTTTCTGATTGACCAGGTCTTTATAGTCGGTGACTCCGATTTTGGAGGCGGCTACTTTGTAGAGCCGGGCGGCGAACATATCACTTAGAAATTTAATAGCGTTGTCGGCGCGCTCAGTCAATTCGTCCACGTCAAGCAGGACGGTATGCAGGCGGCTCGCTCGTTTCGCGGTACGCCAGCGCGCCATGATGCCCATCGAGCCCTGGTCCATGAAATCGTATACGCTCTGCAGTTCGCGGGTCAGGAGCTCGTCGTAGTGGCGAAATTCGAGCAGCTGCGAGTTCGCGTACTCGAGCAACTGAATGACGGTTTCGGCTCCAGCTTCGGTATCGTAAAGAAAAGCACCGTTCCAGCTGATTACGGCAAGGTCGTTCGGATAGTAAGAGATCTTCGATTGCATGATCTCCTGCTGCTCCCCGTCCGAAAGCGGAGAGCTTTCTCCGCGCACGATCTGAGCGATGCGGCCTCCGTGGGAAGCGAGAAGTTCGGTAGCGCTGGGGTTGCCAGAGATGTCGCGCACATGGAAGACAAAGTAATCTTCGTCCAGCCAACTTTCGTAAAGTTTGACTAGCGCGGGGCGGGCGCGGTCGATCTTCTGCTTCACGATTTTCTGAGCGAAGCTGGTGAAGTCGGTGTCCCACACCCAACGGCCAGCAATGCGGACGAGGCGATCCCAGTCTCCCGAAAATGGCAGCTCGAAGACCACCGAAACAACCCCGTAATCGTAGTACTTGATCTGGACGTTGAGGCGTTCGCCGCTTTCGAGCACCATCGGGTCGGAAGATTCGACCAACGGAGCGCGCTGGAATTTAACGTAGCCGGGAGTCGGATGTTTAAAGCTCGCCTCCTGCCGTTTCGCGCCGAAAATGTCCCGGAGGGAATCGAGTTTAATTTCCTCGCAGACGTCGAATTGAATAAGGACGTGGACGGACCCTTGCAGGGCTTTGTTTTGTGCGACCACGGGCGCCGGCATGGCGGTTGGAGACGGCGTGGCCGTGCCAATCGCGTTTAGGGCTAATTGTGTGGTTTCGACAGTTTCCATGGGACGGTCGTACTGTCTCTATTGTCCCAGAAAGCGGCGCAGATGGGCATACACGAAATAATGGCTTTAGTATCAACAACTTGGAGGTGCTCCATTCGCCAATAAGTGATCAATTAGGCGGAAATAACGCAGATGTGTGGGCCTGCTTACTTCCCTTTTTTTCGATGGGTTATCCACAGGGCCAGCCCGATCGCTACTCCCGCCATTACCAATCCCGAACGCCGCATAGATTTTCGAACCGCTTTCTCGTGCGGGCGCACCCATGCATCTTCGGGAAAATTTTCAGGAGCGCTCTCAAATGCCTGGAATCCTTCGGGGCTTTGGCTCGACTCCCGCAAAGCCATTTGCAGAACTTCGGCGAGGTGCAAGGCGTGGCGGTCCGTTTCCTGTGCAATCTGCTCACGGCAACTGAATCCGTCGGCAACGATGAGCCAGTCGGTCGGAGCACGGCGAACGGCCGGCAGGAGTTCGAGTTCTCCGATGGCTTTTGAAATTTCGTACTTATCTTTTTCGAAACCGAAGGCCCCAGCCATGCCGCAGCATCCGGGAGCAGGCGCGGTGAATTTTACGCCCATGCGTGTGAGGACGGATTCTTCGGCTGTCATCTTCATGATTGCTTTGTGGTGGCAGTGTCCATGTACCAGCGCCTGACGCGCAAGCTTGGGAATTTGAAAATCTTTGGCGTGCTGCTCCAGAAATTCGCTCAGCAGAAAAACTTGTTTCGAGAGTGCTTGAGCGCGTTCATCGGTCGGAAAAAGATTGATGAGCTCGTCGCGGAAGACGGTGGCGCAGCTCGGTTCTAGAACCACGATTGGCGTTCCGGCTTCGATTTCCGGGAGTAATGTTTGCATGATCTGGTGCAGCAAAGCCTTCGCACGCTCGAGCAGACCGGAGTCGTAGAGCGGCCGTCCACAGCACAGGTGGCCGCGCGGGACTTTCACTTCGAAGCCAGCGGCCTCCAGCACTTCGGCTGCGGCTTTGGCGGTTGATGGGAGAAAGTGATTATTGAAGGTGTCTGCCCAAAGGACGACGGGGTTGCGGCGGGCCACGCGAGACGCGCGCTCCGCAGCCGAAGGGACGCGGGAGCTACGTTTTTTCTCCCACCATTGCTGGAAAGTTTGGGGCGCGAAGGGTGGGATTCGGCGTTGAGCGGGTACGCTGCCGACCAATTTGGCTAGATCGCTTAATCCGGGAAGCTGGGTTGTGAGATTCACCAGGCCTGGAATGTAGGCGGCGGCTCGCGCAAAGAGGTCGACGTTCGAAAACGCCAGGGCGTTCAGCGGACGTTTGTTTGTTTCGTAATAATGAGAGAGAAATTCGGCTTTGTAGGTGGCGACGTCGACGCCTACGGGACAATCGCTCTTGCATCCCTTGCAGGCTAGGCAGAGGTCGAGCGATTCTTTGATCGCCTCGTTCGCCCAACCGTCGGTGATGGTTTCCTGATTCGTCATCTCCCAGAGAAGATGAGCGCGGCCGCGCGTCGAATGCTCTTCGTCTTTGGTCACGCGATAGCTTGGACACATCACGCCGCCGGATTCGCGGCGACACTTTCCTACGCCAACGCAGCGAAGGGTCGCGGAGGCCAGGCTGCCATGATCCTGAGGAAATTTGAAATGAGTCTCGGGCCTCCAAGGAGCGTAGTCGGCACCAAGGCGAAGATTCTCGTCGAGCTTATTTGGCTCAATGAGCTTGCCCGGG
Organism: Acidobacteriaceae bacterium; assembly: GCA_043749775.1. Lineage (GTDB taxonomy): Bacteria > Acidobacteriota > Terriglobia > Terriglobales > Acidobacteriaceae > Acidiflorens. The sequence goes on along the minus strand of JAYVCW010000519.1, from coordinate 15,872 downwards.
TTCATCTTCCAATCGGGATCCCACAGCAATTTAAAATCGCGAAAAGCCTGCATGATCTCCGGGCTGAACATTTTCGGATACAGTTCGGCGCGTGCCTGACCGTCTCCGTGTTCGCCGGAGATTGAACCGCCATAACGCATGACAAGATCGGCGCCTTCCTCCATAAACTTGCGAAACTTGCGAATGCCTTCATGGGATTCGAGGTCGTAATCCATGCGAGTGTGAATGCAGGCATGGCCGAAGTGCCCGTAGAACGAGCCCTGATAGTTGAACTCGTTCATCAATGCGCGCAGGTCGCGAAGGTAGCCTCCAAGTTTTTCTGGAGCGACGGCCGCGTCTTCGAAGCCCTCCCATCGTGGCGGTTCGCCGGCCACGTGCGAGATCACACCGAGGCTCGACTCGCGAACTTCCCAGATTCGGCGAGCGATCTTCTGATCGGTGAAGATGCGCATCTTCGGAGGAATCGGCAGGCGCTCGAGTTCCGCCATCATCTTGCGTGCTTGCGCCTCAGCATCGGCTGCATTGTCAGAACCGAATTCGACCAGCAGCCATCCGCCGCCTTCAGGAAGCAGAGCAAGGCCTTCAAGGTTGATACCCTTGCGACGGCTGGCGCTGGCCATGAGATCATCGAAGCCCTCAAGGCCGATGGGGCGATGTTCCATGATCTGTGGAGTATGGTCGGCACAAATATAAATGTCGGGCCATCCAACCACGACGAGCACGCGCTCTTGCGGACTTTCGACGAGGCGGCAAGTCGCTTCGAGAGTCGTGGCGCAGGTTCCTTCCGTTCCGACAAGCGCACGGGCAACGTGAAAGCCGCTCTCGGGGAGAAGCTGGTTGAGGTTGTATCCAGACACGCGGCGAGGAATTTTAGGGAACTGGCGGCGAACTAGTTCTCCATTGCGATCGGCGATTTGCTTGAGGCCGGTATAAATTTCTGCTTGGCGGCCACCTTGGCGCACTATGCGTTCGAAATCGACAGAGCTGGTTGCGCCGACGCTCATGCGATCGCCGCCGTAGGTGAGAATTTCGAGCGCCTCGATGTTGTCTTCAGTTTTACCCGCCATGATCGAGTGCACGCCGCAGGCGTTATTCCCGATCATTCCGCCGAGCGTGCATTGGGCGTGTGTCGCGGGATCGGGAGCAAAGGTCAGACGATGCTTTTCCGCCTCGTTTCGGAGGTTATCGAGGACGACTCCAGGCTGTACGCGGGCGATGCGACGCTGGGGATCGATCTCCAGTATTTTCGCCATGTACTTGGAAAAATCGAGGACTACGGCCTCGTTGCAAGTCTGCCCTGCGAGGCCCGTGCCAGCGCCGCGCGCCAGGAGCGGCGCTCCATACTCGCGGCAGAGATCTACGGTTGCTATGACATCTTCTTTGTCACGCGGAACTACGATTCCGATTGGAACCTGTCGATAATTCGAGCCGTCGGTGGCATACAGGGCGCGGCTGCCGGAGTCGAAGCGAACTTCTCCGCGCAAATGGCGGCGTAACGCGGCTTCCAGCGGGGAAGCTTTTAGGAAAGGAAAGAGGGCCGGCGTGGCGACGCGGTCTTGCGGCATAGGGTATTGATCATCTTCGAGGAAGAGGCGATCAGGCGCAAGGGAATAGTCGCGCCGCGTTTCAATTCAGATCGTTGAAAATTATTTCCAGGAGCGCGTCAGAAAATCGGCGAGAGACAGCGTCAGCAAAAGACCGAGAAAGAATATTCCCGACACCACTACTGCGCCGGTGAGTTTCTCGCTCGCGCCTTTGACGTGCATGAAAAAAAGAACCACGAGACCAGCTTTAAATGTTGCAATCAGAAGAGCGACTACCGGATTCAGAGCGCCTAAGTTTATGAAGGCTACGACAGCGGTTGTGATCGTCAGGACGAGCAGCGTTACACCGATGGCGATGTAGAAGAGTTGCGAGTGCGTGGCGTGCTCTTCTTGCGTCTCGTGCTCTTTATGTTCGTGTTGAATTTGCTGTTGCGCCATGGCCCCTCAATGTTTACTACCTATCGATAAGGTTCAGAATTATCTTCGGGATCAGTTCTCCGCGATGAAGCACGAAAGCGTCGTCACGAATGCCTGCTAATCAGGTAGAGCAACGGAAACAGATAAATCCAGATAATGTCGACCAAGTGCCAATACAGCCCGGCGTTTTCAATCGGGGTGAAGTAAGTGGGCGAATAATGGCCTTTCCACGCTAAAACGGCGAGTGTGCCAAAGAGTCCGCAGCCGATGATCATGTGCAGGGCGTGCATTCCCGTCATCGCAAAGTAGATTGAGAAAAACAGCTCCGCTTCTTTTGGATTGACTGGGATCTGCCTGCCGTTGTCGTCAAATTTTTCCGTGAAGTTGAAGGTCGGCCCAGGTACGTGGTGCTTCTCGAACTTCTCTCGGTACTCAAATCCTTTGACGACTAGGAAGGTCATGCCCAATAAAACGGTGACGACGAGATAGCCGACGAGCAGTTTTCGCTTGCCGACTTCGGCGGCTTTCACCGCGAGGACTACCGTCACCGAACTGACGATCAGGACGGCCGTGTTGAAGGCTCCCATCTTGATATCGAGTTGCTGGCTTCCGGCGGCAAAAGCATTGAAATATTTAATGCGGTAGATCAGGTAAGCGCAGAACATGCCGCCGAAGAACATGATCTCCGTGACCAGGAAAAGCCACATGCCAAGCGAGGCGGCATTTTTTTGCTGCTTGGCGTCGGCGAAGTGGTGAAGCAGCGCGGGATTATGTTCTTCGTGGTCCGCGGTCAGCACTTGCGTCGAAGCGGGGCTGGTGGTCAATCGGCTATCGTGCAATGGGAACCTCCACCGGCTCCACTGGAATTTCCGGAAGCTCATCGTAGTTATAGGCTTCCCACGTCACAACCGGAGTCTCGTCGAAATTGAATGTAGGCGGCGGAGAACTGGTCTGCCATTCCAGTCCGGCGGCGTTCCACGGATTTGCGTCGGCGATCGGCCCGTAGCGCAATGACCAGAGCAAATAAATCATAGGCAAAAGATATCCGACCGCGAGCACGCTCGCCCCTGCGGTCGAGAGAACGTTTAGCACCTGGAACTCCGGCGGATACTGCCAGTAGCGGCGAGGCATGCCGAGATAGCCCAAAATAAATTGCGGAAAGAAGGTGAGATTGAATCCGACGAAAACGAATAGCGCCGACAACTTCGCCCAACCTTCGGGATACATGCGGCCAGTGATTTTAGGCCACCAGAAATGAAGGCCGCCTAGATATCCCATTAAGACGCCACCAACCATCACGTAGTGAAAGTGCGCCACAACGAAGTAAGTGTCTGTCACATGGACGTCGACGCCGATGGTCGCGAGCATCAATCCCGTCAATCCGCCCATCGTGAACAATCCGATGAAGCCGAAGGCGTAGAGGATCGGCGTGGCGTAGGTGATCGAGCCTTTGTACAGCGTCGCAGTCCAGTTGAAAACTTTGACGGCCGAGGGCACTCCAACCGAGAAACTGAGGAAAGAGAAAATCATCGCAGCGTATAGCGAGATGCCGGCGACGAACATGTGATGCGCCCAGACCAAGAATCCGAACACTGCGATCGCCATACTGGAAATCGCAATGAATGTATAGCCGAACGGACGCTTGCGCGAGAAGCAGGCGATGAGTTCACTGATAATGCCCATCGAGGGCAGAATCATGATGTAAACAGCGGGGTGCGAGTAGAACCAGAAAAGATGTTGGAAAAGCAGCGGGTCTCCGCCAAGGTGCGGGTCGAAGATGCCGAGGTGGAATAAGCGCTCGACGGCGACAAGGACAATCGTGATCGCGATCACGGGCGTGCCGAGAATCATGATTAGGCTGGTCGCGTAGTTGGCCCAGATGAAGAGCGGCAGGCGGTCCCACGTCATTCCTGGCGCGCGCATGCGATGCACGGTGACAATGAAATTCAGGCCGGTGAAGATTGAGGAGAACCCCGCTATGAAGACGGCGATGCCCGCTTCAACAATGTTTGTGTTCGTGTACTCAGTGCTAAAAGGGCTATAAAAAGTCCAGCCAGTGTCAACGCCCCCGCTGATCATGCAGTGCAGGAAGATGATTCCAGCAGTGATGTACAGGTACCAACTCAATAAATTAATTCGCGGGAAAGCTAAGTCCTTGGCGCCGATCATCAGTGGCACCAGAAAGTTTCCAAGGATCGCGGGTACGACAGGGATCAGGAAAAAAAACACCATGACCATGCCATGCTGCGTGAACGCCTTGTTGTAGCTGTCGGCCGACAGCAGATCGCCTTGCGGGGTCAGGAGTTCAAGCCGGACCAACATCGCGAAAACGCCGCCAATAAAAAAGAAGATGCTGACGGAGACCAGGTATAGAAGCGCGATGCGCTTGTGATCGGTGGTCAGGAGCCAGGATTTCAGGCCGTGACCGTTATTCAAATAATTCAACTTCGGAGGCTGCTTGACCGGAACGATGGTTGCCGTATGACTGGCCATGATTATTGCACCTGCGTATTCTGCGGTTGTGCCGCGGGCGCTGCGGGCGCGTTCTGCAATCCGGCAGTCCCCGATGTTGGCTGGTTTGATGATGATAAGGATTTTACGTACGCAACCAGCGCATTCAACTGTTCGTCGCTGACGATTCCCTGGAATGCAGGCATAACCGGCTTATATCCGCTGACAATTTTTGCGGTGGGATTCAAAATCGACTCTCTCACGTAATCGTCATCGGCAACGACTGTGCGCCCGCCTTCGAGTTGCACCGGCTGGTTATAAACGCGCTGCAAGCTTGGTCCGCGTCCTTGCGCGTCGGAGCGATGACAAGTAGCGCATCCTAAGCTGGCGAATAATTCTTTGCCCGTATCCTGCAGCGGAGCAGATGGTCCATTCGCCATCCAAGCCGCGTAATCTGGCGGCTCCATGACGACGATGTCGCCGCGCATTCCGGAGTGCATGGTGCCGCAATATTCAGCGCAAAACAAATGATAGGTGCCAGGCAGCGTCGCCTTGAACCAAAGCGTAGTGTAGCGCCCGGGCAGCACGTCCTGCTTCACCCGAAATGCGGGAATAAAAAAGCTATGAATCACGTCCTGTGACGTCATGATCAACTTCACGTTCTGACCTGTCGGAACATGGAGTGCGTTGATCTCGCGCTGCCCTTCCATGTGCTCGACCTTCCACATCCACTGCTTTGCCACAACGTAAACTTCGGTGGCGTCGGCAGGAGGCGTACGCTCTTTAAAATATAAAATTGCTCCCCAGATAAAAAACGTGATCATCACGAAGAACGGCAGAACCGACCAGCCGATTTCCAGACCCAGTGAGCCGTGAATCGGGTGCGCCTTGCGGCCCGGGACGCGCCGGTATTTGATGGCCAGCACCGTGACGGTGATAAAAATAAGCGCGGTCATAACGCCCGACACCAGCAATAAATAGATGTAGAGCGCATCCACCTGCCCTGCCATGGTCGAGGCCTGTTCGGGCCACAATGGTAAGAATTTCGACATAATTACGTAACTCGTCTCAAATCGCCATGCCGGTGGCTTGTCAATCTTCCTTCGCGATGATCGGTGCGGAACATAACAAACACAAACGTCCCCAGGATGAGCAGCGTCAGACCGCCCCCGAGCTTCAGGATATTGCTAATCACGGCGCCGTACCTACCCGTCCGCGGATCGTAGTGATAGCAGTAGAGCAGTACCTGATCGCCGATGTTGCCGATGCGATTCTGCGAAGCCTGCACCAATCCCAGGCGCAAATCCTTCGGAGAGAACTCCACTCCGTAAAAGTATCCGGAGATGTGGCGGTCCGGAGTCAACATCACGATGGCCGCCGCGTGCGCGTACTGCTCGGTTTTCGGATCGAACTGATATTGGTAGCCGACGGCCTTGGTGAGCTTGTTGATTTCGCCGGCGTTGCCGGTCAGAAAATGCCAGCCCTGCTCGGAGTTCGCGCGGCCGTAACGCTTCAAGATGTCGCGCTTCTTTGCCGCAGCCATCTCGGTCGTCTCGCGCGGATCGAAGCTGACTGTGACAACTTCAAAATCCTTCCCGAGATTGAAGGCGAGAGGCTTCATCGATCCAACTAAGCCTTGAAGCAACTCGCTGCACAACATCGGGCACTGGTAATAGCCCAGATTGAGAATCACCGGGCGCCCGTGGCCGAAATAATCTCCAAGCGTGACGCTCTTGCCAGTCTCGTCAGTGAAGACAAGGTTTGCAGGAACCTCGGCGTCTAAGTGCTGCTCAATGCCAACGAATTGAAGGCTGGGCGGACGCTGATTCGCAGGCGGCCCAATGATTCCGCCACCCATCATCGGGTTGCGCGACGTAGACGCATGAGCGAAGAACGGCGCCGCCGCGAGCATGATAAAAATGCCTGCCGCGACCATCGGATTGCGGAAAATCTTTTTAGCGCGCAACACTTTTTCCCTTCACCTTCGGCTTCGCACCTTCGCCCGAATTTTTCTCTGACTGGCTGGCTGCAGTTCCGTTTGAGTCAGCATTCGCTTCCGCACCTTGCTTGTAGACCGGAACTCCTTGCTGGACGAGCATATCCATAGCGCGCTGAATCGGGACGTGCGCAACTCCGGCCTTTTCATCAACCCAGCCGTAGCTGTTGAGCTGGTTTTCCTGTTCCATCAGAAAATCACGCATCTGACCGCGCTCGTTTGTTTCTAGCATGGGAGCGCCATTGTCTTTGAAATCTTTTTCCATGTCTTCTTGCGTGACGACCCGTGAGATGGTGCCTTTCGTAGTGACGAGAGGACTGGCCGTGACCATTTGCGAACGCTCATAGCGATCGAGAAAGCGGTACATACCTACGATGATGAAGTAAATGACGACAATGCTGACCGCAAGTCCGATCATGAAGATGAAGATACCGCGACTCCCTAGGTCTTCATGTTCGAACTCGGTGTCGTGTCCCGAATGCCCGTGATTGATGATTTCGTCACTCATATTTCTGTCGCCTGATTTCTCGTCCGAAATATTCGTTGCCTAGTGGTGCGGTTCCTCAAACAGCCTCAGCGTTTGCGGCGCATTCAATGCCAGCAGAGGACGCGATCTCAAGTTGTAAAAGAAGTATGCCACCCACAATCCGCCAATCCCCGCGATCACAGCGAAATGCCAAATGCTGACGTGGATCGTCGAGTGAAAGACTGGCTCGACGTGCCAGAAAATATCGACCATGCGGATAAACAGTACCCACGAAGCCAACCGAACCAGCGTGCGAGCCTCGCGTTTCAACTGGCGCGAGAGCAGCAAAATAAACGGGACTACGAATCCGAAAATTACCAGAAAGAGCCCGACGTGCTGCCACCCGCCATTTAAACGCGCTTTGTACCAGGGGATTTCTTCGGGCAAATTTCCGGCCCAGATGATCAGCCACTGCGAAAAATTGAAATAGGCCCAGACCATGGTGAAGGCGAGCATGAACTTGCCATGGTCGTGGATTTCAGTTTCGTGCAGGTACTCCGATACCGGCTTGTATTTGCTGAGGATAGTCTCGATCACCACGATGAAGCAGTACGCGGACAATGCTTCTCCAGCAACGAATAGAAGTCCATAGATGGTAGAAATCCAGCGCGCCTGCAGCGACATCACCCAGTCGATGACCGCGAATGAAATCGTCAGGGAGTAGATAACGAGACCGATCGAACTGAGGGCACGGAAGCGCATCGTGCTCTGGCCGGCGATCGTGTCTTGTTCGGTCGACCAGCGATTCAGGAAGTAGGCCATCGCGATCCAGACGGCAAAATAAATAACGTAGCGCGTCAGGATGCCGTGGAAGTTCAAATAATCTTGTGCGATCTCAAGTATTTTGTGGTCGGTCTTAGGATCAGATAAAACTTCGGGGCGCGCCCAGAAATACAGACGCGGAAGATGAAAAAGTATGGGCAGGAAGAGCACAGCCATCATCGGCAGCGTCATCATGCCGGACTCGAGAGTGCGACGCGCGACCGTTCCCCACGCGCCACCGACGAGGTGGTAGAGCATGAGAATTGCCATGCACCCGAGCGACAATCCGAGCCAGAACATGTATCCGCTGAGGTAGGCGGAATAGAAATTGTCGGGCGCTATAAACGCTCCGACAATGGCGGCAACTGCTCCGACCATCCCAATGAAAAGCGCCTGAGTCTGGATCGTCTTCGTGACGGGCGGCGCCATCATTTCCGTTCCATGAATGGTGGTTGGGGTCGTCATTTATTCTCCCCTTCCGCGGCAGGCGCTGGCGGCGCCTCTTGTGGCAATGTAGCGCCGGTTCCAATGTCTCGGAATTGCGGAGCGTGCGAAGGCACTTTCTGGCCCGCCGCTACGTCGCTCGACTTCGCGTTCTGACTTATCTGCAGCGCCCGAATATATGCGGCGATGCACCAGCGATCGCGCGGAGCAATCTGCGCCGCATAGTCGGGCATTACTCCGTAGCCATTGGTGTCGACGTCAAAGAAATATCCGATGGGAACTTTGCGCAGGCGATCGATATGAAACGATGGCGGGCGCCGAAATCCTCGGGTCGGGATAAAGCCATTGCCGTCTCCCACTCGGCCGTGACAAGTAGCGCAAGTAATATTGAAACGTTCGCGGCCTCGCGCCAAAACCTCAGCGGTCACAGGAAACGGCATGAAGTCGCCGACGGCGTTGCCAACTTTGCCCGTGTAAAAATAAGTGTCTTCGTGAAGATCGCCTCGCGCCACCGTGCCTTCAACCGGAAGGCGCGCCGAACGGTTGTCATTGAAAAAATCGCTCTTGGCAAGCGGACGATAGTAAGGCTGCAGATGCATGTCGAGCCGGCATCCGGCAGTGACGGCAATGAACACGAGCAAACCGGGTAAAATTTTTCGTAGGAGCGGGGCGCGCATTTTAGCTTGGCACCTCGGCAATCATGCGAGGCCCAAGGCTCGAAAGGAACGAACGCGTGTCGGCCGTGTGATATTGCGGGTCGCTCGAAAACACAACCAGAAAAAATTTATTGTCAGATGCTTTTGCAAACTCTGGCACATTAAAAACCGGATGGTAGGGCATGGGCAAGTCGTTCAATGCAAGCATGCCAAACACCGCGGAAAGTCCGGCGAAAAGAATCGTCAATTCGAAAGTCACGATGATGAAGGAAGGCCAAGAGTGATAAGGCCGGCCACCAACGTTTGTCGGGTATGTCACCACCGCGACCCAGTATTGCAGCGCGTATGCCGAGATGCCACCGATCAATCCGCCAATCAGCACGACGAGCGGAACGCGATTTTTATGAAATCCGATTGCTTCCGCCAAGCCTTCGACCGGAAACGGGCTGTAGGCATCGATCTTCTGGTACCCGGCCTGATGCGTCTTGTGGGCAGCATCCATCAACTCTTGCGCTGTATCGAATTCGGCCATCAGTCCGTAAACCGGGCCATTGTGCGTGAAATCAAGGGGTGCCGTGGTCACTTCTGCACCTCTGCATGCTCATGCGCATGCGACTCCGGCAGCAGCGTGCGCAATTCGAAAATCGAGATCATCGGGAGCACCCTGACGAAAAGCCACATGAAGGTCAGGAACATTCCGATCGTTCCAGCAAAGGTGATCCAGTCCCATTTCGTCGGGTAGTACATGCCAAAGGATGAGTTCACGAAGTCGCGCGACAAGCTGACGACGACGATGATGAAGCGCTCCAGCCACATACCAATGAGCACAACGAAAGAAATCAGCCAGAGCCATCCCGTCGAAACACGGAATTTTTTCAGCCACAAAACTTGCGGAATAAAAATATTGCATGCGAGCAGCGCGGCATACGAAAGGCGGTACGGGCCGTGCAGTCGATTCCACAACAAGAACGAATCGTAACGGCTGCCGCTGTACCAGCCCATAAAGGCTTCCATGCCATAGCCGTAGGCAACGATCAATCCTGTAGCGAGCATGACCTTGGCGGCGTTTTCGAGATGGCGTTCGGTGATGAAATCCTGCAAGCGGTAGATCACGCGAATCGGAATCGCGAGGCACAGCACCATGGCAAAGCCGGAATAGATTGCGCCGGCAACGAAGTACGGCGGGAAAATCGTGGTGTGCCAGCCCGGAACGATGCCGACGGCGAAATCGAAGCTCACTACCGTGTGCACCGAAAGGACGAGCGGCGTGGCCAAGCCGGCAAGCAGGAGGTAGGCCGTGTCGTAACGATGCCAGTGCCGCGCTGAACCGCGCCATCCCATGGCGAGCAGTCCATAGATGCGCCGCACCCAAGGATTCTCGGCGCGATCACGTAAGGTCGCGAGATCGGGGATCAATCCCATGAACCAGAAGACGAGCGAAATTGTCAGATAGGTTGAAACCGCGAACACGTCCCAAACAAGCGGACTGCGGAAGTTCGGCCAGTACCGCATCGTATTCGGATACGGAAAGAGCCAGTACGCGAGCCACGGACGTCCAGTGTGCACGAGCGGGAAGATTCCAGCGCAAGCCACGGCAAAGAGTGTCATCGCTTCGGCGAAGCGGTTAATCGAATTGCGCCAAGTCTGGCGCAGCAAAGCAAGAATGGCGGAAATCAAAGTCCCGGCGTGGCCGATACCGATCCACCAAACGAAATTGACGATGGCAAATCCCCAGCCCACGGGGATGTTGACGCCCCAGATGCCGGTACCTTTAATAAACAGATAGCCGAGGGCGATCATCAGCATGTTCATGAACGAGAACATGATGAGGAAGCCAACGATCCAGCCGAGCGACACGGGCCGCTTCAGAACAATATTGCTGATCTTCTCGGTGATGGTGGAGAAGGAATGGCCCGGCGCAATGACCGGCACTCGCCTGTCCGCGGGTGGAATTTGTAAGTTCGTCGCCATGCGCTAGCCGTTCTCCACAGAAGTTGTCAACTCTGCTTTCGTCTCTTCGAATTCAGGGTTCGGATTGCGAACCTCCGCGAGATACGTTGTCCGCGGGCGCGTGTTCAAATCGGCCAGCAGCGAATAATTTCTGGGCTGCGACTTCCACTTATTGACCTGACTATTCGGATCGTTGAGATTGCCGAAGACGATCGCGTTCGCCGGACACGACTGCTGGCAGGCGGTCTGCAGATCGGCCTCTTTGATTGTCGTGTCTTCGCGTTCGGCGTCGATACGGCGCTCGCTGATGCGCTGCACGCAGTACGTGCACTTCTCCATGACGCCGCGGCTGCGGATAGTGACGTCAGGATTGCGCATGAGCTTGAACTGTGGCGTCTCCCAATCTTGATAGAGCAGAAAGTTAAAGCGTCGCACTTTGTAAGGACAGTTATTAGAGCAATAGCGCGTCCCGACGCAGCGGTTGTAGACCATGTCGTTCAGGCCTTCGCTGCTGTGAACAGTTGCTTGCACCGGACAAACCAGTTCGCACGGCGCGTTCTCGCACTGCATGCACGGTACCGGCTGGAAAAATCCCTTTGGATTATCGGGCGGCCCGCTGTAATAGGCGTCGACGCGGAGCCAGTGCATGTGACGGCCCTTCAGCGTCTGCTCTTTCCCGACGACGGCGATGTTGTTTTCGGACTGGCAGGCAACGATGCAGTTGTTGCATCCGACACAGGCGTTCAGGTCGATCGCCATGCCCCACGAATATGTCTCTTTCGAGTAATCAAACCCTGGATACAGAGTGAGATCTTTTTTCGGTTCTTCTTCCTGCGCGAAGTTCGGCTCTTTTTTATACTCTTCGAGGCTTCGCTCGCGCACCAGCGGGCGCACGTTGCCGTCGTGCGTCTCCATGGTTTGGAAACCCTGCGTGCTGGCGAGTTGATAGATGTCTCCAGTGCCGCGCAGTTGAGCGCCATTCGCAAACCACGGCGACTGACTCGTACGCATGGGGTAGAAGTCGAAGCCAGTGCCGGTGCCGATGCGTCCGGCGCGGGTGCGGCCGTAGCCGAGAAAAACGGTAATTGAGTGATCGGGATGCCCGGCTTGAATCCAGATTGCGCCTTTGACTTTTTTTCCATTAAATTCGAGTTCGGCAACGTCTTTAAAATTCAGCTTCAGGCGCTCGGCCATGGCGGGGCCGATCATGATCGGGTTATCCCACGTCAGCTTGGTCAGCGGCTTTGGAAGTTCCTGCAACCAGCCGTTGTTGGCGAAGCGTCCGTCGTAGATGGAGGGATCGCGACGGAAATTGATTTCGAAATTTCCATTTTGCGCGGACTGGGCGGGCTGAGATGCAGACGGCACGGTTACTTTTCGTCCGCCCCCGCCTTTGGCTTGATATGCAGTACCTTCAACCCAGCCATCGTGCAGGGACTTGCGCCAGAAAGCGTCGAAGTCGCCGCCCGTGTGCTGCTTCTGCCAGTACTGCTGGACTATATCGCGCCCCGTTACCCCCGATTGACCCGCGATGACGCTCATGACTTCATGCGCGGTGCGTCCGCCGTAGAGGGGTTCGATGAGCGGCTGAATGATCGAGACCGTGCCGTCGTAAGCGCGCGCATCGCTCCACGTTTCGAGGTAGTGAGCCTCGGGAATATGCCACTGGCATAGTTCCGCGGTTTCGTTGCGATGCGAACCGAGGTAGAGCTTCAGAGCGACGGCATTGGATTCCAGCACCGAAGCGAAGTTGAGGTCCGCTGGCGCATCGTAGGCTGGATTGCCGCCAAGAATCAGCAGCATGTCAACTTTGCCGCCCTGCATATCCTGAACCAGCGCCTTCAGTGACTCGGTGCGGTTGACGGGGTTTGCATCGACGGGCTCGGTATAGAAAACGGTCTTGCCGACGTTACCGAGCGACTCATTGAGAGAGTGTGCGAGGGCGTGAACCGCAGCAGACTGGTGATCGCCCGCTATCACCACGCTCGACCCTTTGTGTTCTTGCAGATCTTTTGCGATTGCGGCGATCGACGCTTGCGCGGCACCCGACGTCGCGCTGCCCTCAGCTGTCCCGTTACCAGCCAGCGCGCGCGCAGCAGCCTCGATCTCCGCCGCGCGCATCGGGATTCGATGATCCGCCTTCATCCCCGTCGAACTCGGCGTGCTCTCGATCACATACAACCGGTTCATGTTCGCATCGGGATTGCGCCGAGCCGCGAAATCGCGCGTGTAGCGCGTCGAGCCCGGGAACCCCGCATAGAGGAAATCGGCGTCGAGCGAGACGATGACGTCGGCTTTCGACAGATCGTAGCGCGTCTCCATCGGCTCGCCGAAGGCAAGCTTCGCTCCCTCCATAACATTGTCGCGATTGATGGGCTCGTAAACGTGCCACTTCGCCATCGGATTCGCTTGGATGTAGTCCTTAATCTGCCCGGCCAGCGTCGGCGAAGTCACCGTCTGCGTCAGGATGCGGACGTCTCCGCCCGCCATCGCCTTCGCAGCGCCCATCGGGCCGTGAAGGGCTGCCAGCAAAGCATTCCAGGAACGGACGTCGCCCATGTAAGTAATATTCTTCGCGCGGTCGGGATCGTAAAGGTCAAGGATGGAAGCCTGGGAGTACACGTCGGTCCCGCCCATGCTGGCAGGATGCTCCGGATTGCCTTCGATTTTTGTTGGCCGGAACATGTGGCTCTCCACCAGAACCGGCGAGGCGTAGCCGCCAAGAGTAAACGCCGTTGCGTAAAATTTGGGACGCCCAGGGATGAGATTCTCGGGCTGCTTGACGTAGGGAACAATCTCCGTGTCCGGCATGCGTGTGCATCCGGTCAACCCGGCGAGGGCAAGCGAAGCTCCCATTGTCTTCAGAAACCCGCGGCGGGAAAAAGTATCGAGCCACTCCGATGCGCCTTTCGGAAACTCGCGGTGCATCATCTCCTGGAATTCTTCGCTGCCGGCAAGCTCTTCAAGGCTGCGCCAGTATTGTGGACCAGTCGTATCCTCGATCTGCTCTTTCACCGTTGCCAAATCAAGCTGGTTGCGCTTGGTGGGGCAAACGTCGGGAAGGGCGTCGGCTTTATCTTTCACTGGCTTCTCGTCTTGATCTTCGATGTTCATTATTGATTTCTAAATCGATAGCAAGAAAATTGCAGCGCCTTGGCGCTGCCGCCGGTTACCGATGACACGTGTTGCAACTCGTGATGTCCTGCACCGAGCGCACTTTGTACTGTTTCTTGAGCGCATTGCCTAGAGACTCCTGATCGGAATAAGACTGCCCATTGACGACGACCGGCTCGCCTTCCGAAGGGTGCTGGTAACGCATATTGAAAACCTGGTCCCGCGGACGCAAATATTTTTCGGAGTTGCGATGGCAGTCGAGACAGAATTCCATCTGCAACGATGCGGCCTGATACATCAGAGGCATCTGATCGACCGGGCCGTGGCAATTGTTGCAGCCTACTCCCTTATTGATGTGAATGCTGTGATTGAAATAGACAAAATTCGGAAGCTGGTTCACGCGCATCCACTGCAGAGATTTTCCGCTGCGGTAGCTCTCGCGAACGGGCTCAAGATAGGCCGCATTGGTCCAGATCTGGGAGTGGCAGTTGATGCAGGTCTTCGTCGGAGGAATTCCGGCAAAACTGGACTGCTCGACCGACGTATGGCAATAGCGGCAATCGATTCCGAGCCCGGTCACGTGATGCTTATGGCTGAACGGAACCGGCTGATCTTTGCGCTGCCCTGCCTTCGTGATGTAGGGCGTCCGCTCCAACTGGAGCAGCACAAATAATAGCCCGCCAACGGCGAGTACCACGAGGATAAGCGAGCCTCGCGCGACCGCATTACTGCTGCGTGGAAAAATCTGCATTGAATGTGAAGTCTATTGGGTCCCCGGAACTAGCCCCAAACCAATTCCATTTGACTGCATTCTATGATTGCCGTCACACCGAAGCCTGACGAATTATGTTGTCTGAAACAGGAGAGTATATCAGCTGAGTAGAGAAATGGAACAGATGAGAAGATTTTCTTAGCAACTTTTTCAGTCTGGGAATTGAAGTCTTATATTTTTAATCTTTGCTGTCAGCATCTTTGCACTCAGCGGCTCATCGCGCTGCCACCTCCGAGCAGCCATCTCGACCTCGATTGGGATGACTGCTTTGCCCCGATATTTAGCGGAGATGCATGACCAGTAACTTCGGTTCGGTCATTTCCTGGATAGCATCGCGTAAGCCTTCACGTCCGAAGCCTGATTCTTTCACTCCGCCGTAAGGCATGTGATCGATCCGGAAGGTAGGAACATCTCCGGCAATTAGTCCGCCAACTTCGAGTTCGTCGTAAGCCTGAAAGATAAGTTTTGCGTCGCGTGTGAAAAGTCCGGCCTGCAGACCGTACGCCGAGTTGTTGACCTCTTTCAGGGCCGAAGCGAAATCGGTGTAGGGCTCGACCGTAACCACTGGAGCGAAGATTTCCTGGCAGTTCACCTTCATGTTGGGCCTCGTGCCAGTGAGCACGGTTGGTTCGAAAATCGAGCCCTCGCGCGTGCCTCCACAGAGAAGACGAGCGCCGCCGCGCACCGCCTCCTGTACCCATTCCACAGCCCGGATGGCATCGCTCTCTCGAATGAGTGGGCCAAGATCGCTCGACTCATCCATGGGATCGCCAACTTTCAGCTTGGAAACCGCCGCGAGCAGCAACTCCGTAAATTTTCCGTAGACGGAATGCTCTACCAGAATACGTTGCACTGAAATGCAGGATTGCCCAGCGTAAGAGAATCCGCCGGTCACGCAGCGCTCCGCAGCGTAGGCTAGATCGGCGTCGCTATGAACGATGACGCCGGAATTTCCGCCAAGTTCGAGAACCACTTTTTTCTTGCCGGCATTATTCTTGATCGCCCAGCCGACAGCAGCGCTGCCAGTAAAGCTGATCAGCTTAATGCGCTCATCGCTGACGAGTAAGCCCGAATCTTCGTTCGAAAGCAAAATGCAGTTGAATCCCCCGTCCGGCCAGCCGGCTTGTTGAATGACTTCGGCGAGCAGCAGTGAACTGATCGGCGTTTGCGGGGCGGGCTTTAGAACCATGGAGCATCCAGCCGCGATCGCCGGCGCAACTTTATGCGCTACCAGATTGAG
>JAYVCW010000518.1:0-2035 GCA_043749775.1 Acidobacteriaceae bacterium | reverse complement strand
TCTCAGCGTCACCCGCGCCCGCAACTCCTTTGCTGATAACACATTCACGGGTGACACTGGGTGACGCTAGGTGACGCTGCAGCGTCACCCGTCACTCCTCAGTGAAGAACGCGGGATAGGCTTCCAGCCTTTCAACTTTCCAGTTGGACTTCGACTGTGTTGTTCGAGCTAATCTCGGCGGCGTCTGGTGCCACTGGCTTTGCCGATGAGTGTTGGAGTCCCGGATTTATCCGGTCCCCCCGTCGTTCCCAGCAATCGATAATCTACTGCTGGAGTTGCGCCAACTTGACCGACGGGCCGGTGGCTGCAGCGTACTCGCGAAGCCCCGGTGAGATGCGACGATCCGGGCTTTCAAATTCATTGCGTTTCCAGGCAAATCGCCGTCATTGCCGTCAGCCAAGTCGTAAATGCCTGCCACTTCCGAGGTTATTCCTGACGGCACGTCTGACGCCACCCCAATTTCGTCGTACCCAGCTCATTTTGCGGTCGGACATCGTCATGGCGTCATTCCTGCTCTTAACTCGTTTTCCCATAAGATCTTCAACCATGACGATCCCCATGACGAGCCATGACGATCGACCGTCATGCGTCATGCCCTGCCGCCGATCTCGCCCAGCCGTGTCGCTGCTGTTGCTAAATGACCGTGCGCAATTCACGGACACGATGGTCGTAGTGTGGGCTTTAGCCCACACGCCCACTCCGGCGCGCATTGTCCGAAAATCGCGCACGGTCATTTAGAGATTGGGCCCCCTCTCTCACGCACCCCGCCCACAATCTCGTACTTATTACCAGCCTTCAAGATGAAATCCAACAGACGATTCGAGCAGCCACTGAAAAACACCCTGACAGACAGCTCCCACAATCCCATTGTACAGGAGAGTACGCAAATCCTTCGATCTGTGTGCGCGAAATCTGCGGAGTTTCCAAAAATCGCTCGGCCGCTCGAAGAGCCGGCTCGCTGCGCACGCAGCAAATCATGGAGGTCCGGTTCTTCCCTGTTCCGGTAAATAGTTTAGGCGCTGTGCAAGAATAAGTTCCACAATTGCGACTTCCCGCCACCGAGCTTGCCCCGGTGGTTCAACGGCTTTTGCACTACTTGAAACGTTTCTGAAGCTCATTTATCGGCAATCTGCCCTGATCGTTCGGCAAGAGATCTGGCTTTCAGCGATTTCCTCAAGCCCATCGCGGCGAAGGCGAAGACGATGATTCCACCCAGAACTGCTCCGACAGTCTGTGGAATACTCGGACCGACGAGTCCCAAGAACATGAATGCCCAGAAGATACCCCACCAGACGTATTTGAACGGTCGTGCCAGATCAATTCCAAGCCAGCGGCTTCCGAAGTGTACTAACAGGTAGCTGAAGAGTGCACCGAAGATGACGCCGAACGAAAGCACGACATAAAGCAGCATCTCGACAGTTGTGCGAGCGCTTGGGAAGAACGACAACACGGTGAGGAGTCCGCATACGCCCGCCAGAGATCCGCCTAGGCAGATCCAAATCATCTGCGGGTCATCAGTGGCAAATTCCGGGCGATTGACCGGTACTGCCTTCGTCAAGTAGTCGCGAAGCAGGAGATAATTCGCATCAACTGGGCCGATAGTCCACCGGGCTAGAGGCCGGGAAATTGCAATCGCCTTTCCAGTAGCCGTGCAGATGGTGAGAAACTCGCGATAGCCCCTGGAAAGCCCGCGGTAAACGCCCGTCACTTCGCTGATCGGACAACTGAACTGTACCTGAGCAGCTGCAATAAATTGACGCGGTAGGTGGCAGTTGTGGAAATGAATCATCCCGGCAGTGGGATCGACAACGATCGAACACGAGTCCCACGCATTGCCGTACCGATAGATAATGGCATTGTCAGGCAGAGAAGGAAGAATTGGCTCATCGTTTTCCAAAAGAAGTTACCTTTGCAGTTATTCCGGACCGTCCCGGTCGGCCAGCGACACAAACGAGCACCCGAAACGCATGTCAGAAGTCAGAGATCTTCATAGTACCGCAATCGTTCGCGGGGCGTTGCCCAGCGGACGGCCACG
>JAYVCW010000517.1:0-2005 GCA_043749775.1 Acidobacteriaceae bacterium | reverse complement strand
ACCGGCGATGGATCTGTTGCCGTCGTGGAACGACAGTAAGTCGAAGCGAGCCATTGTGGCCTTCGTCAAGAAGGTGACCGACAAATCCGACCCCGCCTTTGTGCCGCCTGCCGAGCGCATTGCCGTGTTCGACAACGACGGCACGCTCTGGTCCGAGCAACCGATGTACTTCCAACTCGCCTTCGCGCTCGACCGAGTGAAGGCGCTGGCGCCAAAGCATCCTGAATGGAAAGAGAAACAGCCATTCAAGGCGGCTCTCGAAGGAGACCTGAAGGCGGTCGCTGCCACCGGCGAAAAGGGACTGATGGAACTGATGATGGCCACCCATTCCGGCATGACCACCGACGAATTTGACACCATCGTCAAGGACTGGCTGGCGACAGCGACGCATCCCCGTTTCAAGCGCCCATACACCACGGGGAACGCATCAAACTCCAGTACATTATCGGCAGTTCCCTTGATTTGAACAAGTGTACAGGCCTATGATTCTTCGGATATCTGCCCCCTTCCCCGAGGAACGCATGGCTGCGACAACAACCCTCCCCTCGATCAGGAAGTACTTTCGATGGCTGCCCGATCCGCGTGTCACGGGGCGATCCCGGCACCTTCTGGTCGACATCGTGGTCATCGCCATTTGTGCGGTAATCGCGGACTGCGACGATTGGTCGGACATCGCCCAGTTCGGCCAGAAACGCGAGGCTTGGTTTCGACGCTTCCTGAAGCTTCCGCATGGCATTCCGTCACACGACACATTTGAACGCGTGTTTGGCGCTCTGGATAGCCGTGCCTTCCAAGGTTGTTGTCTCAAATGGTTCGCCGCGGTGGGCGAGGTCCTGGGCTTGGGCCATATTGCCATCGACGGCAAGACCCTGCGTGGCTCGGGCAATTCCGAGTTGCGGCCATTGCACGTGGTTACTGCCTGGGCCACCGAAGCCAACCTGACTTTGAGCCAGGTGGCCGTGGACAAGAAATCCAACGAAATCACGGCCATTCCCAAGCTTCTTGAACTTCTGGACCTTCATGGCGCACTGGTGACCATTGACGCCATGGGTTGCCAGAAGGAAATCGCGAAGAAGATCGTGGAGCGTGGCGGAGACTACCTTTTGACGGTGAAAGCCAATCAAGAGAAGCTGCTCGAGGACATTCAGGCGACCGTAGAAAAAGCGTTGGATGGGAAATTCGCGTCGGGCGTGGTGCGGCAGGTCACGACGCGTGAGGAAGGCCATGGCCGGCAGGAGGAGCGTACCTGTGTGGTAATCGAGAATGTCGAGGGACTGCGGGATCGGAAGTCCTGGGCCAAGATCGCCATGGTAGGAATGCGCTGTCGCGAGCGGACTGTGGACGGCAAGACCACCACGGAGGTAAAATATTTCATCAGCAGCCGGCGTATGTCAGCGCGCCGGTGCGCGCAAGCGCTGCGGGGCCATTGGAAAATTGAGAACAACCTCCATTGGCAATTGGATGTGAGCTTTGGCGAGGACAGCAGTCGCATCCAAGAACGTCGGGCGGCCGAGAACTTTAGCGTGCTTCGCAAGAATGCACTGAGCTTGCTGAAGCGCAACCCCACCAAAAAAAGTATCGCACGCAAACGCAAGGCGGCTGCGTTAGACACCGCGTTTCTCGAGGAAATCCTTGTTGGACCTACAAACATAGACAAGATTTGACGCGTTCCCCCTGCTCGCCATACATACCAGGCCCTCCGAAAAAAAGGCGTAATGTTCGCGACGCATTTCTGCTTTGCTGAATTAGGAATTCTTTGGCGAATACAGCCGGCACCTGCACAGGCAACGGTCACTTGCAGGTAGATGCGCCGGCTGACGAAACGCAAACGGAACTGAACTATTCAAGAGACCTTTTCGGAAATAGTAACAGATAGGCAAACCTACCACTACGTTGAACGAGAAAAGCACGGGTTTTCCGCGAAAACCCGCTCGGTACTCCTAACATGACGGTCAAATTTTTACTATTTCCGAAAAGGTCTAAGGCTGTTTGCGGCATTTCGTGG
>JAYVCW010000516.1:0-6506 GCA_043749775.1 Acidobacteriaceae bacterium | reverse complement strand
TCAATTCGATGGCTTCGACACCGAAACCTATCGCATTATTCGCGGCGAACCGGGCATCCTTGAGGAGAAGCTCCGTGCGTTAGATCGCCTTGCTTCCATGGGGCTCAGCGTGACGCTGGTTCCTGCGATCGAGCGCGGCGTCAACGAGCATGAAATTGGCAAGATTATCGAGCTCGCCATTCAGCATCCCGCCGTACGGGGAATCAACTTCCAGCCCGCGTTTCACAGGCCGTCATATGCGACACGATCCTTTGCAGCGCATCACGATCCCGGATGTCTTGAAGCTGATCGAGCAGCAAACAGCCGGCAAGTTTCTGGTCAGCGACTTCATTCCCGTCCCTTGCTGTTTCCCAACATGCAATTCAGTGACCTACGCTTTCATCGACGGAGAGCAAGTCACTCCGCTATCAAGAATTGTCAACGTCTACGACTATCAGCCATGACTTTGCCAAGGGAACGAGTTCCTCTGCCGATTTCGTCGTCAATCCATGCATCAGGATTTTAGTCATGGTGTTCTCAGTCTTGGCGTAAGGGTCCCAGTTAATATGTGATAAGGACGAATGCGAAGGCCGGTCCGGCGACACGGCGGAAATGCCGCTGGATCTGACCTGCGCCACTGGCCAATGGTTCCACCACTCGAACATCGAATAGGTTACCTCTCCCGTATACGCGCTCATGGACGAATTGGTCGGTGACACAATCTGAAAGGGCTTCCATGCCGACTTGAGGTTCACAACTTGGATGTTCGGATTTTCGGGTTTTTCCATTTTCTTCGAAGGTGGACCCTTTTCCCATGAATAGCTCGCCGTTATTGGGCAGGAGATAGCTTCGCAGCGTACTGTAGGTATATGACGGCCATTCTCGAATGGGCGAACGTAAGGGGTTGGAAAACAACGGAACTGGAACCAACGATATTTGACGAAAATTCTTAGATTCCGTCACGAGCCGACACAGCGCCGTCCAACGCGGCCTCCCCAACCCGGCCGAAACACCACGTTGGCAAAACCCGAGTGACAATCAAGCAGACAAATCTACCGGCGCCTAGAATCAGGACGACAAGTTTCTGAAGGACAGTTGGCTGGCCAGCTGCATGATCGCCCGCAAGATTAGTGGAATTTTTCCTGTCTCCCGAATGAATTTATAGCTGCGTTAGTACTCCGCTTTCGTTTCTTTCAGGATGGGGAGTCGGGGTCGTCAACCTTTCCCAAGCAGGTTATTGCGAGAGCCCGACTCTACTCACCAACTCAGCAAATCGGGGGTCAGAACGCAGGGGGTCGAGCAGGAAATCGGTTTTCAAACCGATCAGGTTGAAATCGCGCTCATGATAAGCAGTGTTGAGCCATTTGTAAACCTGATCTTTGTTTCCCAAGTCGGCATAGAGCTGAGCAATTTTGTACGCAGAGTAGTAGGCTTTCTTCCGCTGCGCCAGCCGCACTTGAATGCCTTTATCAAGAGCATTGTTCCAACCCCGTGAACGAAAGCTTTGCTCCAAAGCAGAAGCGAACTCAGATTGCTTTTCGTCGCTAGACAGTTGGCCATATACTTTCCATTCTTTAATCACCTCCGGGTACATGCGCTTTGCCCAATACGCGCTCGCTAAACAAGAGTGTGCCCCGGCGAATGTTGGGTCTTCATTCGCCATCTTCTTACAGACGACAATACTTTCGTCATACCGTCGTGCCCACATGTGAACGTTACCGGTCACAACGCCAATCACCGATGACAGTGGATCGAGCTGATGAGCACGATTGATTTCAGCAAGGGCTTCCTGCTCCCTGCCACCAATCATGCCAAGGTCGAACGCGTAAAACCAATGAGCCGTGGCATCATTGGGGTCAAGTTCCAGAGCCTTCTTGAACTCAGCCTCTCCTCCGGCAAAATCCCACTCGTACTCCATCTCATTGCCACCCAGAACTGCATGGGCAACGGCCAACGATGGGTTTAGCTCCAGCGCTCTGCGGGCAGCGGCATTCGACTTCGGATAGACCTCGCTGGGGGCGTCACCATAGCCCGCCCAATAAGCACTCGCCAAGCCCGAATATGCCTGAGCGTAGCCGGGGTCTTTGGCGATGGCTTGATTGAAATAGGAGATTGCTGTGGCAGAGTCCGAAGAAGTTTGTTTATTCCAGTAGTAACGCCCCTTCAAATACAATTCATAGGCTTCTGGATTCTTCGTGCCCTGTTTGGTGACCTGCTGCTTTTCTGAAGTGCTGATCTTGGAACGCAACTTTTCGGCGATGTCTCCAGTGATCTGCTGCTGCAACAAGATGATGTCTGCGCTCTTGCCGCTGTAGTGCTGCCCCCAAATTACTGTGCTGTCCCGAACATCGGTAAGCTCGGCACTCACTTCGATGCTGTCACCCCGTGGCACTACTCGTCCGCTCACCAGCGCCGACACGCCCAAATCGGTGCCCGCCTTCTGTGCATCTACGTCCTTCCCTTTGTAACGGAAGACAGAGTTGCGGGACTTCACCTTGAGCTGGGCTACATGGGCTAGGCTGTCGATCAAGGACTCTGTTATCCCGTCGCTGAGATAGTCGGTATTGGCATCTCCACCCCCATTGGTGAAGGGGAGCACGGCAATCGAATCAATCTGGGCTGCCCTGCTAGATCGCAGGTACCAAACACCACCTGTCGCCAGCCCAATGACCGCGATAAATGTGGCTAGGACGACCCAGAGCTTGTGACGTTTGAGTGTCTTGTCAGGTGATGCTTGAGTGGCAACCATCTTAGTGGACTCGGTCTGGCGTTTCAGACGCTGGAGTTCCGCTCGCATATCCGAGGCGTGCTGATAGCGCAAGTCGCGGTCTTTATCCAAAGCGCGATTGATGATCCGTTCCAATTCCACTGGGAGGTCGGGGTTCAGCCGCACTGCTGACGTTGGCGTCCCATCCAGAATTGCTTTGAAGATTACACCTGAGGTTTCTCCTCGGAACGGCAATGCCCCTGTCGCCATCTCGTACAACACCGCGCCGAACGAGAACAGGTCTGTGCGCGTGTCCAGTTCCTTTCCCCTGACCTGCTCCGGGGACATATACGCCACGGTGCCCAGCGTCGAACCGGGGCTGGTAAGGTTCTCCTCCGAGCCGATGGTTGCGGCGCTCATGGCAAGGCTCTCCGGCTTGAGTGAGACCTTGGCGAGCCCGAAATCGAGAATCTTCGCCTGACCTCTGTTCGTGACGAAGATGTTCGCGGGCTTGATATCCCGGTGGATGATGCCCTTGGCGTGAGCGGCATCGAGAGCGTCGGCGATCTGGATGCCAAGATCGAGCACCGTCTCAATCTCTAAAGGTTTGCCAGAAATTCGGTGCCGGAGCGTCTGACCCTCCAGCAGTTCCATGGCAATGAAGGCTCGCCCATCGACCTCATCTATTTCGTGGATCGTGCAGATGTTCGGGTGATTCAGAGAAGAAGCAGCCTTGGCCTCGCGCTGGAAACGGCTGAGGGCTTGCGCATCGTTGACAAGTTCGTCGGGGAGGAACTTCAGGGCGACGTGGCGACCGAGCTTCAGGTCTTCGGCTTCATACACCACACCCATGCCCCCGCCTCCGATCTTGCTCAGGTTGCGGTAATGGGAAACCGTCTGCCCCACGGGTTGGGAGGGCGTGGTCACTGGCGGAAATCTTAGGCTGACTCCCGGAGGAGGTCAATCGCAACGCCTGAACGATCAGGTATGCAAGTGTGACTATCTAAACTAACGTTTTGTCTCTATGCCGAGCTTCGTGAGGAGTGACCGCTTCCAGCACTTTTCTCCAGTAGCCCATCTGAGCCATTCACAGGCAGATTTACAACCCTTTAGCTTGCCGTGAGAAGTTTTTTGGAATTTATCGGCCTCGATAGATAACCGACGAGATTGGTGAGCATCTTCGCCCCACGAGCAGGAAAGGCTAATGAGAATAATTCGACGCCGAAAGGCGTTCAGCGGGTAAACTGACTTCGAAGTAGTAGCGGTTGACAGGGCCTCCAGCGCGTTCAGTATTAAACTAAATCTTCTTCAACCACGGTTGGCGGATTCTCATTCGACCGTCGCCGTCCCACTTTACCATCGCGTCATCTTCGTTCGTTTTCTCCACCGTACCCACTTTTCCTGTCGGCATCCCAAAGTTGCCGAGGCCCTCTACGCGATCGCCAGGGTTTAGATCTTGCTTTATCGCGGCGGGTTCACGGCACATCCTTCGCATCCACGGCCGGGCGGGTGACGTTATTCAAAATGCAGCTGAGGCGAATCGAGCCGGAGTGTTGAGCCTCGGTGTCCATGATCGCAGCGGCAGCCTTGAGATACGTCTTGCTCGTAATGAGCGGAGCCGCACCGAGGTAAGCGCTGACACCCACGTCTCAAACTGCCGAGATAGTTTTAGGAAGCTGTAAACGTCCGAATATCCATAGCCAAGAGCATCGAGATTGATCGCCGGTTTCTTCACCGCAGCTGATCCGAGGGCAGCCCGCAAGAACTTCACGTGCTTGATCTCATCGACACGCAAAGGTGAGTTGCGGCAATTGCGCGAGGAGAATGGGCGTTTGAAACGGCTGGTGGCGGATCTGAGTTTGGATCGTCAGATCCTGCAGGAGATCGTGTCAAAAAAGCTTTAAAGCCCGACCTGCGACGGAAGCTGGGCCGCTGGGCTCAGCAAACGTATCAGATCGGGCAGCGGCGAGCCGCACGGTTGATGAAGGTAGGCTGGTCGACCTGGTGGTATCGCAGGAAAGTGCGGCGGTTGGAGGAAGTGTTGCGGCGGCGCTTGTGCGAGATGGCAGCGACTTACGTACGCTACGGGTATCGGCGCTTGACGGTGCTGTTACGACGGGAAGGTTGGAAAGTGAATGCGAAGCGGATCTACCGGTTGTACGCGGAGGAGCAGTTGATCGTCCGCACGAAACAGCGGAAGAAGATTGGCCGCCGACAACGGGTGGGCGCCCCGATGGCGGTGGGAGCGAACGCGTGTTGGAGCATGGACTTCGTCAGTGACAAATTAGCCGATGGGCGTTCGTTTCGCATCCTTACGGCGGTAGACCAATTCACGCGGGAATGTGTGTGGCTGGAAGCCGATCGATCGATGACGGGGATGAAAGTCGGTGCAAGCGCTGGAGAAGGCGAGGCCAGAGCGCGGAAGTTTGCCGAAGAGCATCACTGTGGATAACGGCAGCGAGTTCTGCAGTCGTGCCTTGGAGGCGTGGGTGATCGAGCACGAAGTCCAACTCTGTTTTATCCGTCCCGGCCGGCCAGTGGAGAATGCTTTCATCGAGAGTTTCAATGGCCGCCCGCGGGATGAGTGTTTAAACGTGGAGTGGTTTTCTTCGCTGCAAGACGCAAGACAGAAGCTGGCGAAGTTTCGCGAGCTTTACAATCAGCAACGTCCGCATAGTGCCTTGGCGGATCGGACGCCGGCGGCATTCGCGGAGCTGCACCGGTTAGGGAAAGAAAAAGCTAGTACATTGCTGGGGGCGCGCACACCAGAGCCTCTTTATCGAGTCTCTAGAGTGCGCGAAACCCGCGTCGAATCAGGGTAGCGGACTGTCAGAGGCCAAAATCTCTAGTTCCGATTGGTACAGAAATGTGGGGCGGGTCAATCAACCGAGACCTTACATTGGGTTTGGTACAATGAATGGGGGCACTTCAGGCACTCCAACGCAAATTGATCATTCCTCCACCCTTGAACCTTACTGTGATGATTGTGTTGTGAAATTTAAGGCTGAATACTAGTCTGCAAAATCCGTCGAAGCAATGTCTATAAGTCGCTTGACGGGAAAAAGTTTTGGTCTTGTGACTGCATCCTTGGCGCGCAGTCACATGCGAACCTAGCAGGTGAGCTCGCCTCGCCAAATGTAGACTTATGTCACAGAATCGCATTAATGTTCGCCCATCGGGCTCGAATGAAGGGCGAATCGAAACCGGACTGGTAGCAAAGCTCTAATCTCAAATTGTTGCGAGAATTCTCTGGTAAAATTTGCGATCTGCAACTTACGGACATCCCGAGGCTTAGCGCAGCAAAACTGTATTTAAGGTTCGAATCCCTCCTGCTCCGCCACACAGTCTGAAGTGCAGAGAAAACCGCTTGGATTTCTCTGGAAATTGCAGGATATGGGCGCAATTTCGCTATTCTTGCCCTAAAACCGGACCGGAGAAAGAGCACTGCTGAACGCTGCGGGTGAGCTTTGCAGCGTTTTTCTCTGGAGAGCACCCGAGCAGTCCGGTTTCGACGACTCCATAAGGCTAATGCAATGCGATCAGAAATCGATGGCGTGGCGAAAGCGGCTTGACTTTGTCGGAAAAGAGAGCACCGTGAAGCGGTTTGCAAATCGCGCGACGAGCCGGGTTGCGGATAGTCTGCATCCAAGCCGCTACCCTGCCCTTAGCGGCGTACGGGAGTGAAGGTCAATGAATTTCTGCAGAGCGTTTCAAACCAGGTTGTCTATGCAGCAGGTGATGCGGCGGATACTGGACTACCAAAACTCACTCCTGTGGCAGGTTATGGTGGCGGAATAGTCGCCGCAAATCTATTGAAGGG
>JAYVCW010000515.1:0-4475 GCA_043749775.1 Acidobacteriaceae bacterium | reverse complement strand
ATTGCCGCTGCAAGAAGCATTCGCCTTTTCCCCACAACACTCCGAAGAACTGGTGAGACTCCACGACGCGCTCCATCGCCTTGCGAGAACGGATGCGCGCCAGAGCAGGATTGTTGAGTTGCGATTCTTCGGCGGCTTAAGCGTCGACGAGACTGCGGAACTGCTGGGCATCTCCGCAAAGACTGTAAAGCGGGATTGGTCTGTGGCGAGGGCTTGGCTGCGAGCCGAATTGAGGAACAGTTATGGAGATTTCCCCAAGACAATGGGACCGGGTTAAGGAACTTTACGAAATCGCACTGGACTGCAGCCCTACCGAGCGCACCGCCTTTCTGAAGCATCATGAGGAAGACGAAGTAGTATCCCAAGAAGTGCTTCGACTTCTTGCCGAGCAACAAGACCTAAGCAATTTTCTTTCAACCCCACCATTTATCAACTACCTTGCGGTTCCAAACGCGCCCAATACCCGATTCGCACCGGGGGAGATTCTGGCCGAACGATTCCGCCTCATTAGCTTTATTGCCGCGGGAGGAATGGGCGAGGTGTATAAGGCAGAAGACTCTCGTCTCGGACGTATTGTCGTCCTGAAATTCTTGCCTAAGGCAGTTGCTGAAGACCGACAGTCGCTCGAGCGCTTTCGCCGCGAAGCGAAATCTGCGTCATCCTTAAACCATCCAAACATCTGCACGATTTATGATTTTGCCGAAGACGCTGGAAAAGCTTTTATTGCGATGGAGTTTCTAGAAGGCGAAACTCTATCCGACCGTATCAAGAAAGGTCCGCTTTCCATTGACGAAGCTCTCAAGATCGCTATATCGATCGCCAGCGCTTTGGGAGTGGCACATCAGAAGGGTATCGTCCATCGTGACATCAAGCCTGGCAATATTATGCTGACCAGCGCCGGGGCAAAGCTGCTCGATTTCGGTCTCGCGAGATACGAAAACCGCACAGTGATGGATGGAGAAGCTGTCACGGTATTAACTGAGCAGCTGCAGGTGATCGGCACTCCGCCTTATATGTCACCTGAGCAGTTGCAGGGGATCGGTGTGGATGCTCGAAGCGACATCTTTGCATTCGGTGCGGTTCTCTACGAGATGCTCAGCGGCAAGAGAGCATTTAGAGGACGGGCCAGCGGCGACACGGTTTCCATTGTAGAGAGTGAAGAACCCAAATCTCTTCACGGCTTTGTTAAGAATCTCCCGCACGGCATCGAGCGAATTGTTCGACGCTGTCTGCAGAAGCAACCGGAAAAACGCTATGCCTCTATGTCCGAGCTAGAGCGGGAACTGGAGGGCTGCCGCGCGCTCGTTTTGGGGACAGTTGGTGGCTCAGATCGAGCCTTCTTTCTTCAGAAAAGCAAGCAGCCGAACGTTATTATTGCTAGTTTCCTCATCCTGCTGACTTTGTGTGCGTTCTCCGGGTGGTGGTTGCATCGCAGTTCTCGAGTTCGATGGGCTAGAAATGAGTCCCTGCCCAAAATTGGCAAGTTGATAGAGCAGGGAAAGCTAGCTGAGGCATACGCATTCGCTTCTGAGGCTGAGCAATACGTACCCGATGACCCAGTCCTGCGTAAGTTCTGGCCCGATATCTCATGGTCGAGTTCGATAACTACGACGCCCGTGGGTGCTTCCGTATTTCGCCGGAACTACAAGTCGCCAAACGACGCTTGGGAGTTCATTGGGCGTTCGCCCGTTGCGGAGCGTAGATTTCCGCCGGTGGATTCACGGTGGAGGTTTGAGCTAAAGGACTTTACTACCGTGGAGCGCGCCACATTCCCGGACGGCTCCCTGAATGTAACCCTGAATCAGGAGGGGCAAGCTCCTGCCGGCATGGTCCACGTTTCGTTTCCGGGTTCTGCATCTCTTCGAGGCACGTTGGTCACTCTACTTCGTTTCCCAGGCTTTGAAGCTTTGCCGCCGGTTTCTTTGGCCGACTTTTGGATAGACAAATACGAGGTTACCAATGTAGAGTTCAAGCGCTTTCTCGATCAGGGAGGTTACCAAAAGCAGCAGTATTGGAAACAAGAATTTCGCAAGGATGGACGTATTTTTTCATGGTCAGAGGGCATAGCTCTATTCCGGGACACGACTGGCAGGCCAGGTCCGGCGACGTGGGTGCAAGGCGAGTACCCACGCGGACAGGGTAACTTTCCCGTGGCCGGGGTTAGCTGGTATGAAGCCGCAGCCTACGCGGAGTTTTCGCGAAAAGCCCTGCCCAGCATCTATCATTGGGCGGCCGCTGCCTCCCCGGAGGACAGCAGCGGGATTTTACCAGCCAGCAACTTCGGCGGAGTCGGAACTGTTCGCGTAGGTAGTTACGGCGGCATGACTTGGTCTGGGGCTTACGATATGGCCGGCAATGTCAAGGAATGGGTCTGGAACGAGGCAAATTATGGGCAGCGATATATCGTGGGCGGCGCATGGAACGAGCCTACCTATATGTTCAACGATGCTGATGCCCGATCCCCATTTGAACGCTTATCTACCTTTGGGTTCCGCTGTGCAAAGTATACGTCTGGTGGTGGAATCGGAAAAGCTACAGAACCGGTCACGGTTCGAGCAAGAGACTTTGGCAAGGAGAAGCCGGTTTCCGATCAGCTATTCCAAGCTTACAAGAGCTTGTATTCATACGACAAGACTGCGTTGCATCCGGTGGTGGAATCTACCACTCAGACGGAAGATTGGAAACAGGAGAAGATCAGTATTGACGCGGCCTACGGGAACGAACGAATAACTGCATATCTTTTCCTGCCTAAGAAGGCGCAGCCTCCCTTCCAAGCAGTCGTTTATTTTCCAGGAGCTGGAGCGTTACGCACTCGACCAAGCTCAATTTCACTCCCTGACTATTTGGACAGCGTTGATTTCATAATCAAGAGCGGACCGGCAGTGATGCTGCCTTTGTATAAGGGAACCTTCGAGCGCGGAGACGGTCTCACCAATGGATGGCCCAACGCCACCAGTTCCTATCGAGACCACGTTATTGCGTGGTCTAAGGACCTCGGACGGTCTATCGATTACCTCCAAACACGTTCTGACATCGATGGCAGCAGGATCGCCTATGTTGGCCTCAGTTGGGGCGCGGCAATGGGAGCCCTCCTTCCAGCGGTGGAAGATCGCATCAAGGTTTGCTTACTCATAAGTGCGGGCTTTTATCTCCAAAAGCGTTTACCTGAAGTAGATCAGCTCAACTTCGCATCGCGGGTAAAGGTTCCTGTCCTGATGTTGAATGGGCGTTTCGATTTCATCTTTCCACCAGGTTCTTCGCAAGAGCCGATGTTTCGGTTGCTTGGAACGCCCAAATCGGACAAGCGCCGTGTCGTGTACGAAACCGGCCACGACATCCCCAGAAATGAAATGATAAAGGAATCACTTGACTGGCTCGATCGCTATCTCGGACCGACAAAATGAGCGCGCCTTGAAAGATCACGCAGGATGCATGGCGGCACCGAGGAGGTTACTTCGTACCTGCTCTAGATCAGCACGACTCGCCCACGACGAATGCATTCTCTTTTTAAAGCAATCCGCTGGGTGAGATGCTTTGACCAATAGGATGTTTCTTGGAATCGTCCCGCTTTTGTCGGGTAGCACGTTCTCCGTTGCTAGGAACGGAAGGTAGATTATTGTGTTGGCAAGATGTTGGCATGCCGCGCCACCTCTTGCCAGCTTTCGCCCTGTTTCATCCATATACCGGTGAAGCGGAGGTGCTCGGTCTTGCCAGCGTTCGGCATCTTTCCGCCCCACACAACTGTCTCGCTGCCCGCCACGATGGCTGTGTCGCCATAGGACCGCAGGTACTCGATTTGCCGGTCGTAGGAAGTAATCACGAGGAAGCCCGATTCCATCATCTTAAGAACCTGTTGCTTGGGTACGAATTTGTTCAAAGGATTGGTAACGACAAAATCATCTGACCACAAACGCGCCAATGCTTTCGGATCCTTGTGGAGGAACGCTTCGACCTCTTCCGAATTCAGACGCCGGATTTCTTCGTCTGCCGGATTGTGCTTGCTTGCAGGCTGCGCGGTCACTTGGGCCGATGCAGACAGTACTCCGAGGCCAATCAACAGCGAAGCGAGGGCTCTGGCGTATGTATTGAATGTGTTCATGGAGGAACTCCTTTCAGCGTTCATTATTCATCGCAGAGTGTAACTTATCCCGCCTGACTCTGGATGTAACCGCTGTCGCTCTAGCTGAAGTGCGAAGTGACTTCAGGGCTACTACCTTCGAGACCTGTCCCTCGCGTCGGGACGCATAGAACAATAGCCGCCATAAGGAGACACCCGATTCGGCTTCCTCCCCCGGAACCGGGCGGCTTCTCCTTTATCCTTGTAGCTTTCTTGGGGGTTAACACAATGGGTTCGAAGTTCATGATGTGTGTTTTTCTCGGTTTGGCTTCGGCTGCCTATGCGAAAGAGCCTAAGCCTTACCAGGGCGGCAAGCTGCTGCAGATGGACTCGGTTCAGTGCGGCGTTTCAGAGAAAG
>JAYVCW010000514.1:0-3551 GCA_043749775.1 Acidobacteriaceae bacterium | reverse complement strand
CCCAGTTGACCACGCCTTCCTTCACGGCCTAACATAGCCGCCGACGGCACGAGGCCTTTTACATGATTGGCCAGACGGTTTCCCACTACCACATTGTGGGCAAACTCGGGGGTGGTGGCATGGGCGTCGTGTATGACGCGGAAGACACACGTCTGGCCCGGCACGTCGCGCTCAAGTTTATTCCGGCGGAGATGTTGCACGACAAAAAGTCTCTGGACCGCTTCCTGCGCGAGGCGCGCGCGGCTTCTCAGCTCAACCATCCCGGCATCTGCACCATTCACGACATTGATGACAATGAGGGCCATCCTTTTATTGTCATGGAGAAGCTTGAGGGCATCAGCCTCAAGGAGCGGTTGCGCGGCCAGCCGATGGAAATTGATGAAGTCCTTGATATCGGAATACAGGTTGCCGACGCGCTCGCTGCTTCACATGACAAAGGGATCATCCACCGCGACATCAAGCCCGCCAATATTTTTGTGGCGCAAAACGGCCAGACCAAAATCCTCGATTTCGGATTAGCCAAGTCATCCCGCGAAGAAGGCGCGAGCGAGGCCGCGCTCGAAGATTCGCTGACCGCGATGGGAGTGATTCCTGGGACGGCGGTTTATATGTCTCCCGAACAGGCGCGGGGAGAGGTACTTGATGCGCGCAGCGATCTGTTCTCGCTTGGAGTCGTGTTGTACGAGATGTCGACGGGCAAGAAGCCTTTTGCCACCGGCAACGTGATCACGACGCTCGATGCTGTATTAAATAAGAGGCCAGTTTCTCCGCGGCAGATCAATTCCAAATTGCCAGCGGATCTCGAGGGCATTATCGGCCGCGCGATGGAAAAAGATCGGGGGCATCGTTATCCGAGCGCGGTAACAATGAAAGGCGATCTGCAGTCGCTGCGTAAAGAGACCGATTCAGGCCTGACGAAGAGCGCCATGCAACGCCCTGCCTTGCCCTATCGCATCGCCACCACAACCTTCCAGCCGGCGAGTCATAAATTATCGATCTACATTTTGCTGGGAGTATGCGCGCTGCTGCTCACGGTTTTGGTAGCAGGCGGCTTATGGTATTTCAAGCAACGCCGGGTGACGGAGACTGAGTCCCCTAAAAACACCATCGCGGTTTTGCCATTACAAAATATGAACGGCGATATCAGCGTGGAGTTTCTTCGTTTCGCACTTGCCGACGAGATCGCGAACACGCTGACCTACACTCGTTCGCTTGATGTACGTCCGTCTGCGATCACGCGAAAATTTGTGGCCAATGATACCGATCCCCAAAAGGCGGGGCTGGAAGTTCATGTTGCGACCATCCTTACCGGGCATTTCTCGAAGCAGGCCAACGCGCTGCGGGTGACGCTCGAAGCCATTCAAGTGAAGGGAAACAAGCTTTTGTGGCAGGCGAATTTTACAGCTCCCGCCGAAGACCTGATCGGCTTGCAGGCCCAGGTTGCGGCGCAGATGCGGCAGGGATTATTGCCGGCTCTCGGTGCCGGCGGTGAATTCCTCGATACGGGCACGAGACCTAAGAGCGCCGAGGCCTACGACCTGTATCTCCACAGCCTGGCGATTCCGCACGACGCTGGCCCCAATAAGGATGGAATCGCGGTGCTCGAGCACGTCGTTCAAATCGATCCAACCTATGCCCCGGCATGGGAGCAGCTCGGGCTGCGCTGTTACTACGACGCCGATTATTCCGATGGTGGCGAAACTATGTTCCAGCGCTCGAATGAAGCTTACGAGAAGGCGGAAAGCCTTGATCCGAACCGCGTGGTTGCGGCCGGGCAATTAATCACCAATCGAGTTGAGCGCGGAGAACTGAACAGAGCCTACCGGTCCGCGCTTGCGCTGGTGAAACGGCGTCCGGATAGCGCGCAGGCACATTTTGTGATGGGCTACGTCTACCGCTACGCCGGAATGCTGGAGCAGTCGGCCGGGGAATGTGACACCGCGCTCACGCTTGATCCAGGAAACTATTCTTACCGTTCTTGCGCGTGGGCTTTCATGGAACTGAATAAAAACCAGCGCGCTCAGGATTTTCTTCATCTTGATGCGGGCTCGGAGTGGGCGGCCTATGTGACTCCGTCGTTGCTTTTACGCGAGGGCAAAATTGCCGACGCACGAGAAGCGGTCAAGCGCATGCCGACTTCTCCCAAGTACCATCGCGATCTTCTGGAATCCTGTCTGCAATTGCGGACGTCATCCGATCTCGATCGCATCGCGCAAGAGGCCGAAACCGGAGTTCCGACTGATCCCGATCCCGAAACCTGGTATTACGAGGGGGCTATCTTTGCCTTCTGCGGCAAGAAGCAGGCTGCGCTCCATATGTTCGAAAGCGCGATTGCGCAAAATTATTGTTCTTACTCCAACTTACTCACGGATCCGCTCCTGGCGAAGCTCAGGACAGAAACAGGATTTAATAATCTTCTCAGTGACGCCCGAGAATGCCAGCAAGCGATGGTCTCATCGGCGCCTCCGCCTGCCACGCAATAAAAATCGCATTCTTAACTCGCGGTTGGCCCTTCGGTTGGCGCTTCGCGTGGTTCCGAGCTACGGTTGACTGTCACAACTGAATAAGGCGACGCCACTCCCCTAAAGTTGTAGACGCTAGCCGCCGATTTATTCTGCAAGTCTTCCCGCGTCCCGAAATGGCACCGATACTCGTCCCACTCCTCAGATCTTTTCTGAGTGGGTTAAGTAACCGGGCGAGCTTAGGCTATCTTTGACGAGTTGGGATGGTCGATCGAAGGATTTAATGACTCGTCGAAGGATTTAATGACACGCGGAGCGAGGGTTCCACGTCCATGCAGGTTTTGATTGTCGATGATTCCGCGGTTTTTCGAAAGCTTATCCGCGACCACCTTCAGAGCTGGGGGTTCGAATTCACCGTCGCTGAAAGCGGAGCTGCGGCACAACGCATACTTGATCAGCCCGATGCGCCCAGGCTCGTGCTTCTTGATTGGATCCTGCCCGACATCGACGGCATCGAGCTCTGCAAGCGCATACGTAACACCGTCTCGAACGATGCTTACACCTACGTCATACTCTTGACCGGCAAAGAGGGCCGCCAGAACATGCTCGAGGCCATGCACGCTGGGGCCGACGACTATCTGGAAAAACCTTTTGACGAGCTGGAATTGAAGGCTCGCCTGCTGGTCGGCAAGCGGATTCTCGAGTTACATGCGGAATTAGTCTCAGCCCGCGAGTCCATGCGGCACGCCGCGACGCACGATAGCTTAACCGGCCTGATGAACCGCGGCGAAATTGTCAGTATGCTGGAGCGCGAACTGGTTCGCGGAGCGCGAGGACGTGCCCCGCTCGGAATCATTCTCGGTGACATCGACCATTTCAAGAAGGTGAATGACACACTCGGACATCTCTTTGGCGATGAAGCGCTGCGTGAAGTAGGACGCCGGCTTCGTGACCAGCTTCGCGTTTACGACAGCGTCGGACGGTATGGGGGCGAGGAGTTCCTGATGATCTTGCCCGACTGCACCCGGAAAATACGATCTGCCGGGCCAACGAGGTCCGCGAATTCATCGCAAGCGCCCCAGTGATCTA
>JAYVCW010000513.1:0-13541 GCA_043749775.1 Acidobacteriaceae bacterium | reverse complement strand
ACCGTTCGAATTAGCGAATCGAAATCTGAAGCCCGAAGAGAACCGGGCCTTCGAGGCGGGCTTCGATCAAGGATTGCTCGGAGGAAGATTTCAGCTTTCAGGGGTTTACTTTAACAACCTGTTCCGCAATCAGATTGATTTCGCTATCGTCGATCCGATCACGTTCGCCGGGCAATTTCAAAATATTAACGAGTCTAAGGCTCACGGCGCTGAGGCGGTGATCACGGGAAAGGTCAACTCGCGAATTTCTTTCACGGGTTCCTATTCATATACGTCTACCGAGATCTTGAAACAGCCATTTTTCTTCGATGCGCTGCATGCTCCGGGGCGGCCGCTCTTGCGGCGTCCAAAGCATTCGGGGAACATGTTGCTCACATATACGGGCACGCGGTGGGGAGCGAATCTGGGTGGAACTTTTGTTGGCCGACGGGCAGACTCGGACTTCCTGAACCTGGGATTCAATATCGACCACGCCGCGGGATATGCTCGCGTAGATCTAGGCGGCTGGTACTTGTTAAGGCCGCGGGTTACGGCGTACGTGAATGTAGAGAATGCTCTCAACGATCATTACAACGAAGTGGTGGGTTATCCGGCACTGACAGCGAATTTCAGAGCAGGGCTTAGATTTAGAATCGGGGGAGATTGAGATTAAGACTAGCGAAGG
The DNA here is from genome assembly GCA_043749775.1 of Acidobacteriaceae bacterium. Classification (GTDB taxonomy): domain Bacteria; phylum Acidobacteriota; class Terriglobia; order Terriglobales; family Acidobacteriaceae; genus Acidiflorens. The sequence continues at coordinate 12,877 of JAYVCW010000513.1, read as the reverse complement.
TTGGTCAATGCTTCGCGAACATCTTTCTCGTCAGCTTCTTCGGTAGATCGACCCACTTTGTAGCGTTGTCGAACCTGCTGGAGCTTTTCGACTTCCTTTTCGCCCAAGGGCTGCTCGTTGCCGAGCAGATGGGTGACGAGCGCGATTTTTGCGAAGTGTTCTACGGTTTCCATTTTCATGTAGGCGCTTTCAAGCGAGGAGCCGTAGGTGACGACTCCGTGGTTGGCCATCAGGATTGCATCGTGACCGGGGACAAGGGGTTCCAAAGCGTCGGTGAGTTCGGGAGTTCCGGGCGTGCCGTAACGAGCCAGCGGGATCGAACCTAAACCAACGACCACTTCACATACCAGAGGCCGGTTGAGACCGTATCCGGAGGCGGCGAAGCCGGTGGCGGTCGGAGGATGGGCGTGAACGATGGCCTGCACGTCTGGGCGCAGGCGGTAGATTAGGAGATGCATGCCGATCTCGCTAGAGACTCGGCGTTTGCCGGCCAGGCGTTTGCCATCCATATCGACGATAATCATGTCGGATGCATGCATTCTGCCTTTGCTTATACAGGTGGGGGTAACCAGCAGGCGCTTGGCGTCAAGGCGGACGGAGAGATTGCCGTCGGTGGCGGCTACTAAACCGTTTTCGTGCAGGCAACGTCCGAACTGCACGATTGCCTGGCGATGCTGACGGTTGCTAAATGGGCCGTTTGCGGACATTTTAGGATGGCGGCAGGGTCGCCTTGGAGCTGCGCCGCAATGTTACAGCAGAGCTGCGAAGTCTTACAACATTTAGCTGTCGAGAATTGTAAAAAAGTCGTGCCTGGACGAGCCGCCGCGTGAACCGGTCTCGAGCAATGTCCGCTCCTCAACGTTGAGTTCCTCCGCGATAGGTTTGTATTTAGCTAACTATCCCGTTGTTTCCGGGCCAGGTGTTTGATGAATTCTGGCCGATGAGGTTGCTTGATCGTGCGCGCATCGGGCGACGTCACAGGGCTGCTTATCGGGCATGGTGAGCAACGAACTCGCCACAAAACTATAATTTGCCGATGCTGGTTTCCGAATTTGATTTTGACTTGCCGTTAGAGAGGATTGCGCAAGAACCGCTTGACGATCGGGCGGGTTCGCGCCTTTTGCTCGTGGATCGTTCGGCGAGGTCGCTCAGCGATAGGGCATTCCGGGAGCTATCCAATCTACTACGACCTGACGACTTGGTCGTGCTGAATGACACGCGGGTTTTTGCGGCCCGGCTCTATGGTCGTCGGCGCGTGGAGGGCGAGCAAAAAATAAGCGCTGATAGTCCCGCTCCGAGAAATTTTTTTCAAGGGAAGGTCGAGGTGCTGCTGACGCGGCAGGTAGCAGAGGATCCTAACGAATGGCAGTGTCTGGTTAAGCCGGGACGAAAGATTGGAGTTGGAGAGAAGCTTTATTTCTACGGGCCCGACCTGAAAAGAACATCGTGGGGGCTGGAAGCGGAAGTGATAGGGCGAGGCGAATTTGGAGAACGTCGAATTCGCTTTTCAGACGTGCCAGATTTTTTCTCACGAGTGGAGGAGATTGGACATACTCCCCTACCGCCTTACATTCGTCGTGCCGCGGGGGAGGGGGGCGACGAAGCAAGAGAAGATCGTGAACGCTATCAGACTGTTTATGCTCGACCCAGGGGATCGGTGGCCGCGCCTACGGCGGGATTGCACTTTACGGATGAGATTTTGAAGCGGATCCGCGATCGTGGGATCGAGATGACGGCGGTGACTTTGCACGTCGGCTTGGGAACTTTTCAGCCGGTGCGCGTGGAAAAGGTTGAGGATCACAAGCTGCACCGCGAGAGCTACAAGATTTCCGCAGAGGCGGCGTCCGCAATAAACAAGGCTAAAGCCAGCGGGCGGCGCGTTGTGGCGGTGGGCACAACGACGGTCAGAACACTTGAGCATTCGGCTGGTGGATGGGGTGACGGCGCGGCGGCGAGTCGAGTGAAAGCGGGAAGCGGGGAGGCGGATATTTTTTTATATCCGGGATATCGTTTTCGTGTCGTGGACGCTATGTTGACGAACTTTCATCTGCCGCAATCGACCCTGTTAATGCTGGTTTGCGCGTTTGGGGGGAAGGAGCTTGTGATGAGCGCTTATCGTCATGCGATTGAAGCTGGGTACCGGTTCTATTCTTATGGGGATTGCATGTTGTTGGAGTAGACAGGGTCCGCGCGGTATAAACTTCTTGTAGATTGATTTTTATATTTTCGTCCTTCCGATTGGCCGCGATCCTGGCTAGCCTTGCGTACTCTGGCGCCGTCCTTGAGTGGGCGCCCCCGGCGACTAAATCACCTCGATCTGCTGTTGCGCGTGCGGACGAAGGTCAGCTTTACCGGAACTCGGAGTTTGGGTTCACTTTTCGCATTCCGTTTGGGTGGGTGGACCGAACGAGCCACCTGGCGGTTATTCAAGGGAAGGCTAACGCCGGCTCCGACAACCCGCCTTGGGAGACGAAACCGGCCCCTGTGTCAAGAGAACAGGGGAATGTGCTGCTAGGTATTTTTGAGCGGCCTCCTGAGGTGACATCGGATAGCGTCAATTCAGCGGTGGTCATTGCGTATGAGAATGCGGCAACTTATCCCGGATTGAAGAAAGCCGAAGACTACGTGGAACCGATCACCGAGGCCGCGACGGCGCAGGGGTTCAAGATGGTAGGGGAGGCTTACAGGATCGACGTCGAATCACGGACACTCGTACGAGCCGACTTTATGAAATCGCTACGCGTTAAACCTGAAGCAGCCGAGATTACGATGCGGCAAAGTACTCTCGTTTGGCTATCGGGTAAGCGGGTTTTTTCGTTCACGTTTATTGCTACCACGGAGGAAGACCTTGACGAAATCATGGATGGCCTGCATTTTTCGTCGGTCAAAGTAGCGCCGCATTGAGCGGGCGCGGGATGCTTCTACGTCTCTTCTCAGTGTTCTTATAATGCTGCTCTGTTAATTCTGGAAACGGAGGGGCGGGGTCGCCGATCCCACAGTTTCCCGCTCAACATTTCCCAACTTTCTTTTCACCAATGGGCCTGAGTTGTGGGTTTAAACAGAGCGGTTTACGGAGGCGATTCCGGCCGCAATTCGAGGTGCGGTTTGTGCTAAAATACGGGAAGGTTAGTAGATAGCTAAATAGCCGAAAATTCAACAGCTTGTGGCACTTTTGGGTAACCGCTGGGCGCCCGAAAAGTGCGACGCTTTGGTCTCTTCACGGAGCATAATGGCGACAAAAGAATTGCAAGCCGATCTCGTGCGCAGCAAGGGCATCGAGTCGAACGGCAAGAACGAAAAGGCGGCCAACGCCGATTACACCGCAGACTCAATCAAAGTTTTGGGTGGCATGGAGGCGGTGCGGAAGCGTCCGGCCATGTATATCGGCTCTACCGGCGAACTGGGGCTGCACCATCTCGTCTATGAGGTGGTTGATAACTCAGTGGATGAGGCTCTCGCGGGGCATGCTGACAAGATTGAAGTGGCGATCCATATCGACAATTCAATCACTGTAGTAGACAACGGGCGCGGTATTCCTGTCGACAACATGGACATCGATGGGGAGAAGATTCCCGCAGCGCAGGTTGTAATGACTACGCTGCATGCGGGCGGAAAGTTTGACAGCAATTCTTACAAAGTTTCCGGCGGACTGCACGGCGTGGGTGTGAGTTGCGTCAACGCGCTTAGCGAGGAACTCGATCTCGAAATCTGGCGCGATGGGTTTACCTGGGAGCAGACTTATTCAAAGGGCGAGCCAACCAGCAAACTGAAGAAGACTGGCGCCGTGAAGGCGAAGACAGGAACGAAGGTTCACTTTGTTCCGGATAAGACGATTTTTACTACCACGCTTGAGTACAACTTTGACACGCTCTCGCAGCGGCTTCGCGAGCTTGCCTTCTTGAACAAGGGTCTGATCATCACGCTCACGGATGAGCGGCAGACGGATTCGAAGACAGGCGAGGCTAAGCATACGGAGTTCAAATATACGGGCGGAATTGCGGAATTCATTAAGCATTTGAACCGCGGGAAGCAGACACTGCACGAGAAGCCGATTTATATGGAAGCCGATAAGGACGACGTTCATATCGAGATCGGCCTGCAGTACAACGATGCCTATTCCGAAACCGTTTTCAGTTTTGCCAACAACATCAACACCGTTGATGGCGGCACGCATCTTTCGGGCTTTCGAACTTCCCTGACTCGCACGATCAACTATGCAGGGCAGCAGATGGGACTGTTTAAGGATGTTAAAGAGAACCTGACTGGTGACGACGTCCGGGAAGGGCTGGTTGCGGTGATCAGCGTCAAGCTGCCGCAGCCGCAGTTTGAAGGGCAGACTAAGGGCAAACTGAACTCCGATATTGCGGGCATAGTGCAGGCTGTGGTTAACGAGCGGCTCGGAGCGTTCTTCGAGCAGAACACATCGATAGCGAAAAAAATCATCAACAAAGCGATTGATGCGGCTCGAGCTCGCGAGGCGGCGCGCAAGGCTCGCGACCTAACGCGAAGAAAAGGGGCGTTGGATGGCGGCGGTCTGCCCGGAAAATTGGCGGATTGCTCCGAGCGCGATCCGAATCGGTGCGAGTTGTTCCTGGTTGAGGGTGAGTCGGCAGGCGGGACGGCTAAGCAGGGGCGTGATAGGCGGTTTCAGGCGATACTTCCGCTCAAGGGAAAAATTCTTAACGTCGAGAAGGCGCGTTACGACAAGATGCTGGCGCACGAAGAAATTCGGGCGATGATTACCGCATTGGGAACTGGGATATCAAAGGAAGATTTCGATCCGACGAAGGTGCGGTACGGCAAGATCATCTTAATGACCGACGCGGATGTTGATGGTTCGCATATCCGGACGCTACTGCTGACTTTTTTCTTTCGACATATGCAGGAGCTGATCAAGCGAAATAACGTGTACATTGCGCAGCCGCCTCTGTTTGGGATCAAGAAGGGCAAGACGCATCAGTACATCAAGAATGAGCACGAGTTTGTGAAAGTGATGGTGAAGCGTGCGTCGGAAGGGCTGATCATCCGTTATGGAGAAGGTGCGGCCAAGCTGGAAGGCGCCGCTCTGACCAAGTTCATAACGGTGTTGAACGAATACCTTGGTTTTCTTGACAAGGTGAACAAGCGACTTCGCGTCGAAGAGATTTCTGCCTTGCTTCCCAAACTTGACTTGGCGAAACGCGCCGACTTTGAAGGGGAGAAAAAAGCGGCTCCGAAGAAGATCGAGAAGCTGGAAAAAGAAGTCAAGCGGTTGCAGAAAGATTTAAAGCTGAAGAGTGTCGACCTGCGTTTTGATGAAGAACATAATCTTTGGGAGGTGGTGTTCGTCAACTCACAAGGGGCGGAACACGTTATCAATTGGGAATTGGCTGCGACTCCGGAATTCAGGCAGTTGGCTGCCAAGTTCAAGCAGATCGAGCAGTATCTCGAACCACCCTATGTGATTGAGAGCTTGCCGCGGGCGGCGAAGTCGGCGGCCTCAGTGGATAAAGGTGAGGAGGAGGCCGAGGCCGGGAGCGAAGAGGGTGAGGAGAACCTGAACGCCGTCGAGAGAGCGGAGGCAGATGCGGCTCGAAAGAAATCTGGGAAGGCGACTGCTGCACGCCGCGTTAAAGAGCCAGAAATTGTAGAAAAGAATAATCCGCGTGACGTCTTTGACTATGTTTTGAATGAGGGGCGCAAGGAATACATCGTTCAACGCTACAAGGGGTTGGGAGAGATGACTGCGGAACAACTTTGGGAGACGACTATGGATCCCGAGCGGCGTACCTTGCTTCAAGTTCGGTTGGAAGATATCGCGGAGTGCGAGACGATCTTTACCACGCTCATGGGTGAGGACGTGGAATCTCGCCGGCGGTTTATTGAAGACAATGCTCTGGACGTTAAGAATTTGGATATCTAGGCGCTCGGTTGCGTGGCGGGAGCGGCGTCGTATTTGACGTCGGGGTAGAGGCGATCAAACAGAATCCAGAGCACGATTATGATGGCAAAAATAATATAACTGCCTTCGGGACCGACTGAGCCGCCTGTCAGCCACTCCGGACCATGGAGCCTTGAATTGAGCAGGTGGCCGGGAAGCAGTATTCCGCTATCGGGAACGGAATATAGGAAGCTTTCGCCCCAGTCCCACGCCATGTGAAAGCCAACGGCCCACCATAAATCCCCGGTGCGGCGAAGCGTCAGGCAGAGAAAAAAGCCAATTAAGCCAGCAGCGATTAGCCCGCTTTTTGCCTCGCCAGGATTACCTTTATGAATGTAGCCAAACGCGCTTGAAAGGAAGATTGCCGCGGGCCAAAATGTGAAGGCTCGCGACAATATCCACTGGGAATATCCTCGGAGCAGAAATTCTTCGAAAAGGGCGGTCGCCAAGAAGAGTGCTAAGTAATAGAGCCCAAATTTTATGAGGCGCGGACCCTGCAAGGCCACCGATCCGAATTCGAACGAATGAGTTAGTCGGAGTGCGAGCATCAGGAAGCTGAGAGATGCTAAGCCCCAGAGCGAGCCGACCCAAAAGTTTTTTCGGAAGGCTCGGCGAAACGGCAGGCCGAAGTCGCCAAAGCTTCGTTGTTCAATTTTTGCCATCGCGAAGCCTGGCAAGATTGCAGCCACCATCATTATGGATTCGACGATAAGCCGCCAAACGTAGTTGCCGGTCGATTTAAGGTTTGAGATCAGCCATCCGGCGATTTGATAGGTGAAATAAGCCATGGCGATATAGAGGGCCCATCGGCCCAAATGCAGGGCGATGGCTCGGACTGCCGTGTCCAGGCTTCCAGGCGGCGGATTGGGGATTGCGAGATGGGTTGCTAACGGAGCAGAAAGCTTAAGCTCTTCTGCTCCCTGCGAGAGAGCGTGTGGATCTGCCGCTGAATGACCATCGCTCGACGAACCGTCGGAGATATTCACGTTAGTTGCCTGCGCTCAACTATATTGGGTTGGATCAATATACTGGTTCGGACCAAAAAGTACATTTTGGGACGGTCGACAGTTCTAGTTTTGTGAGCCGAATCGCAGGACCAAAACGAGCGGTACCCACGTTATCAGTGACCGGCTTGGACATGGTAAAACACTTCGTCTGCCTTGCGCCGAATTCTTCATCTCGATGGATTTCGCAGTCCGCAGTTTGCGGCTGCTGCTTTATTGCTCGCTTATGTGCTGCAGTGCTTGTGGCTGGTGCGAGTGCAATCCTCCTCAGTTGATTCAGACCAAGCTTTGAGAGTGTACGCGGGGCTTGCCCAATGGAAGGGGGGTCCGATCGCGGGTACGCCGGAGGCGCTGGGAGCGGAGATGGCTTCCGGGATTCCGTCTGCGGCGAGGCAGGGGCATTTGAGAGTGGCTGACGGGTACGATCGGGATCGGTCTCCGCTCTATTATTTGCTGGGGTCAGTCGGGATGTTGCCCTGGATGTTGCTAAGCCCCGCAGGGAATATTCAAGCATCATCAGGTTTTTCGCTGCTGGCGGCGCTTCCACAAATTTTCTTTGGGCTGATGTTGGGAGCTTCGCTTTGGTACGTGACGCGTCGTCTCTATGGCAATACCGGCGGATTTATTGCTTTAGGCTTTTATTGCTTTTCTCCGGCAATGATTATTGGCGCGGGTAGCGCGCAAAGCTTGGGAGAGATGGGCGGGGTATGGGGAGCGTTTGGAACCGTGTTCACGGCGATTGCTGTCGCACATACGCTTTACGCTCCGCGCGAGGTGGTGTTGTGGAACTGGCGGCGGATTCTGCTGCTGGGGCTATCGATGGCTTTGGCGGTGGGAAATCAGTTTTCGTTGGCGTTTTTGTTAATGCTAGTTTTGCCGTTGATGATGTGGGTGGCGCCGGTTCGGCGGCAAGCGGTCGGCGTGATCTGGGCTACGGCCGTTGCTGTGGCCACGGTTGTGATGTTGGCCACGTATTGCTTTAAGCCTGAGCTTTTTTGGATTGGGATGAGGCATGCGATTTGGTTCGATTTTAAGTGGGAAGCATTGCGATCGTTCGTTTCCTATAGCGCAATGCTTCGGACTGTGTTTTCAGGTGGTCCGCCATTAATGATTGCGCTGCCCGCGGCACTTATTACTTACGCCGGATGGAACCGAGCACGGTATTTTGGAAATGCTGCCCCTTTGTTCATGGCGTGCCTTTTCATCGGGTTCGGGCTTGGAGCAGTTGATTTTCCAGGGCAAGGATTCCACTTGATCGCGATAATTTTTTTATTTGCATTTGCTGCTGGCGTCTCTGCTGACTTGCTACAGACGGAATGCGGGATAATTGTGGGGGCTGGATTGTGGGGATTGATACTAGTTTCAGCAATGATGAATATGTGGAGACTGGCGCGTCTGTCGTAGAACTGGGACCGGGGACTGAAACCAGACGCGCGGGTAAAATTGAGTTTGATTATTTGGGGACGAGGGGGAGATGGATCAAGGAACGGCGCTAAATTCATCGCGATCGAAGACTATCTACGTTACACGCACCGGGCTGCCGCTCAGCTTTGAATTGCAGTGGCCTTTTCGTCATGCAACTTCGGGAGCTGATTTTGAAGTGCTACATGCGGTCGTATCGTTGGAACATTCGGGAGGGTTACGTGCGTTGGTGGCGGTCAATTTGTCCGCTACTTTGCGTGAAATTTTTCCAACTCTTGACCCCAAGGATACGGAAGCGGCGGTCGTCAATGCTCTGCGCAAAGAGGTAGACAACAAGCAGATCGAATTTGTGAAGTCGGGAAAGCTTGTCCCTCTTCCTTTTTCGAGTCGCCACTATAACTTCAAGCTGAAGCAGTGGGCGTTTGGTGCGGCCGGCGACGAAGAGATTGAGAGAATGGTCGAGCGCAAGGTGTTCTGGCAAACCTTATTGGAAGAAACCGGGATGAACCTTGACGATGCGACGGAATCGCTTTATCTCGATACAACTGCCGATCGACTGATGGAGAGTGCGGTGCGGTTATCAAACCGTGGGCTGGTTCGTGTGGAGCGGCGGATGGCTACTGCTCTTCCGGCGCTAGTGGCGCAACGTAGTCGATTTGAGGGGGAGATGGCAAATGCTCTTCGACAGTTGGAAGAAAAGCATGCTTTCGAGAGGGGCTAGGTCCCCGGCTTTTGCGATATCAGCACAATACCGTGATTAGATAAGGTGCTCCAGGTCCCGCGATCTACTTAAGTATCCTATTGCCTGCTCTAGAATGAAACGGTGGTACCTAACGAACATGGATCTCGCAGAGAATAGTATTGACTTAGTGATATTTAGCTAGTTAACATCCTGTATATAATGTTCTAAAATGCACTTATACCGAAGGAGTATCCGCCATGTTAGATGTATGCTTGCAAGGGAATGAAGAAAGTGGATTCGGGGAATTTCGCCGCAAAGTTCAAACGGACGAAGTACTTTCCACAGCGATGCAGCGTTTGTTGCGAGTTATACGTTTTAGCGGCAAGGTAACCGTGATTGTGCAGAGCGGAAGAGTTTTAAAATCAGGATATGAAGAAAGTTACTTTCGACCTTCTGTAGCGGTAAAGTCAACACGATTGCAGTAACACATTCACCATTAATTAAATAGCATAACAGGCCATCGTAAGAGAAACGAAGCCCTGATCCGAGAAATCGGTCAGGGCTTTTTTATGCGCATTTCAGTTCATAGAGGAGATAAGCCATGAAGCTCGAGAGTGGGACCGAGGGCATTGAAATTCAGATGGAGTTGAAGTATTGCGAGCGTTGCGGGGGGTTGTGGCTGAGACTGAGGAATGAGACGGGCGTGCATTGCGGCTCGTGCAGCGCACATTTCGCGAGGTTGCCGAAGCGTGGAGAAGGTGGTGAGCGGAAAGGTCGACGTCGAAAGGGTAGCAATCGAGAACAAATACATGGCGTTCAGATCGAATACTTAGAGGGCGTTGAGCAGAGGGAGGAACGAGTATGATTAACGGCCAATCGCACGAACATCGAGTTCTTTATTTAATGGGAGAGGGCCAACCGTCTGGATATCTGCCAATCGATGATGGACAGTTCGACTTGTGGCCATATCGCAGAAAAACGGTTGCTTTGCTTCGTAGATATGGGAGAGCGTCGGTCGAAGTTGGCAGATTGCCTTCTCTTTTGGGGAGGGAATTCTTTCGTACCCGAGTTACATCACATGGAAGAGGCAGCTTTGAGGACGTGGTGATTTTTGTGATCGATGTGGAGCGAGCGATCGAACGGCTCGATACATTTGATAAGAAACTGTTGGCCATGAATGTTCTGGAGGAATATTCGGTGGCCGAGGTGGCTAGACTGCTCGGACGTACCCAGAGAACAATCGAGCGTTCCCTGCAAGAGGCCTTGGACGAACTTACAAAACTCCTTCTAGCAGCTAGACTCATGGAAGAGTTGCCACTCACGAGGAAGGTGGACCAATTCTGTCAAGTGGGCAGAAGTGCCAATCTAAACGTAAGTTCCTCAAAGCAATGAAGAAATAAAATGGGGAAAAGTGGCGGTGGTCGCGTGGTTGTTTGGTATCCTTAACTTATAGATCCAAGAAGTTATAGATCAAGAAAGCGGAGAGGGCTCGACTTCGGTCGGGCCTTTTCCTCGTTTAGCGTTTGCCAAGATATGCAATGACGAAAGTTAAGAGCCAATCTCGACAAGAAGCTCAAGAACGCCGCATCCGTGAAGCGGCGGCGGCGGAACAAGCGGACAGAGTGCGCCAGGAAATCAGGGACGTAATTGTAGCTTCTAGTCTTGATATGACAAGAAGTGTCGTCCGGACGGTGAAACGGCGAGGAAGTGCTGCGTCGATGAGGTTCCTTTGGAGTATCGCAGGTATTATGCAAGAACCTGCGGCGGCGAAGGTAGTCCCGACGCGTTCGTCGCTTCAAACGCTGATGGCCAAACTGGAATTGTATGAGAAGCCGGCTGTGGCAACAGTTGATTCTCCGGGCGGTGACGTAAAATCGCAAGAGCAGTCGAGAGTGAATGAGTAGAAAAGGCGGCCGAAGGTCGGATGGATATCAGCTGGGTAACAGACAGAATCGGACTTGGCGGCGGTATTTGGAATTCGCGGAACATGGAGGAGTTGGCCCAGGCTGGGGTAACTCATGTTCTGAATATGCAGCAAGAGTTTGACGACCAGCCTCTGGGACTCGCCTTCGGCGTGAAAGTTTTGTGGAACCCTACGGACGATGATTTTTTGCCGAAGCCACCAGAGCTTTTGCGGTTGGGATGTGAGTTTGCGTTGGCTGCTTTGAACGATCCTGGTGCGAAGGTTTACGTGCATTGCGCCGCTGGCGTGCATCGAGCTCCGATGATGACGCTGGCGATCTTGTGTGCGCTTGATTGGCCGATTGACGACGCGATTACGCTTGTCGTATCTAAACGTCCGGTTGTTGATTTCGCGGAGGTTTATGTGGATAGCGTGCGCCGCTTTGTCGACCTGAATCGACTAAATGCAAGTTCTGGATAGTTAACACCGGCTGGACAAAGGTGTTTGGCGCGCCGCTCAATGGAGCGGCTTTTTTTTGGCTGGTATGCCAGATGTCGGTGAACGAGAGGAAGCGAGCTATGATGAGATCAGGGCCGACCAAGAAGAAGCGGCATCCGGGGCTGTCGAATGTGTTCTCTGCAGTGGGGATGTTGCTAATTACATTAGGACTGTCGACTGCTCTGATGGGGCGAACACCCGCACTTACTACTATTAACGACACCGTGTATCGAGCGGATGGGACAGCTGCGGCGGGGACCGTTCTTATCTCTTGGCCTTCATTTCAAACGGTACAGGGCGACGTAGTAGCAGCGGGCAACTTGAGCGTGATTCTCGGAGCGGCTGGATCTTTCACGGCTCAACTTGTCCCTAATGTGGGCGCTTTACCTTCGGGCACGTTTTATGTAGTGGTGTTGCAGCTAGATGACGGAACGGTGCGCACGCAATACTGGGCTGTTTCGTCTGTGTCTCCTACAACAATATCAGCGGTGCTTACGCAGCCTGGGAATGGTCTTAACAATCAAGCGATAACTCAAGACTACGTGAACAACGCGATTGCGAATCGAGCGGTGGACTCTGCCGTAGTCCACTTAGCAGGAAGCGAGACAATTACAGGAGTGAAACAGTTTGCTGCAGCTCCTGCGCTTCCGGCACCGGTCGGAGCCAATGATGGGGCGAACAAGAGCTATGTAGACTCCGCCGTTGCTAATGTGGGAGCGGGTTCGTTTGTCGCAAAGGCTGGCGACACCATGTCTGGGCCCTTGAGCCTTTCGGGTGACCCAACTGCTCCTACTCAGGCAGCGGACAGGCATTATGTAGACGCTGGATTATCAGGGAAGGCCGACCTCGTAAGCGGCGCGATTCCGACGGTGGAATTAGGAGCAGGGGTTGCGAACGGTTCAACCTGTCTGACTGGAAATTCGACCTGGGCATTGTGTGGCGGAGGCGCTCCTGCGGGGATTACTTACGCTACAACCGCATTGAATTGGACCAGGACGATATCCGGTTCGCTAACTAGCGGCGTAACAACGGCGGTCACAATTGCGCCGTGCCCAACGGGGATCGATACCACTAGCGGTGCCGGATATCAGGTTCTTCTCTCCGGGGGAGGAAATGCTGAAGCCACAGCGGTAACCAGTGCGACTGGCGGATGTATATCGGGAGGAGGCACGGGCACGATTACGTTCACTCCGACGTTTTCCTACCCGGCGGGGTACACAGTCAGTTCGGCTTCCGCTGGTTTGCAAGAGACCCTCAACGCTGCCTGCGGCGCGGTATCAACGACTTATAACAACTCGCGATGCAATGTAACGATTCCGGCGAATGGTCCGAACAGTTCCGTCAACACCTACAACGTGTATGGGACGATTTATTTGCATACGAATCAGTCGGTATTGAATGGCTATGGGGTTTCGTTGAACTGTTTGGGGCGGGGGGCTTGCTTACAG
>JAYVCW010000512.1:0-2505 GCA_043749775.1 Acidobacteriaceae bacterium | reverse complement strand
AAGGTTGCGTGGGGCAAAGCGAAGAACGATGGTGGTGCCGCAGTAGACACCACCATTCAGATTCGTAGTAACGTTAGCTGCTCAGCACCTTCTCACGCTCCTCAGCGTCCTGCATCTCTTCGCGAGGTGTGCTTGGCATTGCGATCTCCAAAACTTCGTCGATCGTCTTGACGTAGTGGGTGGTTAAGCCGCCGAGTTGTTCAGGAGTCAGATCTTCTTCGACGTTGGTCCTGTTCTCAGCCGGCAAAATCACGTCATGAACTCCGGCTCTCTTGGCGGCAAGAACTTTTTCTTTGATGCCGCCAACCGGCAACACATTTCCACTCAAAGTGATTTCGCCAGTCATCGCGGTCAGCGGACGAACCTGCTTCCCGGAGAGCAACGACACCAGGGCGGTCACGATGGTGACACCGGCGGACGGACCATCTTTCGGAATCGCCCCCGCAGGCACGTGAATGTGAATGTCATGATTAGAGAAAAATTCGTCGTCGATGCCGAGTTGCTTGGCGTTCGACCGAACCCAACTTAAGGCCGCCTGCATGGACTCGCGCATCACGTCCTGAATTTGCCCAGTGATCGTGAGCCCACCCTTGCCTTTCATCTGGTTAGCTTCGACGAATAGCACGTCGCCACCGGCCGGAGTCCAGGCAAGTCCCACGACAACGCCCGCACGCTTCGTTCGCTCGGCAATTTCGCCCTCGCTGCGAACCTTGATCCCGCCCAAAAATTCCTGGACGATCTCTTTGGTGATGACGAGCTTTTCCGTTTTCCCTTCCGCCAGCCGTCGCGCCTGCTTACGGCAGATCGTTCCGATGGTGCGTTCCAGATTACGAACTCCAGCTTCACGAGTGTAGTGGCGGATGATGTTGCTCACCGCCTCTTGCGGAAACTCGATTTGTTCGGCGGTGATGCCGTTCTCGTCGATCTGACGCGGAATCAGATATTGGAAGGCGATGTGAATTTTCTCTTCTTCCGTGTATCCCTGCAGTTCGATAATCTCCATGCGATCGCGCAACGGCTCCGCGATCGGATCGAGCATGTTCGCCGTGGTAATAAAGAGAACTTTCGACAGATCGAAGGTCACGTCCAGATAGTTGTCGCGGAACGAGGCATTCTGTTCCGGGTCAAGCGCTTCAAGAAGCGCTGACGAAGGGTCGCCGCGGAAATCGCGCCCAACCTTGTCGATTTCATCGAGCATAAAAACCGGATCCTTAGTCTCCGCTCGCCGAATGCCTTGAATTATCTGACCGGGCAGGGCACCGATATAAGTTCTGCGGTGGCCGCGAATCTCGGCTTCATCATGGACTCCTCCCAAAGAGAGACGAACAAACTTGCGTCCCAAGGCGCGGGCAATCGATTTGCCGAGCGAAGTTTTGCCGACTCCGGGAGGCCCGACGAAACAAAGAATTGGCCCTTTCATTCCCGGCTTCAGACGGCGAACCGAGAGATAGTCGAGAATGCGATCTTTTACCTTCTGCAGGTCGTAATGGTCAGCGTCGAGAATTTCCTTCGCCTTCGGAATCTCAATTTCTCCGCCAGAAGTTTTAGCCCAGGGCAGCACGGCCAGCCACTCAATGTAATTTCGAGTGACCGAATAATCGGCCGCCATAGGAGACATGCGCGCCAGGCGTCCGAGTTCCTTTAGCGCTTCTTTTTTGACCTCGTCCGGCATGCCCGCGGATTCGATCTTTTGCTTCAGTTCCTCCGTGTCGCGCTGACCCTCGTCCTGCTCGCCTAGTTCTTTCTGGATCGCCTTCATCTGCTCGCGCAGGTAGTACTCGCGTTGCGTTTGCTGCACGCGATCCTGTACTTCAGACTGAATCTTGTTTCGAAGTTGCTGAACTTCAAGTTCTTTCGCTAGATGCTGATTGATTTTGCCGAGGCGCACGCGCACGTCAGTCGTTTCGAGGGTTTCCTGCTTGTCAGAAGTCGACAACGACGGCAATGACGAAGCTATGAAGTCGACCAGGCGGCCCGGCTCTTCAATGTTCATCGCTACCGTAGAAAGCTCGTCCGATAAGGTCGGCGATCCGGCAACAATTTGTTGGAACAGGGTAAGGACATTCCTCTGCAGCGCTTCAACTTCCGAATCTTTCGGAGGAATCACTTCCGGAATAGTCGTAACCCGTGCTCGCATGTAGGGCGTTAACTGCGCAAAGTCAGCCAGCCGCACACGTTCCAGCCCCTCCGCAAAGACGAAGAGGCTCTGGTTCGGCATCTTCACTACTTTATGAACTATCGCTAAAGTCCCGATGGAGTACAGATCCGAGGGCTGCGGCGAATCCACGCGAGCCTCGCGCTGCGCTACTACCACTATGGTCTTATCCTCGCCAAGCGAGTTGATCAACTGCACTGAACTATCGCGCCCTACGGTGAGCGGAAGCACTGCATGGGGGAATAAAACCGTGTCGCGCACCGGTAAAATGGGCAGCGATCGTTCGGTCGTGTCGTATGACGTGGTCTCAATATTAAGATCGCTCATTAATTGTCCTATCGCTTTACTAT
>JAYVCW010000511.1:0-4602 GCA_043749775.1 Acidobacteriaceae bacterium | reverse complement strand
AGCACCCAGCGACCCACTTCCTCGTCATTGTCGTCGATGATGACCCGGTGGCCGTAGATGGCATCAACCGAAGGATGGGTGGCAAAGTATTCACCAATGTAGCGCAGCGCGCCCGGCATAAGCATGTCATCCGAGTTCAGCCATGCCATGATCTCTCCCCTGCTTTTTTCAAATCCGTGCTTTACGGCCGCAGATTGTCCATTGTCTGGAGCTGATTCCCAGACTGTGAGTTTGGATTCGTAGCGCTTGATGATTTCCACGCTGTTGTCGGACGATCCCCCGTCCTGAACGATGTAACTGAGCTTGGGATATTCCTGGGCTAGAATGCTCAGCATAGTGCGTTCCAAGTATTGTCCCTGCATGTAGGATGGGGTCACCATGGCGATGGATGGAAGTGCGCTTTCCGGCAGGGAAGGTTTGGGAAAATTTTCGAACTGCATTTTGTACGGTTCGTGCTGGCGAAGAATACCCAATTGCATCCAGCACTTTTTCACAAGGAGACCCGTAGTTCTTTTCCGAATGGAGCGACCCATGCGTGGGAAAAAACGTGCGATCTTGACGGGAAGGGAGGAGTGGTAGTATTCCCTCAGGCGCTTGCATTCGTCCTCGAGAATTTCGATTAGGGCACCCTGCTGGTCGCACGTTTTGGTTAGATCGAGCACAACGGCTTCCTTCGCAAAGCGTTCCCACTCCCGGCCTGCCCGATACTTGGGTTTTCCGTTAGCATCTGCATTCTGTTCATCGATTTGCAGGCCGCTCTGCACGAGTGCGCGTCGGTAGCCCTTGAGTGTGGCTTCCCACGAAAATTTCTCCGCATGGCGCTTACCACAGGCAATCAACTCTGCCCGCTGTTGCGGCAGGCGGTTCAGAAAGCACTCAGCCCAATCTCTTGGAGAATCTCCCGAGACGTAAAGCGCGGCATCGCCGGCTACTTCGGGGATCGAGGTCACAGCTTCACAGATCACAGGGCATCCGAAGTGCATGGCTTCGAGCAGCGGCATTCCAAAGCCTTCGTATCCCGAAGTAAAAATCATCGCCTCGGCATTCCGATACAGGCCGGCAAGCTGATTCTCGCTTACAAGGCCGAGATCGATAACTTTTCCCGGAGGGACGCCGCCTTCGGCGCAGAGACGCTCTATCTTTTTCCTGTCATGATGCCCGGTCAGCACCAACTGCAGGTCGGGGCGTGTGTGAAGAATTTCTGCAAATGTGCGGATCAGGAGTTCATGGCGCTTGTGAGGCCAGTCGTTTGCGGGATATATGACAAACGGCTTAGCTACCCCTTCCGGCACCACAGGCATCGCTGCAAAGTCTCCGGCAAGGGGAACCACATGCACCTGCTCTTTACTCATCCCGATATGGTGGATTAGCCGATCCCGCGAGCATTCAGACAGCGTGATGACACCTGCTGCTGATTTCAGTTGCATGTAGAGTTTCCTCCGGCGCAATGCAACGGCTCCTTCAAAAAACTCGGGATGATCCAGTGCCAGGGCGTCCGGCATGGATACAATATGCCGTGCCGCCCCGCTGAACTCCGGGGTATCGAAGGGTTCGATTCCGAAAAGTGGGTGAACGATAAAGTCGGGACGCAGACAATCCATGATCGAATTTGCACGGACCAGCAATTGCCACGGAATGATTACTGCTTTTGGATTGCCGATCCATTGGTAGAAATGGGGCAGATAGGACTCATCCACGACGAAGAAGAGGTTCAGCCAGCCCTGTGTTTGCACGGAGAGAAGCAGGCGGCAGATTTCAAGCGCGACACGCGCAATGCCGCCGTTTACCGGCGGGTTCAGGCCGACGAGATTGACGAAGCATGTCTGCGGAGAAGCACTGGAGACCCGGCTGTTGAGTTCCATCAATCCAACCTCCCAAACAACGCTGCAATAGCCCTGCGCGGATGGCGCAGCATCCATCGGACCTTTGAAGTTCCGCGAGAAGATGCCGGATTTGGCCCGCCCTTGGTTTCATTCTGCTTCAAGAGCGCATTAAGAGACTCGATCACCTTCAGGCGATTGTCACACTCACGCTGCAAATACTCGGCACGCACAGTCGCGTCCAGCAGTGCAAGCATGAACCGGCCATCCGGTGTCCGCGCAAGACTGGACGAGATGTCGTCGGAATTGTTAAGTGACAAGGGCACCCGGCTGACGAAGGAAAACATGTCGTAGTGGCTGAAGATCGCTTCTTCAAACACGACTTCCGGCGCGCCAAGCTGCTTGAACAAAAGCTTCACGGACTTCTTGCTGAAAATATGAATATGTTCGCGCGGCTTGAATTGTGAGGCAAAGCGGGGTTCGACGCCAACCACTTCCTCAAGTGTCCTGCCTTCGGGATAGCAAGGAGTTTGCACAGCCAGGACCCCATCGGGCTTCAAAAGGCTCAGGCAGTGTGCCATGGTTTGCTTGGGGGCAGGCAGATGTTCGAGTACATCGAAGAGGCAAATAATGTCCAGGGAACCTAGCTGTATGGATTGTTTCTCGATCATTCCGCACAGAATCGGAACCTGGAACGTCTGGCTTGAGAACTCGACCAACCACGGGCTGAGATCGAGTCCTCTCGCGTCAAATCCCGCGCGTTGCATCATCGCCACAAACCCTCCGTGCGCACAACCCAGCTCAAGCGACTGCGCGGGAGGCAGCTTGTATTTCAATATTCTCCCGAGCCAGTAAGCGCACCGTTCCGGCAAATCGGCCCGCGCCCGCGTCGCGAGGTCGGGCAGTCCGTAGTCCTCGCTCTGGTGTTTGGTGAAATAGGTCTTGCCGTAGAGATCCGTCTCGTCGTCGGTGACATGGGAAATGTCATCCGGGATTCCCGTCTGCGCGACGAGTGTTTCGCAGGCCGGACAACGCGCATACTCGGATGAAAAATACGTTAGCCCTGCATTTCCACACCAGCAACCACGTTGAAAGGGTTGCTCTTTACTCGGCATGATTTTCTCCAGATTCAACGAATACACGGGGATGACCAACCTTGCGGAAAAGGAAAAACCTCGGCGGCTCGTAATGGTTTTCGGCGGTGAACGGCGCCTCAAAATGATCCGCCAGCAAATCGTCCCTCACAAAGAATGCATTCACGCCGGCGAAACTGCAGCAGACCAGCGAGTAACCCTTCGCCCTGCCGAGTAACTCAATGGACTTGAGGCTTGCGCTATAGCAACAGTCCCCTTCCCAGCGCGCGGCAGGGTTGTAAGGCATCACCCACCTGACGGGGGGCGGGAAGGTGGAGTTGTATTCGATCACAAGAACGCGTGGTCGGAAGCGCCCTATCGCATTCCATATCCAATAGTCATTTCCATCCACATCGATCGATAACAAATCCAACTCCGCCGGTACCGCGCAGGAGTCAAAGAGCACCTCTACATTTTCCGCATCCACGGCAGCCCGCTTATACGTTAGCTGTCCGCGCTCGATCATTCCTCCAAATTTGGACTCGATCGCTTTGGCGCACACTTCGTTCGGTTCAAACCAGACGCCTTTCCAACCATCATGCAGCAGGAGCGTGCTGTTGGATTCCAAGCCATCCTGCACCCCGAACTCGACAAAGAAGCGGTTCGTGACCCCGATGCGCTCAAATATCTCGCGCAGAATGCCATCCTCGCCAAACTGTGAAAAACCCTGCCTCTCAAATGCCGTCAGCCGCTTGTTTCCATGGTAACGGGGATCGCGAAAAAGATGAGCCTGGAGGAAGCTCTCGATCGCCACCTCCAGACGGGAGGCCTCCATTTGAGCAATCAGTGGATTGTTTGCTGCGCTGTTCATTTGGTATCGCCGGATGATTGCAACCTGCGCCGCGCGAAGCAAGCGAGATTTGCCGCAGCGACCGAGGATGCACCCCACACAATGCTTTCACTCACCCGGCAGACTTTTAATCGGCGCGGAACCAGCGGGCACAAGCGCACCGTCATTTCTTCCAGGGCAAAAAACTGCCGGTCATTCACAACCTCGGCCATTCAACAATGGGGTATGGCTCAGCTTGGACAAAAAAGCGCTGTCACTCCAAACTGAGCCACTACCAATAATTACATTTTTTCGGCATCGAATCTGCTATTATTTAATCCGTGGTGACCAAAAACACAGATTTCACGAATAAACAAAGCGTGCATAGCCGCAGGTTGCGATGCCCGAATTTTGCAGGGTTTTCATTTGCTGCGGCCTGCTTTTTGGCAGCCTCGCTGCTGCAATTCTCCGGCGCGTCACTGGAGGCGCAGACGCTTTATTCGATAGGCAGTCCGACAGACGATGAGCAGGTGTATGTGGAGTTAATCAACCGGGCACGTGCGAATCCGAATGCGGAGGCAACCCTGCTGAAAAATATCACCGACCCGAATGTTCTGAATGCCTACAGTTATTTTGGTGTCAATCTCACCCTGATGGTATCGCAGTTTGCATCGTTGAGCGTGGTGCCGCCACTTTCGATCAATGCGAAGCTGACTACCGCTGCGAGGGTGCACAGTCAGGACATGCTGACATTCGCATACCAGGGACACAATGGTACCGACGGCAGCAACCCGGGAACGCGTATTACGGCGCAGGGATATAGCTGGAACACTTACGCTGAAAATGTGGGCGCCTACACTTTTTCGCCGCTCTACGGCCA
>JAYVCW010000510.1:0-14700 GCA_043749775.1 Acidobacteriaceae bacterium | reverse complement strand
CCCACATCCCCACACCCCCGGCGAAGACTACGGACAATTGTCTAACAAGGCGTTACACTAACAATCCACTTGGTACAAAAGATCGGTCTCGTCACCACGCGAAGCGATGCTAGACCACCACCCATTCCCAAACCACAGAGCGTCGGACCGGACGTTCTCGTCTAAAAACTGCTCGGCTGGCGGTCATAGGACAGAAAAGAGTTCTGGGAGGTGGGAGACTATGATTAAAATTAATCACATGCTCACAGAAGCGTTCTATCGACCAAACCAATCGCTAGTGGGAGTTTCAGATCGATTTCGACCAACGGGCATAGCTAGTTCGCATGTAGAGCGCTCCTCTGAGGGCGACAGCACCTCAAAACTCTGCCCATTCTTCGCCTCAAATCGGATAAAGTCCGCTGGACAACAATCGCGGGTGCTGATCTACCCCAACTATCCCAAAATCATGGAGAGCAGTGTTCGCATTACAACCGTGCGGCGACACAGGTGCGAACGTTTGGGCAACCACGATGCCTCGCCTACTTTTTACGGGCTACCCGGAAGGAATTCACCTGGCGCAAGCGCAAAAAGCTCCTGGTGCACTTAAGGAAGCGCGATGAACAGTAGCGCTGCTGACTATCCGGGAGTTATCACATGCAATTCAAACTGAATGGCGAAATTGATTCGATGGCAACGTCGGCTCCAACGCCAAGACGCGACTGTGAACTGACTTGCATTATGTGCAACGGAAGTGGGAAAATTCCAATACACGAAATAAATCCAAACCCCGACCAGAAGTAACTGGGACGGGTTACCGCCCATCACCTCCGTTGCCTTCAACCTTCCGCTGGTTGCGATAACCAGCTTTAATTTACCTAGTCCAACTAGTCGCAGTTTGCGGGCTAGTTCGTAGTAGGTTGGGGCAACCTGGCTCGCGATCTTTCTTCGCACCGGTGTTTGCCCAGCTTGTGCATCACAATATGACCTACAACTTCCGACACCAATGCCACAATGATCGGCAAGTGAGTGCTGCAAGGCCTGACGCGACCAATCTTGAGGCGCTACTTCCGGACTGCCCATCACTCGCCCTCAATGGCTTAACTACACTAAAATCGTTCTGTCGTCCTTAAACCAAGGTCAAAGAAACATTTTCGTCGGTTCGTCGAGAGGCTTGCACATCGCCCCAGTACTCACAAACTATGCCGAAGCGAGTAGATCCTCGAAAAGCGCGAAAGGTCCGCGAAGCCACTCCTCCGGATTGCACGCGAGATCGGAAAGCAGAGCTCAACTCTGTGGTTTGCGAACTCCGCCGCGAGTGGCGTCCAATTGAGCCTGTCCTTTCTTCATCACATTTAAGTTTTGGGACGGCAAATCTGATGCTTGCCCGCCCGAGGTAGGATTTGGATGAAAATAGCTCTTATCGTCGCGCCGTTCATTGCTGTTCCCCCTGCGGACTACGGTGGAACCGAGCTGTTTGTCGCTCACCTCGCCGAGGAACTTCAACGTGCCGGAGCGAAAGTTATCGTGTATGCCAACGGTGAATCCAAAGTTGACGTTGAGCGCCGTTGGATGTACGCGCATTCTCAATGGCCAATCAAGGTGCCGGAGCACGCCTGGATTCGCGAACTGAACCATGAATCATGGTCCATGCGCGATGCCGAAAAGGATTGCGACGTGGTTCACGTGCAGTCGGCTCAAGCACTGGCGTTCTCTCGCTTCATCCGCCGTCCCACTGTTCTCACGCTGCACGGGCCGCATGAGCAGACACTCAGCGAGTTCTATGACTATTACCCTGATACCTACTATGTCTGCATCAGCGATGCCCAGCGTATCCAGGAATCCATGCCCAGGATACGAACCATTCACCACGGCATCGATCTTGCCCAATATCGCTTGGTAGAGCACAAACGCCAGTACCTCAGCTTTATTGGCAGAATTGCTCCAATCAAGGGCACTCACCTCGCCATCGAAGTTGCGAAGCGTACCGGAATCCCTCTGAAGATCGCCGGCGATGTGCAGCCTCTGTACCGCGAATACTTCGAGAAGAAAATCAAGCCTGAGATCGACGGCAAGCTCGTGGAGTACGTAGGCTTGGCGGACCTGAACGCGAAGAACGAACTACTGGGCAACTCCTTGGCCATGCTGTTCCCAATTCAATGGAACGAGCCGTTCGGACTGGTGATGGTGGAAGCTATGGCCTGCGGGACGCCGGTGCTTGCAATGCCCGGGGGCTCGGTGCCGGAAGTGGTGTGCGACGGAGTCTCCGGCTACATTTGCCGGACCGTAAGGGACATGGTGCGCCATGTACAGACACTGGACATCAGTCCTTGGGTGGTGCGCCAGTACGTCGAAGAGAATTTCTCCATTGCGCGGATGGTCAGAAGCTATCTCACCCTTTATGAAGAGGTTCTCGGGAACGCCGGCTCGCAACAAGTCGCACAGAAAGGTTCCGGGAAGCACTATGCTTAGCTGTGGTGCGGCCTCCCGGTTACCGGGCGTCTCACCTGGCAACCTCTGTCTTGGGCGTTCGCTGGTGAATTGCACGAACTCTACGCCTCGCAAAACCGCATCAGCAATCTTCCGATTTGCCCGTATGCTTGAAGGGGACGAACGCACTCGGTAGGCAGGATCGCAGATCAGTGCACGATCGGCCAGTCTCCAGTCAACGGTTTTTCATCGCCGTGTTGTGCAGCTTTTGAGGCCCAAGCATAAGCTTGCTTTTTTTGTATTGTCTTTGAAACAGTCTGTCGGCAAAATCGCACCAAGCGCTGGTTATGGACCATCCACTTGATCGCGAGCGGTTCGCTTCGACGCAGTCCAGTGGTCACGTCCAGAAGCACCGTGAGGCGAAAGCAAAGCTTAGCTGCTGCAGCAACTTTTGAATTTCATGCGGTTCCAAGATCTCGGGAGTCGTTGAGCGCTTTGACGGACCATGGTTATAAGATTTCTCTCCTGTTCGAGCCATTCATAGCGCATACAATGGTTGACCAAAACGTTCATGACATTGCGTATTTTCGCCTTGGTGCTGTCGGCCATGCGCTCACCATTCTTTCGACGCAACTGCTTGAGCCAACTCTCTACGGCAACAGTTCGGACATCGTGGAGACCTACAGGACCCCAGTCTGATCGTATCCATCTGTCGAGAAATTCCTTGTACACAATTCTCGTCGCGTGAGAGTGCCAGTCCGATTCGTTTTGTAAGCTCGGTTGCGATGTAGTGGCCGACTATCCGCTACCGCGATCGGTGTTCACGCTGGCGATTTCGATCTTGATTGATAGACATTCTTAAACCGTTCACTGCGACTTGCGCCAAGAAACTGTTCCAGTGTTCCGATTACTGCAGTCCGTCGCGTGCGATTCCCGAGCGCGTGGCCTCGCGTCAGAGAGGGTGGCGTCGTAGATTGTGAAACTCTGGCCCTTGTGTCCGTCGGAGCCCTGGTAGTCTTCTCGCGAGACGCAGCCCTCGAGAATGACCACAGAGTCTGAGCAGCAGAAAAATGTGCCCGCATTGCCTGGACAATCGCCGAAAATGGATTAGCTGTCGTAAAGGCGGGAATTCGGCGGAGTAAGTCAGGTTATCACAGCGAAAAAACGGGTCTCCAAGGTTAATGACGGCACGATTCGAACCCGATTACCTTTTCACCCAAACGCGCAAGCTCCATATTTACTAGACGTGCTGGCAATTAGAGAGGCTTTATGGATCCGGCTGGGGCATCATGACCGGCTTGAAGATTCCAATTATGCTTGGGCTGGTACAGTACGCGGCGAACTTAACAATGTGGATGGGATTATTCAAAGCCTCAATGAAATGTCGAGTAAAGTTTTGGCTGCCCGATAACGCACGTCTCTTGCGTGCTGGACACATAATTTATGCTAGAGCCGCTTGCTATAGTTTCGTTGCCCAGGGGCTTAGGCCGCCCTGTGACGTGCGATGCCAACTGGCTCTCCATGCTCTCTCATGGCGACGCAGGTCTGATACTTCTCTCAAATGCCGACCATCTCGGCGAACCGCTCGTTAGCGTCGCCGCGCGTTCGAAGGGAGAGCCTCCACAAACACCATCTCGGAACTGAAAGCATTCGGGAGTGAGACCAGCACCCCGCCAGTTAACAACTCATCACCACGAAAAGTGCGGTCTTTGGATGAGCCATCATGGAAACGAATCTGGTAGGTGAGCGATGGGTCCATCCCTCGAAGAATAAAACGATGACTGCTGTCTACCTTAGTTGAGCCTCGAAACGCCAACACAACTCCCCGTCCAGTTCGAGGGTCGAAGTATTCGATGCCATCCCACTTCTTTCCATCAGGACGTTCGGAGACGTGATATAAGTCCGCGGCGCGGATCAGCGGGCGCAATTGATCTTTATAGGTCTGAATTTCTCTTCGCGCGATATCGTGTTGCTGCGAAGTCCAATTGCTGGTATCGATCATGACGCTGAACCAGCCCATCATCCCGCTACGAAGCATGTACCTGAAACTGTTGGCGTCGGGTGCCGCAGCCTTCGGCTCCCAGCGTTCTACGTAGGCCTCAAGCATAGCTGGAGGGAATAGAAAACTTGCATCAAAGAAGGCACGCCGATTCGAAAGCGGATCGTAAGTGTCTGTGATCGAAAAATAATCTCCATGAGCGGCGCTCCCAAAATCCACCATGCGACCGCCGTCGTTGCATATTTCGAGCAATAGTCCCGGATGTTTTTGCCGTAGATTCGTCTGAACGTCGTAGTAGGCGCGGGCGGCGTAGTAGCTGACGTCCGTAGCGTTATCGCTCTCGGAGAACAAAAATCCGGCGTCGCGATAAGTGCATTTGAGCAACGCGTCAGGCGCGGCGTGAGGATGGTCAGTACGGTCGCATCCCTTCGCGACCAGATAACCGTCGTGCTCCAGCATATCCACCTTGTACTCGGTAACGATCCGGTCGGTTTCGCGCATGGCCCAAGCCTTGGCCGGGGGATAGCCAATATCGATGGTCTGGCCTTTGAATTCGTCCGGGTCCCAACTTGCTGGTACCTCGGTCGTTAACCAATCTTTGATCTTTGGATCGCGAACGTTTAATGCACCCGGCGCCTTACTAAGGGCGGCCTGGGCCCAATCTACCCAGAGACCGAATTTCAAGCCTCTCGCATGCGCGGCATCTGCAACGGAAGCGAGTCCATGAGGAAACTTGACGGGATTGGGCTGCCAATCACCGACTGCCCGAAACCATCCGGCGTCCAGATGAAACATTTCGAACCCGAGACTCGCAGCGTCGGTGATCATGCGATTGGCGATTTCTTCGTTGACGTTCATCCCGCCGCCCCAGCTGTTATTTACGACAAGCGGATATTGCGGATTTTTCCACGTGTTTTGGTTTGTAAGAACCTCGCGAACCCAGCGGCGAATCACATTGGCAGTCGCGTCCGGGCCACCATGCGTTGCCCCGACAAACACGCGCGGTGTTTCAAACACTTCGCCCGGCTTGAGTTTTGTGCGGAATCCGTCGAGCGCGTCGAGCCCGGCTTCGCTTTTGAGCGAGTCTCCCGATCGAGTCAGGGTTAATTTTGTACGACCGCTGAATTCAATACCTACATAAAATCCGGTTTGCATCCCCGTCGCACGTTCGACGAGCACGAAGGGGATAATCTCTCGCGGCGCTCCATGAAGCGGCTGGGCATAGGTGCTCGATTTTCCCTCCCATTCGTACTGGTCGAACACCTTCACCAGATGGGTTCCATCCTTCGACGGAGTGTCGGCGCCTTTCTCAATGAACAGGCTTTCAAACTTATCTAGCTCTGAAGTTCTCCAGTCGAAGGCAAAACTTTTTTGCAGTGGTAAAAGTATTTCGTCTGAGTCGAGGTTCTCTACCCTGGTCACATGTTCGATGGGGCCGTTCTCCGAACGCACTTCCCATTCCCATGTTAAACGCAAATGCGGAGAGGACGAGTCGTAGACGTAGCTGACGATTTTCGCGTCAGTCCGGCTCTCGGCGCGATTGAATTCCCATTCGATGGGGACAGATTTGCCCGCGATCTCGACGCTTGCAATCAATCCTTCAGTAGCACGGTTGTCCAGATTTTCCACTCCGCTCGATAGGCTCGCCACGCGCGGAGCATGCGCCTCAGCAAGAAGCTGAACAGTCGTGTCTGAAGTCTTCAATCTTGCAGTTTGTGCGGCGCTGGGGGCGGCGCCAAGCGCGGACAGCAATAAAATCAATAGAAGAGAAAGTCTTTTCATGGTTGGGAAAAAAGATGATCTCAATAGTTGGGCAGAGCGCTTGATTCGGCGACTGCGGCTGCATAGCCCTGTGCCCGCGAATCAATGCACGAATGTTACCGCAACTCGACCATGTCTGTAAGCGCTCTGCGGTTCCTGATTGGCGCCCGGGATCACTGAGATTCGATACAAACCGGGAGACATCAACTCGTACGTCGCACCCGTGATCTCCCCGATTTTCCAGGCGGTTCGCAAGTCGAAGCTGAGGGTGTTAGCCGGTCCATAATCAAAATCAACCGCGTAAAGCCGATCGTGCAAATTTACTTTTGTGATCTTGAGTGCTTTGGACGCTTCTCCAACTCCCGGCGGAGATGGGTTAGTTAAAATGTCAACGCCTCCGGAGTAGTTGATCGCGAGAGAAGAATCTCCGTGTGGGATCGCGAATTGAGTCTTCGCATGGGTATCTTGAGCGTTCTCTTCGAGAAGGGCGGCGACCGGAGCATTGCCAAGTCGCACCCTGTCGATCTTCGCGCCGAGTGGAATTTCCGGGTCGAACACCATGTCCACGGGAGAGCCGCTATTCTGCATCAAGAGTCGTAAGGTACCGTTCGACCGCGCGATTGTTAGCGCAATCTCTGAGTCGGCGATGCGCAGCTTGCTGATTCTTACTTCGCGCCACGATGGCGGGAGGTGTGGGGCGAAAGTGATGCGGTTCTCCGCGGCATCGACTTGCAAGCCGAGCAATCCGCGCACGGCGGAACTAAAGAATGATGAGGAGGACCACGTCTGTTCCGGCACGGACTCGACCTCTTCGTGAAAGAAATCTCCAGCCATGGCTTCGTGCATGTGACCAATGGAGTCGAAAGCGCTCCAGGGAACGAGCGCAGTCCAGACAGGCAAAGCGCTTGCCGGGCGATGCGCTGACCAAAGAGCACTCGCGATTTCAGCCGTACTCGTCGCCCAGACGCTTCCGCTGGCGTAGGAATTTGGCTTATATGTTTTGGAATTCGAGCCCTTGCCTCGTGTACCCCAGTCGGTTTGAAAATTCCAGCCGACGATTTGGTCGAGCAGAGCGTCGCGCTGGAGCGGTGAAGACAAGGTGTCATCCAACACGCGTCCGGAGCCGATATCGCCCGCAGCCAGAGGAGCGTTTGCGCGGGTGTAGCCGGTGATCCAACGGTGGTTTGGCTCGTCCCAATACCGCTTGCGGACGGCAGTTCGAGCCGCCTCGCTCAACTTATTTGCTTGCGTTGCATCTGCCCTGTGTCCTGTCGCAGTTGCGAGGGTTGCAAACGCCTTTGCCGAAATGACCCAACCAGCCGATAAGCTCAACTCATCGCTTAAAGCATCTTGTTCCCGCGCTCCCTCTTTATTTGACGGAATGCGAGGCAGGCCGTCGTGGGCGTCAAGCGTCGATCGGCAGTACTTGTCGGCAGCTTCGATGGAAGCCCAATGTGCTCTCAAAAATTCTTTGTCTCCAGTCGCAGAATAGTAATCTGAAAGCACGCTCAGAAAATCGAACGTCAAGTCGACGTGCACGAACATATACGGATATTTTGACCAGTCGAGCAGACTCGCACTTTGCGACATCTCATGCCAGATCATGCCGGTATGCCGGTCTTGATATTTCAAGATAAATTCGAGTTCCTCTTTCGCACGCGCATATTCGCCTGCGGCAAGAAGGCCTTCGATTGCGACCATCCCATCTCCGGCAAAGAACCAATCGTATTGCGGACGGCGAGAGTTGCGCGAGGGGCCAAAGCCAGCAACTATGCCGCAGCCGAGGTCCGGATTACAGACCCAAGCTTGATCCAAAGCGATTTCGGACCACGCTAAAGCGCGATTCGTTTCTGGATCGGGAGTTTCGATATGCAAAGCGTGATTCAGAAAGGTCGCATAATGTTCGGCGGCGCCGTGCTCGAGCGCACCGTTATCAGTTAAGAGTTTTTTCGCTAGCGTAGTCGCGTCGAGTCCGCCAGCTACGACCACCCGCGCCGACTTTTGTCCGGATGTCGCGCGTAGCGTAAATGCCAGTCCAGCGCCGCGCTCGATGTGCTTGGAAGTATTCTCGGTGATGTCGTGCTCAATGATGTCAGGCGAGCTGATACTCGCCGCGAACTGGTGAGTTAATTCGGTTATTAAATAACCGGACGCGGCAGCATCCCAGTGCGTTTCCTGCCCACCGACGGCGGCGGGCCACATCAAGTCGAGTACTGGATTGAAGCGAATTTCGATATCGACCGGTCGCTCGCCGTCGATTTCATAAGTAAAAATCGCGCCCGGCTCGTCGATGGGCACAAAGATTTTTTCTCGGACTATAAAATCTGAACCGGTATAAATGCGAGTGATTTTGTCGGGACCGTAAATAATTCTGCGAACGACTGTCTGTCCATCGATCTCGGTAGTGGTCCCCGTTGGACGAAATGCCACGCTGTAGGCGCTGAGGAGCTGCACCGGGTACGCCCACACCTCAAGGCCGCCATCTAAAAAACCGCGTGAGCGATCTTGCGGGTATCCAAAGACTGCCGCTCGTCGCCCGTGAATCGAAATAAAGCGGCGCGGACCGGTCGCATCGGTGCTCCAGTCAAAGGATTGCAGGCTCGGGTGACTAGCGCCCGCTTGACCGCTTGCGGGCGCGGAGACAGCGAGGACTGCGCAGCCGACAAGAAACACCAGAATCCTTTGCCTTAGGCAGCTCACTGTAGTCTTGCACATCGCGTTTTGATTTTAAGTCAAGCGCACATAAGTGGAGTACTGCTCATCATCGATGGCAACGTACGGAAGCAGCTGAAGCGGGCCGGTGGAGGTTTTCGCCTCCCAAGTTTTTTCACCGACTTGTTTCGCAGCCAGAAGTTGACCCCGGCTAATGGAGCGCGGGGAATCCTTTGTGATGGCGAACAATACGAGAGGGCCGCATAGCAGGGCGACCGTTTCAGGATGCTGCGGATCGATAGCTTCTAGACGCATTGGACGAGGCATTTGCAGATCGATGCGGTCGCCGCCGCACCATTGCCGCGAAATAGTCGCAAAGCTTCCGGGCTCTGCGACTCCTTGCCATCGCTTGCCGTTGATTTCGATGCGGGCATCGTGCGCCCACTCTGGAATGCGAAGGCGCAATGTGAAATCTGTTGGCTGCGAGGCGGTGACTTCCAATGAAACTGAATCTGCGAAGGGATAAGCGCCATCCTGCGCGAGGCCCAACTCCGCGCCCTCCTGAACCCAGCGAACGCTCGATGGCAAGTACAGGTTCACGTAAACGCCTTCCTGGTCGCGGAAATACGTATTGATGCGGTAATCCGCCGCAACTTGCGGCAGGGTGCCGGAACAGCAGGGAAAGCGGTGATTGGAAAAGACCTTCTTGCCGGCGAAATTGTAATCCGCGTAATAAAAGGCCCGACCGTCGGCGTGCATGGGCTTGGCTCCGAGCACGGTATTGTACATGACTCGCTCCATGCTGTCGCCGTAGCGCGATTCGCGCGTAACGCGCAATAGGTATCGCGTCACTTTGAAATGAGCGTGGGAACCGCACGGCGTTTCGAAGCTGTTATGCGTTTTTGTAAGGCTGGCATTCACGTCGCCACTATCTGGAGCCTTCAACATCTCATCCGGCCCCCAACCTCCGGTCGCGAAGCTCTGCGCGTTCACCATGGCAAACGCATTCTTCGTCGCCCGCAGATATCTCTCGTCGCCGAGCGTCATGTAGGCTTGCATCGACGAACTGAGTGAGTTTACGTAGCTATACGCGTGTTTCCCCGCAAGCACGTTTTCGCCGCGTGCCAGCGGATCAAACCAAGTATAGTTATCCAGATACTGAATTGCGACTTCGCGATACTGCTCTCCAGCGCCGCGCTGGTAGGCGAGAAAGAGATTTTCGGGATTGGTGTACGACTCATCCCAACGGAAAGATTGATCTTTGCCGGGACGCCACTCGAGTTCGCGATCGATGGCTTTGCCCGGCATATGCGGCAGTGCGGCCTTCGTGGTACGTTTCAGAATCTCGAAGGCGTCCGGATCATGAACGAGTTGGTGGGAGTCGATCAGCCCCAAAAGTAACTTGTCATAGCAGTAAGCGGGGAAGCGGTTGTTGTCGTAAAAGCTTTCAGAAATAGTTTGCGCGTAAAGACGGTTGAGGCGGAGCACTTTGTCGCGGATTTCGGGCGAGCCGTTGATGGCGTACATTCGCGCGAGGGCAGATACCCACTGTCCGAAGGTTGCACCGGGAGCGAATCCGGCATCGTCTTTGTGCCAATCGAAATTTGGATCGTAGTTGTACCAGCCTCCGAGATCAGTGCCGGGAGCCGGCTGCCCAGCCATTTGGCGGAATGGCTTCAGCAGGCTGTCTTCGCTTAAGCTCATCAAGACCTCGTGAGTGTTCTTGAGCTGCGCTTCGTGGAGTGGGCTCGTGATGGTGACGTCGCTGTAGCCAAATTCGTCGAGCGGAGGCGTTGTCGCAGCCTGAGCGAAGTTGCGCGGGCCCCAAAGCTGACGACTAGCGGCGGCAGCCGCTGCTGCACAGGACAACTTAGCAAATGTGCGGCGCGTGATTTTTGATGTTTTCATAATTCTCGCTTTATGCTTCGACGCTGCGAAGGGGCCGCTGTGGCTAGAATCTAATTTATGCCTTTGTTCAAATCATTCGTCCTTTTGATGTTGTTGGGTACCGCAGTTCACGCCCAATCGGGGAATCCGGTTCCTTCCGCGCCGTCGGAGTCTTCAAAAGCGCACGGCGACACCGCAGCTCCTTCATTCGACCTCGAAGGGACGCTCGCGGCAGCGCACGACAAATTGGAGCACGGCAAGATCGAAGAAGCAATCGCCATGCTTGAACAGTTGCGCGCGACAGCTGGAGAATCGGCTCGAGGTCTGCAACACGAATTGGGGATCGCTTACTACCGCACCGGGAAACTCGTTCCCGCCGAGCAGGCCTTTGCGAAGGCCATGAGCCAGAATCCGCAGGATATGGAGTCGGTGCAACTGCGCGGCCTTTCGTTGTATCGCTTGGGGCGTCCGGCAGACGCTATTCCCTTTTTGGAGCGCGTGAAGCATTGGACTCCCAACGCAAACGCCGACGCGAACTACGTGCTCGGCCTGTCCTACCTGAATTCGCAACGCTTCGATGATGCGAGGGCCGCTTTCGCGGGGCAATTTTCCGTGGCTCCGAATTCTGGTTCGGCCTATCTGTTGCTGGGAAAGATGCTGATGCAAGCGAATCTACCTGAGGCGGCCGCTGACGCGGCGAAGAAGGCATTATCGCTCACTCCAACTTTGGCCATGGCTCACTTTTTGCTTGGCGAGTTCTATCTCTTCAAGTCCGATACCGCGCAGGCGCAAATGGAATTTGAGCGCGAGCGCGAGATCAATCCGGCAAATGCCGCTGTCTATGACCGGTTGGGAGATGTCTACACTCGTTCCGGGGAATTCCAGAAAGCGCAAGAGTCGTTAGCCAAAGCGCTCTCGCTCGACACCTCGAGCACCGGGCCTTTCATACAGATGGGAAAAGTGTTGCTGCGGCGCAACGATCCTCAGACTTCGCTTCTCTACCTTCAACATGCGGAAAAGATGGATCCGGGAAACTACATGACCCACACTCTGCTTGGCCAGGCGTTGCGGAGCGTGGGTAGAGAAGACGAGGCGAAAAAAGAAATTGAAGCGGCCTCGAGAATTCATGCCGGCAGCGAACTGAAATTGCAGCCGGTGAAGTAGAGCGCTCCGCTCACGATGAGAACCGTAGCGCCGGCAACTTGCCGGCATTCACGAGGGCGTCGCCATCGTCGGTGGTCGAGCGCACGGACAGCCGCCGGGGGGGCGGCTTCCCGCCAGAATCAGGATGTGGTCACCCGAACTTAGCCCTGACAAATGGGGACGACGGCACAGTCTCCAGTCCAGCGGCTGCTGAGGTCCGCTCGGATAGAACCCTGGGAGTTGGCCTGGCTTAGCGTGCATATTCGCAATTCCCAAGTTTCTGCGGTGCGGGGGCCAGCCCTGTTCGCCTGAAAATAAACTCCCGGCTGCCGCGCCCATCTGAAAGCACCAAGTTTTCCGCAATCAGGTCGCGCCTTTGTTTCGACGGATGAAGTAGCGCATCCCGGTTTGGGCTGACCCATGAACGCCGCGTTGCTGAAGTGCTACTTTTAACTAGGCGTTGGGCCGACCGTGCTACAATCTCGAAATCCGCAATTTAACAACGGGATCATTTTGCCTACCGGGTGGTTCGATGCTACGGCGCGTACAAACACATGCAGCTCAGTTCGCATTCGAGATACCTTCTTTAACCTAATTCACAAAATCGAGTCCCACATGTTCCCTACCAAGAGCAGTCACCCCGGAGCCATCATGAATAGTATGAGCCCGTCCTTTCGCAGTTCTGATCATCATTTGACGTCGAACATTTGCGTCCGTTTTTCTATCGTCGCGACTGTTCTGTTAGCCATGATGGCGTTGGGCTGCGTGCAGTCTGCATCGGCGCAAGCTGTCTACGGGTCAATCTTCGGTACGGTCACCGACAGCACCGGGGCTGTCGTTTCGAATGCTACCGTCACGGTTTCGGATGCCGCAAAAGGTACGTCGGTCACGGCGCAAAGCGACTCCAGCGGCGAATACCGCGTCCAGCACTTGATCCCCGGAACGTACAGCGTTTCGGCCGAGGCCACCGGCTTTTCGAAGGTGAACACTGAGAACGTCGTCGTTTACGCCGACACCGCTCCCAAGGTTGATATCGCGCTCAGTGTCGGTGGATCGAGCAACACCGTGACCGTTTCCGCCGAGGCTCCGCTGCTGCAAACCGAACACACAGACGTCAATACCATTTTGAACGAGCGCGCGGTCGAGACTCTTCCGAATCTCAATCGAAACTTCACCGCCTTCGAACTGCTCACCCCTGGAACCACCTACATAGGATGGGGCGTAGACGAGTCGCAGAATCCACAGCGCAGCCAGCAGATCGAAGTCGATGGCCAGCTTCCCTTCGCAACCGGCTATGAACTGGACGGAACGGACAATCAGGATCCGGTCATCGGCATCGCGGTTATTAATCCGAATCTCGACGCTGTTTCAGAGATGAAGGTGACTTCGCAAAATTACGACGCGGAGTTTGGAAAGGCAGTCGCCGGACTTGTTACGGCGCAGACGAAGTCGGGCAGCAATAATTTGCATGGTTCGGCGTTTGAGTTTTACAGGTCAGATAAATTTCAGGCTCGCGATCCCTTCACGGAGTCAACGAGAGATCCCGTTACCAACCGCTACATTCCGAAGAGCGACCACAACCAGTTTGGTGGTTCAGTCGGCGGCGCGATCATCAAAGATAAGTTGTTTTTCTTTGGTGATTATCAAGGATTGCGCGAGAAGAGCGGCGTTGCGGGATTATTTACCGTTCCGACGGCTCAAGCGCGTTCGACTTGTTTGGCGGCGGCGGCGAATCCGGCGCTCACTTGCGACTTGAGCGAATACCTGGCGCAGGGGCAAATTTACGCTCCCGGCAACGACACCACCGGAATCGGACGCACTGCGTACGTAAACAATCAAATCCCGGGAAGCGCTTTGTCGCCGCAGGCAATCAATCTGCTGACTCTGCTTCCCGACCCGAACCATGGCGCGGCAGGAGTGCTTAGCCAAAATTATGCGGCCTCAGGAACGGGGTCTTTCCACAACAATCAGTTCGACGTTCGAGTGGATGATCAAGCTTCCCAGAAGCTCCATCTACTGGCGCGCTACACCTTCTTCAACTCGT
The DNA here is from genome assembly GCA_043749775.1 of Acidobacteriaceae bacterium. GTDB lineage: Bacteria > Acidobacteriota > Terriglobia > Terriglobales > Acidobacteriaceae > Acidiflorens. The sequence continues at coordinate 808 of JAYVCW010000510.1, read as the reverse complement.
CTCTGAACGGGGGCTCGGTTTTTGGACCGGCCGGTGGCTCGGGGTTCGGCACGAACGGCTTCGCCGGAACCGACACCAGCAAAGATCACAGCTTAACCGCTGGCGGCGATTACACGCTCTCGCCGAAGTGGCTGACGGACTTCCGCTTCGGATGGTTCCGATTCCACTTCAATGAACTGCAACCCGGTTACAACCAGCCGCTCGGCACAGCTCTGGGTATCCCTGGGGTGAACACTGGCGACCTCGCCCTTAACGGCGGGTTGCCGGCCTTCTCCATCGATGGCTTTTCCAACAACAACACAAACTTTGGTGTTAACACCGCGCCGTTTTTGGAGACGGAAAACTCCTATCAAATCAACAATAACTGGAGCCACAGCGTGGGCCACCACAACATCAAGTTTGGGGCTGACGTGCGGCGCGCGACGCAGTATGCGGTGGGACTCGACAACAATAATTTTCGATCTGGCAATTTCCACTTCCCCTCTTCGATCACTGGGCAAGCGGGCGCGGTTGTAGCCGGAGACAACGGAGCATCCCCTGGCGTTGGTCTTGCGACGTTCCTTCTTGGCGACGTAGGCGCATTTCAAAGAACGCAAACCGCGAACACAAGGGCGGCCTCTCATCAGTATCGCGCGTTCTTCTATGGCCAGGATCAATACCGCCTCACCAACACATTAACCTTGAGCTATGGGTTGCGGTGGGAACTCTACTTTCCCGAGTCGGCGGACGGGAAGGGTCAAGGCGGCCTGCTTGATCTGAACACCGGCAACGTCCGCATTGCCGGTTACGGTCCATACAACGATTCGCT
>JAYVCW010000509.1:0-2185 GCA_043749775.1 Acidobacteriaceae bacterium | reverse complement strand
CGTATCAAGATCGGACCATTGCAGGTTTTTTTTCAACAAAGCAACGACTAATTTGTGAGGTAACTATGACCAGAGTTCTTTTAACGGCAGCCACGGTTTTTTCGATCCTTTGCTCATTTGCATGTGTGCAAAAAGGCGGGACGGGCACGACGAACAGCAGCACCGGCGACACGATCAAGGTCGGCGTTTACGGCGACCTGACGGGCCAGACGAAACAGGTAATTTTCAAGGCCAAGCCGGATGACCTTCCCTCGTGGCTCCCCTCCAGAGACTTTTCCATGGTCGGACTGCATTTCGAACGGCATCCGGATCGGCCCGCCTTCTTTGCAGTCATCAACACCGATGGAACGGGTTATCGCGAACTGGCCAGCGCTGTCGCGCAAGCGAATGTATTCGGAGACGGGGACGACTTAATTAACTGGTCTTGGGACAACCGCTATTGGCTGGTTATTCGTAACGCCACGAGAGGGGGTAGCCGCCTCCTGGTAGTTTCGGTGACGAACAGCGAGTGTCACGAACTTATTGCGCTAGGATCTGGATTGTTTGTTCAACGCGCCGCATTCTCTCCGGACGGCCGCTTCGTTGCGTATCAAGTGTCTCCTGAGCTATATTCGACCGACGACCTGGTTTCACGGATTTTCGTGATACCTGCCGGTGGCGGAGAGCCACGGCTGGTCCACGAGGAAGCGTCGGACGGGCCCGTTCGGCTCCTCGACTGGACGGCCGACGGACGCTTTCTGGCAATTACCAGCGCATGCACCGGTAGGGCCGCGCTTCACCTGCTTCCGGTCAGGAATGGTGCGCCGTCCGGTGCGCCAGTCTTTCTCCGCTATGGGCTCTTTGACGCTGGAGTGACAACAGCCGCTGGTGCCTTTGTTGGCACCTCGATCAGAACTGGAATGAGGTGGGATGTCCATGTTGCGTCGTTCGATCCGAATGGCCGCCCAGCCGCTTGGGAGCGGTTAGAACTGTATGGCGAAAACCGAACGAATCCCTGGCCCCACTTGTCCCCCGACGGCAATCAGCTCGTTTACATTGCTACGGCCGGCAATGCTGGGAACGAAGTCGTCCGCTTGCGCAATCTCTCAACCGGACAGGACCGCGAAATCTATTCCAGTGCCGGCCGCATCGCTTGCGTATGGGCGGCTCAGAAGCCAAAGATCTTCTGCAGTGCCTGGAAAGAAAAATCGGAGATTCTCTCGATTTCTACAGACTCAGGTGAGGTCGAACGCTTCTCTATGTTTACAAAATCATTGCTGTTGATTCTCCGGCTCAGCCGTGATGATCGAGCGCTTTACTTATTGAGGATAGACGCCGACAAGGAGATAACGCTGCGGTGGGAAATCGCCACGCGGCACGAGACTCTGTTGGAGCAGTCCTCCGGTATCGCAACTTTGCCTTCGCCGGACGAGCGCTGGCTCTTCCGGGCAGCCAAGTTGAACCTAGAGGTACGTTCGCTGGGCGGCTGTTGGAAGGCCCTGGTTCCTTTCAGCAGCGCCGTACTCAGCGCCGGCAGCGGCTACGGACAATTCGCCGCCACGACGGACGGCAACTGGGTGATCTATCACGACGCGGATGACACTGGCCAACACGGGCTTTACCGCGTCGCAACGGGCGGAGGCCAGCCCGAGCGGGTGGGGGATTTCCCCTCCCAGTCCACGAGCGGCACTCTGGAGATCAGCCCGGACGGGCGCAGACTGATTGCCGCCTCTCATAATACCGGAAACGGTTTCGAGCTCTCGTTATTGGAGAACATCTCTTCGCAACTTCTGCGGCAGGTGACCAAATAGTTTTACAGCAGCGCGGCGGAGCGGTCTATCCCGGAAGGGCGCAGTGCGCCCGACACACCGGTTCGAGTCGTTGTGAGCTTTCGGCGAATGTGCCGACCTGAGCAGACTCTGCTGGTTATTTAGGCGAATCGCAAAAGCGACTGCCCATGACTCGGCATCAGAAGATCTAGGTTCCCGAGGCAATCGCCAGATATTGCAGGTTGTCTGAGTCATCTCCATCCCTCGCTTCCGGCCAAACCGAATCGCCCGATGGAGCGGCCAATTTCATCCGTTTCGGTGGCGCGTAAGCGCCGCCCTACCAGTCACCACCGACCCAAATATTTTTTCACCCTACCCCTCAGCCACTTACAAACTTTCCGCGATCCCCCGCCATTGCTACTCCACTCCACACCGCT
>JAYVCW010000508.1:0-17907 GCA_043749775.1 Acidobacteriaceae bacterium | reverse complement strand
GTTGACCGAATACAGTCCAAAACCGTATCCTTAGAGATATTGAAATTGAAATTCATTTTCAATTAGGAACTCCGTCTTAATTAGGAATACGACAGCTCAATGCTACAAGCATTCATCATTACCCTCCGCGAAGGCGTCGAAGCCGCTCTTATCGTTGGCATTACGCTCGCCTACCTCGCTAAGATCGGTCGCAGTGACCTGCGCAAGGCGGTTTATGCCGCACTGGCCGCGGCGTTCGTTGGCTCCATCGGGGTGGCGGTTGTTCTCTCCCGCTTCAAACTGAACGAAGATATTTTTGAAGGCTGGGTCATGCTGATTGCCGCCGTCTTCGTGGTCACCATGATTGTCTTCATGATGAAGACGGGCCGCAAACTGAAGGGAGAGATTGAAAGTAAGGTTGGTATTTTCGCGCGCGGCGATGCCTGGATTGGCCTTTTCCTTTTCGTCTTATTAATGGTGCTTCGCGAGGGGGCTGAGACGGTTTTGATCCTCTCTGCCGTGTCGCTTAACTCCAGCGAGTTGCTCAGCTTTATCGGCACGGTCGCGGGAATTGCGGCATCCATTCTCTTCGGTGTGATGTTCGTCAAAGGTAGCGTCAAAATTAACTTGCAGAAGTTTTTTAAAGTTACAACAGCGATTCTTTTCCTGGTCGCGGGTCAGCTTGTGATCTCCGGGCTGCATGAGCTTTCGGAAAACGGCGTGCTTCCCTCTTCGCGCCAGGAGATGGCCATCATCGGACCTATCGTCCGCAATGATTTCTTTTTCTTTGTAACGATTCTTGCGCTCGCTGCCTTGATGGTGCTTTTTGAGATGAAGAGGCGGCAACCCGTCGACCCGCAGGCCACGGGAGCCGCTCTGCGAAAAGCGCTCTGGACGGCGCGTCGCGAGCGTCTCTGGATGATCTCTGTCTACGTTTTCTCGTTCGCCTTTATCGTGATGGTAACGGCGAGCTTTATCTACGAGAAGAGCGCCAGCGCGCTTTCTCCTGCCACGGAAGTGACTTTTGCCGATGGCAAGGTTTCAATTCCACTGAAGCAGGTGTACGACGGCGAGCTTCATCGCTATGAGGCCAAAGAAGGTGGAACTGAAGTCCGCTTCTGGCTTTATCAAAAGCCTGACGGCAAGGTCGCAACCTTGCTCGATGCCTGCGAGATTTGCGGAGGAGCAGGCTTCTACAAGAGCTCCAACGGCGTGACCTGCAAGAACTGTGCTTCGCCAATTAATCCGCAATCGGTCGGCATGGCAGGCGGGTGCAATCCTATTCCTCTGAAAGCTCAAGTCACCGACGACGCGGTGATCGTCTACGAGGCCGATATTGCGGCTGGACGGCGCTACTTCGAGCAAAAATAAATAATGTTTCCGCGCATCGTCTACGAATCGTTTCGCCACCAGAGCCGGCGCAAACTTCTCGCAGGCATCGCCATAACCCTAGGAGTGGCGGTCGCGACCGCGATGATCGCTGTAGCGACTGACATCGGCGACAAGATCAATCGCGAACTGCGAAGCTATGGCGCGAATTTGGTCGTCACTCCGCAGGAAGATACGCTCGATGTGGAAGTTGGGGGCGTAAATCTTAAGCCTCCGAGTGACGGAACTTATCTCAACGAAGCTGACCTGCCAAAGATTCGCGGCACTTTCTGGCATCACAACATCGTCGGCTTCTCGCCGATGCTTCCGGTCACGGTCAAAATTGGCAGCGGCGCCAGCGAAAAAGAAGTAACCCTACTCGGCACCTATTTTAAAAAGCCGCTGCACTTCGGCAAAGAAGATTTCAGCACTGGAGTTACATCGACGAACCCTTGGTGGAAAATTGTGCCATGCATGGATGCCAGGCTCTTACGACCAGATGAAGCCGACGATAAATCGACACGGTGCGGCTGGCCGAGCGACGACTCGCAAGATGTTCTGCTGGGCGAACGTCTGGCTGCAAAGGTCGACAAGCAATCAGGAGACATGATCGAAGTCTCCGGCCTCCGGTTAAAAGTTTCCGGCATTCTCTCGACCGGAGGTGCGGAAGACGATGAGATTGTCGCGCCGATTTCCGTTGCGCAACAAATCATCGGAAAGCCCGGCGCCGTGCGACGTCTCTACGTTAGCGCCCTAACCAAGCCGCAAGACGCGCTCGCGGTTCGCGATCCGAAGACGATGACGCCCGAGGTCTACGATCGCTGGTATTGCTCGCCTTACGTGGAGTCGATTGCCTATCAAGTGCAGGAAGTCATTCCGCATTCGCATGCCGAACCCATCCGGCAGGTGGCACAGAACGAAGGGACGGTGCTCTCGCGCATCAAAGGCCTGATGCTGCTCATAACATTTGCCGCGCTGTTCGCCTCAGCTCTTGCCGTCTCGGCGGCGATGGCCACGGCGATCTTCGAGCGCCGCGTAGAGGTTGGATTGATGAAGGCTTTGGGCGCTGGCAACGTCGCGGTATCGGCAATTTTCTTTGCCGAGGCATTCCTGCTTGCCATCACGGGAGGGGTTGCGGGATTCTTTGCCGGCGTTCTGCTCGCACATCAGATCGGCCGCTCCATTTTCAACTCGCAGATCTCGATTGACCCGGTTCTCTTCCCCGTCATCATCGCGATCGCGGTCATTGTGACTTTTGCCGGAAGTGCTGCCGCCATCCGACGCGCGGTGACGTTTGATCCGGTATTCGCGCTTCGAGGGGAAGCTTAGCGATGGGTTCAGCCGGCATCTTGCATTCATCGAAAGAGGTCGCTGCCCGGCGTGCCGAAGCGGCCCGGAACTCACCGTCCGTTTCGATGTTTGGACGCATGCTCTGGCGCGCGGCAATTCTACGGCGGGGGCGAGCCGCGTCCGCTCTCTTAGCGATGGTGGTGGCTGCCGCGGTGGCTACAGCGCTGATCAATCTTTATGTCGATGTGCAGTCAAAGCTGCGCAAGGAATTTAGAAATTACGGCGCGAATATCATCATCGTCGGGAAAGACGTCACGAAAGACGTCGCGAAAGATACCGCGACAGACGGACAGGCGCTTCCTCCCGATGCAATTGCTAAAATCCAATCCATTCTCGGCGATAAGGCTGTTGCCGTTCCCTTTTCCTACATTGTTGCTCGCACACAAGATGGACGATCGGTCACCGTTGCCGGCACCGATTTAAACCGTGCCCGGCAGTTGAATCGCTGGTGGAAGGTAAGCCGGTGGCCCGACGCGCCCGACGAGGCGCTGGTGGGAATGAGAGCTGCGACGGTCGTCACGCCGGATCGCCAGCCGTTCGATTTAAGCTTTCAGGGCAAAACCATTCACCTCACGCCGGCTGGAATGTTGCAGACAGGCGCCGGTGAAGATAGCCGCATCTATCTAGATCAAACGACATTCGAGAATTGGACTGGCATCGCGGCTTCGACGATCGAAGTCGCGGCCAACGGAACTACCGCCGAGGTTGAAGCTTCAATAGCGCGACTACGCCAGAGTATGCCGGGCGTAGAGGTTCGGCCCGTCCGTCAGATCATGGAAGGCGAAGCGAACGTGCTCAACAAGACGCGAGCCACAATTTATGCTTCCTCCGCCCTCGTCATTCTTACGTCCACTCTCTGTGTGCTCGCGACGCTTATCGGCTGGGTGCTCGACCGTAGGCGCGATTTCGCCATCATGAAAGCGCTCGGCGCTTCCGAACGATTGGTGACCGGATTTTTTGCCGCGGAGGCGGCCGCCCTGGGTGTAGTCGGCGCAATCTTCGGCTTCCTGATCGGCATCGGCGCCGCAGTCTGGATCGGGCGCGCCAATTTCCACGCGCCAGTAGTACCTCGTCTCAGCGTATTTCCTTACATCCTGGTCGGTAGCGTTGCGATCACGCTGATCGCAGCGGTCGTCCCGATTGGATTACTACGACGCGTGCACCCGGCAACTATTTTGCGTGGCGAGTAGTGTGGTAAACCTTTGAAAGTTCGTACTACATTGAACCGGGGTATTGCTTAAGTGATCCCAGCCTGAAAAGACTTTTAGGGGCTGGCGACGAAGGTAGAATAGAAACGCAACCATGATCCGCCTCAACAACGTTACGAAAAGTTACCCCGCCCGCGCGGAAGACGACGGAGGCGGGCGTAGCCTGATTCATGCGCTCGACAACATTTCTCTTTCAATCGCGCAGGGAGAATGGGTTGCGATGATGGGCCCGTCAGGCTCGGGCAAGAGCACCACAGTCAATCTTATCGGATGTCTCGATCGCCCAACCAGCGGCGAAATCTGGCTCGACGATAAAAACGTCGCCGCGCTCAGCGCCTCCGAACTGAACCATGTGCGCGCCGAAACGGTCGGCTTCATTTTCCAGCAGTTCCACATGATCCCCTATCTCACCGCACTTGAGAACGTCATGCTCGCGCAATACTTCCACAGCATGACCGACGAAAAGGAAGCGCTGGAAGCTTTGGAGCGAGTCGGCCTGAAGGCCCGTGCCGGCCACTTGCCCTCGCAGCTATCGGGAGGTGAGCAGCAACGGGTGTGTATCGCACGCGCGTTGATCAACGATCCGAAAATTGTTTTGGCTGACGAGCCCACCGGAAATCTCGACGCCGCAAATGAAGAGATCGTCTTGCGCCTGCTGCGCGAATTGCACCAGCAAGGGCGCACGATCGTGATGGTTACCCACGACCCCGTAGTGGCGCGCCTCGCCGACCGTCGCATCGAGCTCCATCATGGAAAAATCGCCGAGCAAGAAGTTTTCGCCATGGCGGACGAGGAGCAGTTCGACGAAGTGCTGGAAGAATTATTTGCCATGCAAGAGCATGGACTGATTGCCGAGATTGGCCGCATGGAAGTGCACGGGGCTCTTCCCGTCTCGATCGCCGTGGAAAAAATGGCGTCCATGGGATTGGTAACGACTCGCCCGCACCCGCCAGAGGCGCACGATCACAAGCCTTTCATTAACCCTTGCCACGACGCGTTGAAACCGTCAGGCTTTTCAACCGGAGATGGATCGCTGATCGTTGAACTGACTCCGCGCGGGCACCAGAGGGCAGCCGATATTATCCGCCGACATCGGCTCGCCGAGCGGCTCTTTACGGACTCGCTCGCGATGGATAGCGAGACCGAAATCGAGCAGCAAGCGTGTAAGTTCGAACATATTCTGTCGCCCGAAGCGACCGACAAGATCTGCACCTTCTTGAATCATCCACTGACCTGCCCCCACGGCGCGGCAATTCCTCCGGGGCCGTGCTGCGGGCGCGAAGCCTACCCTTCACAGAAGTCAGCATCGCTGTCGCGCAAGGACTAGCTGGCCCGACACGTCATATTCTTGTTCCTCCTATCATCCTCCCTCACATTCCCTCGTGTAATCTGGGACATCAAAAATTTGATGGTCACGGACTTATGATGTCTGGAGAAATCGCATGGCACGAAGCGTAAAGATGAAAAGGAAAGTCGCCGTTTTAGGTTCCGGCAAGATGGGTTCGATCCTGTTGCAGGCATTTCTGCGCGATGGCTTGTTGTCGCCCGCTCAAACCTGGGCGACGGTTGCACATCCGGAAAAGGCCCGATCTCTGAAAGATAAGACCAAGGCTCACGTCGGAGTCGACAACTCCGAAGCCGTGAAAGGGGCGGACATAATTTTTGTGTGTGTTAAACCCCAGGTCGTGGCTGAGGTGATGAAAGAGATTCGAGCCCATGTGCACGACAAACAGCTGATCATCTCCGTGGCTGCTTCGGTTCCGACGGAAATGATCGAGCGCGCATTGGAAAAGAATGTGCCGGTGGTGCGCGCGATGCCGAATACTCCGTGCGTGCTTGGCGCCGGGATGACAGCGCTGTGCAAAGGAAAATTCGCCACCAAGCAGGATCTGGAAACAGCGACGCAATTTTTCGACGCGGTCGGACGAACCGTGATCGTCGACGAAAAACACATGGACGCGGTCACCGGACTTTCGGCCAGCGGCCCCGCCTATATTTACATCATCCTGGAATCTCTGGCCGAGGGGGGGGTAAAAGTTGGCCTGCCGCGGGATGTTGCCACGCTGCTTGCCGCCCAGACCACGATGGGAGCGGCGCGCGTGGTGCTCGAGACTGGCGATCACCCCGCCCTGCTGAAAGACGCTGTCACCACGCCCGCTGGGTGCACTATCGACGGCATTATGGAACTGGAAGAGGGAAAGCTACGCGTGACGCTGATCAAAGCGGTAGTCAAGGCGGTGCAGCGCGCAAAGGAGTTGGCTTTTTCATGATTGAGAAAGCCGTGTGCGGTAGCGGCTTCTATTTTGGTGGATTGAAATTCAATGTCACGTCGGTCTGAAACTGCGAGGGCTGGTTGCCTTGGCGGTACGGTTGGTACCTCCAATTACGAACCGCTTCGCTGGCCGCATTGGCGAGGATGGGATCGCCGCTTAGTGTGCGAAGATTCGAGATTGTTCCGTCCTCCGCAACCTGCACCTCGAGCACAACGGTTCCAGCACGACGCGCAGCCACGGTTTCTGGGGGCAACCGGGGTTCGACGCGGCTTAAAAGTCGCGACTCGGCCTCTTGCGGAGACAACCGAACGCTCTTGGACGTCGGAATTTTTGTCGTGGAGGAAGCCTCGACAACCGAACTCGCGTCGTTTGTGTCCGTCGAATTCTGCGCCACTGAATCAACGGTAGTTTTCGGCTTGCGATCTGCGGCAATTTCCGTTCCTGCCGGAGCCGGCTTCATGCGAAAAACTACTTTGCCTTTTTCGTAGACTACCAAGTCTCCGCTCTCAGCCGGGGTTGCGGTTTTCGTATTTGAGCGGTCCGAACTCTTAACCAATTTCTTATCCGCAGACTTCTGTCCGTTTGGCGAAGCACTGTTTCCCACACGCGACTTTGCGGCCGCTGGCGAACAAGCTGGATCAGCGGATTGAGCACAGGGTGTTCCGTTGCCGCTAACTGAAGTTGGCCGCAAAGATGAGGCGATGTTCGAGGCAGGTGCGTTCAGCCAGCCCACACGCGATCCAATCAGAAAGCTGACGGCAATGATGGCGAGAATTGCCAGCGCACCGAGCCCAAGCGTCCATCCTTCATATTTCGATGTGACGGGCAGGTGGCGGGCGAACTCGGGAGCATCGCTGGAAGATACATGCGCTGCTGCGTCGTCGGCGGCAGGATGCATCGTTGCATCCGGAAGCACGGCATCATGCATCGCCGTATCATGAAGCATCGCATCAGGTAACGCTGTTTCCGTTGCGTGTTCGTCGACCAAGTTGGAGTGGCTAAAGGCGTCGGCGTCGAAAACCGGCGCTTGCGGTTCGGCAAAATCCGGCCACATGTAATCGCTTTGAGGAAGCGGAGGCGGCATAAAATCGTCGGACGCGAGACCTTCGGCGGGCTTATGCCAGCTCAACTCGGTCGCTGCGATTCGTATTCGAGCACACTCCTCGGCAAAGCTCTGCAACAGGTTCTGGGCGGATTCCGGAAAGGCATTAGGCTCCGCTGCGAATACTTCCAGGATGCCCATCACGTCTCGATCTGGCGCGTCCCGGAGGTTCCCTGTTCCGGGCCGATCGCTGGCTAAGGCGCTTTCGTCATCGTGATGTAGTCGAATAACCGGGACAATAAAAATTGATCGAATTCCCATCCGGCGAGAGGCATCGTGATCGACGCGAGGGTCGAGTTCGGTATCCAGCGAGATCTGTGGTTGCCCGGTCTGCAGGCATGCGCCAGACAGGCCGTGCGTGCCATCCAACGTGACACCGAGCCCAGGGGCTAGTTGGCCAGTGGCGGCACGGCAGACCATGGAATCGCCGCGAGGCAGCGCCAGTGCAGCTCCGCCGGCATGAGTGGCCTCGGCTGCCTGGGCGACAAGCTCATTCAGCACCAGATCCAGAGCCAAGTCGGGAGGAAAACCTGCGAGAAGATGCTCCTCCAGGGTGTGCGCAAGGTCTGGGAGCGAATTGTTCGGGTGCAACTCGGACCTCGACATAGATGCCGGGAACATAAGAGTTCCACAGGCGGCGAGAGTGACGCGCAGCCTCATGCCGAGTCTCCCGCGAAACGGCTGGGAAGTCAATCAAAACAGAGGAAGTTGTCAACGAAAACAATATTGCCGAAGAAGTCTACTAGTTGCTTGTTTCTGTGAACTGGACCGCGCTATTCACCCCACTCGCAGTCGCCGTTATGGCTACTGAGCCAGGCGTCGAAGGCAAGGTGTAGTGCTGGCTGACCGACCCCGAGCTTGATGTAAGCCCTGGGTTGGGATCAGCGAATGCACCGCCTATACCGCCATCATTAAAGCTAACGCTGTTTCCTGAGACCGGATTGCCGTACTGGTCCGTGACCGTCACCGTGAGCGGCAGGGCCAATTGCGTTCCACGGGTTCCGGATTGAAAATTGCCATCGGTAATAGCAATCGCCGTCGCGGCGCCAGCAACGGAATACTCAATGAATGAGATTTTATTGAGGCCGGCCGCAGTAGCGTTGACGGTCACCGTGGCAACCGTCGTAGGAAGCTGCAGCGAGGTTCGAGCTACGCCCGTGCTGTCCGTAACGGCGCTCGTCGGTGTCAGGATGCCCCCATTATTAACCGTAAAATTAATGGTCACGCCCGCTACACCATTGTTGTTGACGTCAACTGCCTTTGCGACGAGAGGGTTTGGTAGTGTGGAACCTGCCGCACCCGTCTGCTTCGAGCCGCCGTTGGCGAGTATCTTCACAACGGGGCCTACAGTGGCTGTGGCGGTTGTCGTGACCTTTCCAACCCCCGTTCCCGACATAGTCAAGGTATAGGTACCAGATTTTTTCGGGAGCGTGTACGTAGAAGAAGCGAAGCCAGTGGAATTCGTGACTGCGGTCGGTGGATTGAATGTGCCACAGGAGATACTTCCTACGGTCAAACACCCGTCGGTGAACTTGATTGTCGCCCCGACGTCCGGCAGACTGCTATAAGGATTGACTGCCCTGACTTGAATCGCTTGCGGCAGCACCGACGCTGCCAAAGCAGATTGGTCTTTGCCACCGGTTACCGTAGCAACATTGAAGAGCCCATAGACTTCCAGGGTGGTTTTGGTCGCGACAAACACTTTGCCATTAGCGACCGTCTGCGTGGCGAAATGGCCCACCGCCGGAAGAGTGTCGCGGCCGCCGGGCGCCTGATTGGTGGTGTAGATTAATTTCATCGTGGTGGCGTCAAGAGCGTACAGCCCCGGGCCACTGATAACCCACAATACGCCGTTAGTGTTTCCGTTGGCCGAGATAGACGGCGAGTGACTACCAGCATACTTTCCGCTTGTAATCGGCGTTCCAAGCTGCCCATTCGAAAGCGGATACGCCAGCAGCGGGGAGTTGTCAGGAGCGAAGTAAACGGTGTTATTCCAATATGCTGGCGAGCCAAACAGAACATCCTTTGTGGAGCCGGGGACCAATGTAACTTCCTGAACCACGTTGTCAGTGGTGCCGGATGACATATACATGCCGAGGTGGTCACGATCAATCACGTAGGCGATGCCCTGCTTGCCGCTGGCAATCAATTCATGCGGGTGAGCGCCAGGCTGGTCAGGCAGCACAATAGCACCCGTTGAACTCAGGTCGAAGTCGCCGGAGTTAAGGAAAGCCACATTCCATGGCGTGAAGTAATCAAGCAAAGTCAGGTTGGGGGAAAGCTTTAGCACACTGTTGCAATAGCTTTGACCCCCGGCGGGCACGTCATAGCCGTGCGCACCGCATTCCCCTGTTTCGACGTAAATGTCTCCCGCGGCATCGGCGGCGAGTCCGACACCAGCTTGCCAGATTGACACCAGGCCGTAGTCTGGAGAAGTGTTAAATACGTTCAATTGCGCCAAGCTTGTGGGGTCGTACGACAAGACCCAACCGCTGTTTCCGTCATTACAGTAGTTCGATCCGAACCCCATGTAGAGCACGCCATTCACGAGAAGCAGCCCTGGCCGATTTTTCTGGTGCAAGCTGTTAAAGGTCGTGACGTGACCTTTAACGCTGGTGCTCTTCGCAGTGATCAGCTTGGGACTACCCGGGCGCTCTGCCCCGGTGGTGATGTCGAGAGCGTGAAGATGAAGACGAACCGTGGTGTTGAGAAGAGTTTTCGCAACCAGATACATCGTATTGGTCGCGGAATCTATCACCGGCGTTCCCACCACGCCTTCGCGGTCAAAACCGCCATTCGTGCCGCAGGGTAGAAAAGTTCCATTGGCAACCGCGCCGCCGTTAAGCATGCTGGCCGACCAGATTTGAGCGCCGGAGTCGGCGTCGATTGCGTACAACGTGTCCGCCTGGGTCGCGACGTAAACTACGTTATGCGTGCCCTGCCCCGGAATGCTCACATTGGGCACATACAGAGGTTGTGCCATCGCAACGTAATCAAGCGGAAAGCTGAACAGGCGGCCGAAGCCAGCCATGTTTACGTTTGAAGGGGTCAGCAGCGTCTCGGCCACATTGGCGCCTCCGCGCGTATTATCGCTGCGACTTGTCGCGTACGGACGTTGCCCCAAGACAAACGTTGACAAACTTAGGCAAACTGCAACCAGCACTAAGCGAGCGGCCACGGAATGACCGGTCGAAGCGAGATTTGAATTCTGAAGTGCTGTCGAGTCATTAATCACAGTACGCATAGGTGAGTACCTCAAGTGAAGCCACAGGGATATCCCCCGTTGATCCAGCATTTGAAACGCCGAGGGGAAGGACGGTTATAAAAACTGAGGGAATGAGCTAAAGTGTCACAGTTATAAGGTTTTATACGCCAAATACCGACCGCGCTTCAATCAGTTAACCCTGGTAGAGCGCAATAGTTTTCACATTCTGTCGTTTTTAGTGTAGGCGGCAGATGGCCTGACCGGCGCTCCCCAGAAGCCTTAAACCGTACTATTTATGATGCCTCGGTACTAGTTTCAGCTGCAAAGTCTTATGGAATGCGCTGTATAAATTTTGGTACAGACAGGCAAAATAGCAGCCTACCGATAAAACGAGCCCGGTAAGTTTCTATACATTTGATCGCGATAAGTTCAGAAATAATTTGGGCAACGCTCGGCAGGGTGAGCTTTCTGAAGCATTCGCTTCGTCGCCCCGAGTTTGAAGGATTCTAGCGTTGCGGGCCGGCGTTATCCTCTGGCTTTCGTCGGGAGCGCCAAACCTAGCGAATTGGCGGGCGTTTGCCAGTCCACGCTTTGGGGCCTGGCAGATCGTGATGCGCGTCACCGTTTCCGGTGAGATAGCATTTCCCGATCCAATGATTTTTATTTGCTTAAGCCCTCGTAGAGGATATCAATCGAGATAACAACTGCTAAAGTAACGGATGGGCACCGATGCTTGGTGGGGCGGTTCGGCAAAGATAGAGGTCATTTATGCGCGTCGCGGTGGTGGGCTCTGGCTATGTGGGACTGGTGACTGGAGCCTGTTTTGCGGACTTGGGACACGAGGTCATTCTCGTCGACAACGACGTCATTAAGCTCGCATCACTTCAGAATGGCGACGTTCCGATCCACGAAAAATTTCTTCCCGAGTTGTTGCAGCAGCACCGCGGCGGGCGGATCAAATTTTCCGGTGACCTCTTGTCGGCAACTCAGGAAAGCGATGCCGTCTTTATAGCCGTGGGAACTCCGCCAACCGAGCACGGCGATGCCGACCTTTCCTATGTAGAATCCGTAGCGCACGAGATTTCCGCCGGGATCAATAGTTATAAAGTGATCGTCGAAAAGAGCACGGTTCCCGTTTACACCAGCCAATGGATTCGAACCATCCTCACCCGCAACGGCGCGGATCCCGCGCAATTCGACGTTGCCTCCAATCCTGAGTTCCTGCGCGAGGGGACGGCGGTTACCGACTTCCTCTACCCCGATCGCATCGTGGTCGGAGTCGAGAGCGAGAAAGCGGCCGAGGTAATGCGAGAGCTTTACGCTCCGATAACCAGCGGTTGGTACTACGGTCGCGCCGATTCCATTCCTGCGCCCGACCCAGGTAAGGTGCCGCCTAGACTCATCATCACCAGTACCAAGAGCGCCGAACTGATTAAGCACGCCTCCAACGCATTCTTGGCCATGAAGATTTCGTTCATGAATGCGGTTGCTTCGATTTGTGAGTCGGTCGGTGCAAACGTTGAACAAGTGAAAGACGGAATCGGCTCGGATTCGAGAATTGGCCCTAAATTTCTGAACCCTGGCATTGGCTATGGCGGATCTTGCTTTCCGAAGGATCTGATGGCTTTTCGCGCCGTGGCTAAAGAGAACGGTTACGATTTTCGGTTACTGGAAGAGGTAATCCGGATAAATGAAGAACAGCGCCACCGTTTTATGCGCAAGGCAAGAAGCGTTCTTTGGACCTTCCGCGGCAAGCGCATCGGGGTGCTGGGACTGGCATTCAAGGGCGGTACCGATGATATCCGGGAATCCCCGGCTATGTTGCTCGTGCAAGACTTGTTGCGGGAGGGCTGTCACATTTGCGCCTACGATCCGGCTGCGATGGAGCGATCCAAAGAAGTTCTGAGAACTGGCGTGGAGTTCGCGAAAGATGCCTACCAGACGGCGAAAGGAGCGGACGCGTTGATGATCCTCACAGAGTGGGAGGAATTCGCATCGCTTGATCTCGAACGCCTTCGATCATTGATGAAATTTCCCATCATTCTCGACGGGCGCAATTTGTATGATCCGACGGTGATGGCTCAACACGGATTTACCTATCACAGCATCGGGCGCGCATCTCTGCCAGCAGTAGTTGCGTCCCTCGAAAAGAATAAGGAGCGCGCCTAGGAACGTGAACGCACAATCGATAGTCAAGCGGCGCGCTCTGGTAACAGGCGGAGCAGGGTTTCTGGGGTCGCATCTGTGCGATGGCCTGCTGGGCGAGGGATATTCGGTTGTCGCAGCGGACAATCTCTTAACAGGATCGCTCGCAAACATCGAGCATCTGCGCAACGAAGTGCGATTTGAGTTTATTCAAAAAGATATCTGCCAGCCGCATGACTGGGGCAAGCTCGATTTTGTGTTCAACTTCGCCAGCCCCGCCAGTCCGGTGGACTACGCCGAGCATGGAATCGAGACGCTGCGGGTAGGTTCATACGGGACGTTCGAAGCTCTCGAAGCCGCACGCAAATCGGGCGCGAAGTTCATGATGGCCTCGACCTCGGAATGCTACGGCGATCCGCTGATCCACCCGCAAACCGAAAGCTACTGGGGAAACGTCAATCCTATAGGCCCGCGTTCCGTCTACGACGAAGCTAAACGCTTTTCTGAAGCGGTAACCATGGCCTATCATCGCTATCACCGCGTCGATACAAGAATCCTTCGCATCTTCAATACCTATGGCCCGAGGATGAAAGTACGTGACGGCCGTGTGATTCCCAATTTCATGTGGCAGGCGCTGCGAGGAGAATCTCTTACCGTCTACGGCGATGGCAGCCAAACCCGAAGCTTCTGCTATGTCAGCGATGAGGTGGACGGGATTTTACGGTTAGCAAAGTCCAGCGAACACGAACCGGTCAATATCGGAAACCCCTCCGAGTTCACGATTCTCGAATGCGCGCAGCAAGTGATCGCGACAACCGGGTCGCGCAGCAAGATCGTGTACGAACCGCTGCCCCAGGACGATCCCAAACAGCGGCGGCCCGATATTTCCAAAGCAAAGCGATTGCTTGGATGGGAGCCGCGAGTAGCTTTGCAAGAGGGCCTAAAGCTTTCCCTCGAGCACTTTCGCCGAGTCGTCGCTGCACGCGAGCAGCTTGCTTAATTTTTCATCTGGGCGAATATCGGGGCGTTGTGCATGTCGAATAGAACAACTTAAATTTCCGCGCGGCAAGATTACATTCGCCATTCACAGCACTTAGGATGACAGCTGATTTGCAGGCTCGGATGGCTATCGGCCTAGCGTCTGACCAACACTACCGCGACTTTGTCCTCGTAAACCGTCTTCCACTCTTGCGGCAATTCTCTCAGTAAATTAGCCGAAGTCGAATTCGAAGGAAGAATTGCGGTTTGAAAATTCCATTTACGCAAAGTATCTCTCCAGCCCGACTCGCCTTGCATAAAAATTAAATATTCGCGAACGCGATCCGAACCGTAAAGGTCGTGGCGGTCATCCATGGCAACTTTTCGCTGTGGATAGAGGCGGTAAATGAGGTATCCGCCCCATGTGTCCATTGAAAACAGGGACCCCGCGCT
This sequence comes from Acidobacteriaceae bacterium, assembly GCA_043749775.1. Classification (GTDB taxonomy): domain Bacteria; phylum Acidobacteriota; class Terriglobia; order Terriglobales; family Acidobacteriaceae; genus Acidiflorens. The sequence goes on along the minus strand of JAYVCW010000508.1, from coordinate 3,846 downwards.
GTCGTGAGTGCTTTCAGAATGGCTCTGAAGAAAATTCAATGCCTCGACCGGAACCTTGTTGGGATCAAAGTCTGCGTGAACGAGGCGCGTCCTCCCGAGCCATCCCCCATGAAGCGTGATGATGAGACCAAACAGAACGGCCATTACAGGCCAAACGTGGCCGCGGAGCTGCAACTCTAACCTTCCGAGGCGATCGGAGGAGTTTACGAGCCGCAAGGAGAAGGCGCGCAGCCAGCGCCAGGCGCCGGCTCTGTTCGCGAGCGAAACCACACTTCTCCAGAGCATCGGTCCGGCAATTAGCACTAAGAGCATCGATGAGGTGGGAAGATTGCGGGCTGAAAAAAATCCGGTGTAAACGCTCAGCAACACAACGAAAAGACTGCTTGGTCTCAGCTTGCTGCCGGAAGTTCTCGAATCGCCGCTGCTTAAAGCAACCAGAAGTAGCACGAGAATCACTACGAATGCACGTTCGGCCCAGCCATGAAAATTTGGCGAGCGAAATTCATCGATGCGATTGATCAGGTACCTGTCTGTCAAATAAGAATAAATATGGGCATGCAATCGCCAGCCAAACGGATTAACCAGCGTTGCCAGAGCCGAACTGGTGAACGCTAGAGCCATGTCGCGGGCACGCCGCGCATTGCAAATCTTTTGAAACGCGTCTTTGTCTCGTAAAGCTTCAATGAGCGCCGCTGAAGCATAAATGGCAAGGAGCGACATTCCAAGAAGCCACCCTCCATGCACATTCACCCAGAGCACCATGGAGACCGGAAAGAAGCACGGAATCCACCGCGGCAGCCTTCCCTGAGTTGAGCGATCCCACTGTTCCCATCTCTCCAATTGGGTGAACCAAAGCAGCGTGAAGATCCAACTCGCGATGTGGGGCCGCGCGAAAAGATGAATTGCCGAGACTGCGGTGGATAGAAGCATAAGAACGACGGCGAGCACCAGCCCAGTCCCTCTTTCGAGCAGCTGCCAGAGAAGAAACGTGAGGACAAACGCAATCAGCAAGGCGCAAAGCCACACAACGCCGTTTAATCCACCGGCGGTGTGCAGAGAGACCAGCAACACGTCGTAGAGCCATTCCCAGGCAAACCAGGCTTGGCCCTGCATCGTCGACGAAAAAGGATCGGTGCGCGGGAGGTTATGACTTGCCAGAATCAACTCGCCGGTCCGTATGTGCCACCCGATATCTGCATCTGCCAACGGACGATTCGAAAGCGGCCCGGCCAGAAGAGACCAAAACAGAAAAATGAAAACCAAGTCTCGAACTGAGGGTACGAGCCAGCGCAAGGTTGTCGAGGTGGGCAGATCTCCGGTCATCGGTTCGAGAAGGAGTGAGAAGAAGCAGTGTATAACGGCTGCCCTTATGGGACAGTTACCTTAAGCACAGCAGACCCTTGCGCGCGAAAGAAAAAGTTTTCGTCTTTTTTGCGGGCTGTGGAATCACTATAGTAGGGACCAAACGATAGTAGGCACGAACGATGGACACCGGATTATGCGCGCCCTAGTCCATCGATGGGCCCGGCCTATTCAATTTGTAGGCACGAGGAACAGGCGTAGATTTTGAAGCCGATTGAAAAGTCTATGAGCGATGACTCTTCACCAAGGGTAGTGATCGTCGGAGCCGGCTTCGGAGGCCTGACTGCGGCGCGCAGGATCGCGCGCCTGCCGGTGCAACTTACCCTGATCGACCGACGAAATCACCACATCTTTCAGCCCCTGCTTTATCAGGTTGCCACCGCGGGACTTTCTCCTGGCGAGATCGCCGCTCCTATTCGTTGGATTCTACGAGGTCACTCTAATGTTGAAGTTCTACTCGGAGAAGTTGTCGAATTCGATCTCGCGCGCAAACAGGTGATCACCAATGATCGCGCGGTCGACTATGATTTTTTGATCATTGCATCGGGCGCGACACACGCCTACTTTGGTCACGAGGATTGGGAACCCTACGCTCCGGGATTAAAGAGTATTGAGGACGCCCTCGAAATTCGGCGGCGCGTGCTGCTCGCATTTGAGTTGGCGGAGCGCCGCAATAAGGTCGCTGGAAAAGTTGAAATGCCGTTGCAGTTCGTGGTCATCGGCGGTGGTCCTACAGGCGTGGAATTGGCCGGGACATTGGCGGAGATTGCGCACCATGCAATGAACCACGAGTTTCGCAACTTTGAACCGGGCGACAGCAAAATTCTATTGATTGAAGGTGGGCCGCGGGTTCTGGCAACGTATTCGGAAGAGCTTTCGCGCAAGGCCGAGGCGCAACTTCGTCGGCTCGGCGTAGAAATTCGCACAGCGCAGATGGTGACGAAAATCGAACTTGGAGCAGTCTGGGTAGGCGACGAACGAATTCCAGCGCCGGTTATTCTTTGGGCTGCCGGGGTTGCGGCCTCTCCGCTTGGCCGAAAGTTAGGCGTTCCCGTGGATCGCGCCGGACGCGTTTTGGTCCAGCCCGATTTGAGTATTCCGGGGCATAGCGACGTATTTGTTATCGGAGACCTCGCGGCGTTGAATGGCGCGAACGGCAAACTGCTCCCCGGAGTAGCCCCGGTTGCGATTCAGCAGGGTGACTGGGTTGCGGAAACGATTGCGCGTGATCTGGAAAAGCAACCGCGTCGGCCCTTCCACTATCGAGACAAGGGCAGCCTGGCTACCATAGGGCGAGCCGCGGCAGTTGCGCAGATTGGAAAATTTGAGTTATCGGGATACATCGCCTGGCTGGCATGGCTTTTTATCCACATTTTTTTTCTTATCGGATTTCGCAACCGCATTTTGGTTTTGATTCAGTGGGCGTGGTCGTATTTAACTTACGAGCGTGGTGCTCGCTTAATCACCGGAAGCGACGAGTTGACGGGATGGACTCAGTCGCAAGAGTTACAAGACTCGCGTCCGAGCGAAATTCACTCCCGTTAGAAAATCGATACTTGCGAAAGGCCCGCGATTATGGCCTAGTGCCCTTAGCAGCCCCGCTGCGGAGAAAGCGCAGCCACCGCCATGAGATCAGCCGCTCGACTTTCCGCGACAATCCGTTTAACGCTTTTATTTATCGTTTCCTCCATAACTCTAAGCGATGCGAGCTTCGCCGAGGTGATGAGAGTCACCATCGATGACGCAATCCAGCCCGTAACCGCCGAGTACATTGGCAGAGCGCTGCGGACTGCGGCCGCGAATCGTGACCAAGCTGTGCTGATTACGATCAACACTCCGGGAGGTCTGGTCGATTCGACGCGAAAAATTATTGAGCAGATTATTGCGTCGCCGGTTCCCGTCATCATTTACGTAACCCCGGGTGGTAGCCGCGCCGCATCGGCAGGATTTTTTATTCTCGAAGCGTCAGACGTAGCCGCAATGACTCCCGGAACAAATACGGGAGCGGCCCATCCCGTTCTACTCGGCGGCAAAATGGACGACACCATGAAACAGAAGATGGAAAACGATGCCGCCGCCCTTATGCGCTCGGTTGTATCCAAGCGCGGACGGAACATTGAACTCGCCGAGAGCGCGGTGCGGGAATCGAAATCATTTACCGACCAGGAAGCGTTGGACAAGAGGTTAATTGAATATATCGCTCCAACCGAGCAAGATCTTTTCCATCAACTGAACGGAAAAGCTTTTAAACGTTTTGACGGGGCGTCGGCCACTCTTAATATCTCCAATCAACCTGTGGTTGATTACCGCATGACACTCAAACAGCGAATTCTCTCCTTCATCATGAACCCGAATGTCGCATTCATCCTGCTGGCCATTGGCGCGTTGTCACTCTACGCAGAATTTAATCATCCAGGCGCGGTAATTCCCGGCACGGTCGGAGTGGTCTTCATTCTTCTAGCATCCTTCGCCTTGAACCTGCTT
>JAYVCW010000507.1:0-3544 GCA_043749775.1 Acidobacteriaceae bacterium | reverse complement strand
TCCGGATTCGTAACAAACGATGCGCCATCGGTGACAAACACGTTCTTCACATCATGCGTTTGGCAATATCCGTTGAGCACCGACGTTTTTGGACTACTCCCCATACGCGCCGTGCCGAGCTCGTGAATAATCACGCCGCCGTTCGCAAGGCCGTGCGGGTTCTCGCCGTCAGGACGCGTCGTCGTCAGGTAAGTGCCCCCCGCGGCCTCCACAATGGCGCGAAATGTTTCCTGCATATCTTTCGCCATCTTGACTTCATTATCGCTGAAGCGCCAATTGAACCGGAGTACCGGAATGCCCCAGCGATCCACAACGTTTGGGTCAAGTTCGCAATAGGTGCTCTCGTTGGGAATCATCTCGCCGCGTCCGGAGAATCCCATGAAGCTGCCGTACATTTCCTTGCAGTGCTTCTTGAGGTCGGCGCCGTAGCCCTCATGCTGATCGCAAACATCGTCGAAATCGCCGACGCCGGGCAGCCCCTGGCCGCCACCTAGTTCAATGTGGTAGCCGCGTAAGAAGTCATTCTTCCGGTCAAACTTCCACCACGGCACATACATGTGCATGCCGCCAACTCCGTCGTGGTTGTGCGGCGGGACTTTGCCGAGCTGCGGAAAATAAGCCCCTCCATCGCTGCCGACTGTGTCCATCAGATAGCGGCCCACAGTGCCGGAGGAATTCGCCAGACCATTGGGGAACAAGGTTGAGCGGGAGTTCAACAGCAATCTGGCCGACTCGCAAGCACTGGCTCCAACCACGATTGCTTTCGCTTTCACACGGCGCTCGGTACGCGTAGCTTTGTCGACGTAGGAAACGGCTTCCGCTTTCCCATCTTTGCCAATAATAATTTCCCGCGCCATCGCGCCCGTAATCAAAGTGAAGCGCCCGGTGGCTTCGGCTTGCGGAATCAGCACCTGGCTGGAACTAAAATTCGAAGCGGTTTTGCAGCCGCGGCCACACTGCCCGCAGTAATGGCACGCCGGGCGCCCGTTCAAAGGCTTAGTAATAATCGCGAGTCGCGCCGGAATCAGTGGAATGTTTAGTTTGTCGCAACCCCTCTTGGCGAGAAGCTCCGAGCACCGCGGCTTCGGCGGCGGCAGAAAGATTCCATCCGGTGCGCTGGAGATGTTTTCCTTGCTGCCGAATACTCCGATGTAAGACTCGACCTTGTCGTAGTAGGGCGAAAGGTCATCGTAAGAAATGGGCCAGTCGTCGCCCATCCCGTCGGTGGAACGAGAGCGAAAATCCACTGGAGCAAAGCGCAGCGCAATTCTTCCCCAGTGGTTGGTGCGTCCGCCCACGATTCGTGAGCGGAACCAACGAAAACGTGAGCCTGGCGCTGTGGTATATGGCTCCCCTTCAATTTCCCACGCGCCGTTGGGCGCCATGAATTCGTCGCCCAATACGCCTTTGAGGTTGGCCCCGACGCCAACGCCGCGATGCGGCAATTCATAGGGCCAAACGTGTTCTTTAAAATCTCTGCTGGGATATAGAGCAGGGCCCGCTTCCAGAAGGACTACATCGAGGCCACCTTCGGTCAAGACTTTGGCAGCCATACCTCCGGCTGCACCGGACCCGATAATGCACACGTCATACACTTTGGCGGAACGAATCACTTGCGCCATGGAGAGTCAGCCCTCGTTCTAGATATCGTTCGTAATTCAGAACCGCAAAGCTTCTAAATATTTATAACTCGCCGCAATGCTGGCAAACTGATCTTTGGGATAGTCGTGTTCCACAAAGTAGTGCTCGATTCCCGCTTTGCCGGCATGCGCAAAGATGTTTTTCCAGTCAATCATGCCACTTCCCACTTCTGTCATGAAGGGGAAAACGCGATCAAGCGCCACGGGCTCATCCGCTTTTTCGGAGGGCGGCACGGACTTCACATCCTTCACGTGAACCATGGGAAAACGCCCCGGGTAGCGCTCGAAATACTTCAACGGATCCTGTCCGGCTACCGTCATCCAGCACAAATCCATTTCCATCTTCACGAGGTTGACATCTGTTAGTTCCAGGAGAAGATCGTAAGCGTATTTGCCATCTACCTTCACAAACTCGAAGTCGTGATTGTGATACGCGAACTGGATACCCGACTTCTTGCTCACCTCCGCCGCCTTGTTAAAAGTTTCGGCAGCGCGCTTCCAGCCGCCCGGCTGCTTACGGACTTGATCATCGATCCAGGGACATACAATGTATTTGTGACCGATGATCGCGCTGGCTTCGACAACCTTCGGCCACTTTTCGCCCAAGCTGGCGTAGTCGATGTGCATGGATGGAGCGCCCAATCCATTTTGATCTAGAACAGCACGCACCTGCTTTGGTGTACGGTCAAAATATCCCGCAAACTCCACTTCGCGATAGCCAATCTTCGCGACCTTCGCGATGCTGCCTTCGAAATCCTGCTTCATGGCATCGCGAACGGTATAGAGCTGCACGCCAACTTTTTCAATGCGGTGAGTTTCCGAGCCCCATCCAAGGCGAGGAGCAACGAGCAATCCGCTGGCTGCAGTAGCCGTCCCGAGGAATGTTCTGCGATTCATCATTAGATTTCTCCTTTTTTCATCGACTCGGCGGCGAAATTGCACGCCCTTGCTGTCAGAGCCATGTAAGTCAGCGATGGATTCACGCATGAGGAAGACACCATACATGCGCCATCGGTAATGAACAGATTTTTCACATCATGCGCTCGATTGTGAGCATCAAGAACGGACGTCTTGGGATCGCGGCCCATCCTAGCCGTTCCCATTTCGTGAATGGTGAGGCCGGGAGCGTTGTCCTCGACGAACGGAGTAATTTCTTCCGCGCCAGCCGCCGAAAGCATCTCCGCCGCGGTTATCGACATGTCTTTCAGCAGCGCTCGCTCATTCTCGCGCCAGTTACAGCGAATTCTCAGCGCCGGGATTCCCCAAGCATCTTTGACTTCTTTGTCGAGCTCAGCATAATTCTCGAAGTTCGGCAAGCACTCACCAAATCCGTAAAATCCAAATCGCCACGGGCCAGGCTTGCTCAGAATCTTCTTAAATTCAGGACCGAAACCAGCCATCCCGGTCCCGCGATCCCACCCATCACGATCAGCCCCGCCCTGGAAACCATAGCCTCGCAGAAAACCAGGGTGTTTGGAATTCACGTTCCTGAAACGGGGTACATAGATCCCATTGGGACGTCTCCCCTGCACGATCCGATCCTCATGCCCAGGAATGCGACCGGAAGCGCCGCCGCCCATGACATGGTCCATCAGATTGTGCCCAAGTTGGCCGCTCGAATTCGCCAGGCCATTGGGGAATTCCGTCGTCGTCGAGTTCAGCAAAATGCGCGTTGACTCGAGTGTGGAAGCACAAAGAAAAACTACGCGCGCATGGACTTCCACTGTCGCATGGGTCTCAGCATCAATCAAACGGACGCCAGTAATTTTTCTCGTTGTGGAATCGAAAATCAGACGGTGTACAACGCTGTTTGGACGAATCGTTAACTTACCGGTGGCCAGCGCCGCTGGCAGCGTCGAATTCAGGCTGCTGAAATAGGACTTTGTGGCGCATCCGTGATCGCA
>JAYVCW010000506.1:0-2716 GCA_043749775.1 Acidobacteriaceae bacterium | reverse complement strand
TCGCGCTGAAAAACGTTAATGATTACCTCATCAAACATTTTGCGCGGGGTAATGTTCAGTCTGGCATAAACAAACTCAGCGTCTGGTTGCTCGCGCAGCTTTTTATCGAATGATGCCATGGCATGGTCCAGGGGCACCACGAATTGCTCAAGGCGCAGGCGCTCGTTAGGCACCACGCGCAGATCGGCGTCCAAGATCACCCCGAAGAGTCCATAACCACCAAGCGCGAGCGAAAATAGTTCCTTGTTCTCGGTGCGGCTGCAACGGACCACGGAGCCGTCAGCCTTCATGAGCCGGAAGGATTCCACTGTGGATGCGATCGGCGGGCGACCGAACTGCCAACCGTGACAGTTGACGCTCAACGATCCGCCAACGCTGAATGAATTGTCCGATTGCATCACCCAAACCGAGCGACTTCGCCGGTCAAGAAACGGGATGACGTCGGCCCATTTTGCACCAGCCTGTACGTGAAGGATGTTCTTGGTTTCGTCGAACGACATCGCTTTGAACGGAAGCATGTTAATTTCGATGCCCCCGGGATAGATTGTCTGGCCTCCCATGCTGTGACGGGCGCCCGCGATCGATACATGTTGGTGTGATTCTTGAGCGCGCTGCAGCAGTTCACGTAACTTTTGCTCCGCCTTTTCGGGATCGCTTGGCATGTCCCAGATCTCCGCGATCCGGGTCTTATTTAGACGGCTGACGTCGTCAGAGAACCCCGCGGGAGGTCTTTCGATGGCATCTCTGTCTCGGTATGCGGTGCGAATCAGTAAAAAAGCAGGAGGAGCCAGAAGCAGCGCAATCACAAGCATCGCTAGCAAAAACAACTTTTTCACGCGGCTTGGCATCTTGACTTCCCGACAATATAGCATCAGAGACACAAGCGGCCGCTGAGGAAGCGGAAGGGGCTTAGCGAATCTAGAGAAAGCTGTTCCCCATGACTGCCCAACACGGTTCTTCACCTTATTTCTTCTCTGCATTATTTATCAGCCCTAGAAAAATCGACAAGATCCCATTCAATCAAGGTGCACCGATGATCACAGTTGGTCAGGGAAATCTGGACCACGAAGCCACAAACACTTTGTGGTTTCCATCGAAGCCGGTGCCGCGTTTCAGGGATATCCGAAAACCGTGTTGAACTTTGCCGGCAATGTTTGCGATGCCTCGGGAGTCACCTGCCGCAGTGTTGCTGGTGATGCGACCGTGCAAAGCAGAATCGTTGCCGAAGAGAACAAGATCACCATGACCTCGCGCCCTTCAAGGCGTATCCGATTGTTTCGGTCGACTTCGGATATAAGTTCTGGCAAACGCCACGACGGTCGAGTTAGCGCGGCATTCCGAAGCGCATAAGTCCGAGAATTCAGTGAGTGCGCGCCCCTATAATTGAACCCGGAGAGATCATGCCAGGCTGGGGTACAGGAAGTTTCGAAAACGAGGACGCGCAGAGTTTTCTCGATGGGCTGAACACTAAAGAACCTGGCGAGCTGAAGAATGTTTTAGCGCACGCTGTCGAGGCCGGCGATTATTTGAACTCTTCCGAGAGTTGTGTGGTGATCGCTGCGGCCGAGGTCGTTGCCAGTGCTAAAGGTAAGCCTCCAGAGACGGTGCCGCCGCAAGTCGCCGAATTTGTCGAGAAAATCGATGGCGAGCCGAGTGTCGAAATGAACGAGTTGGCGCGGCATGCGGTAGAAAAAGTTCGGATCAACTCTGAGCTCAAAGATCTTTGGCTTGAGGCGGACGGCCTGAATGAGTGGAGCGCGGCGCTTCGCGATCTGGAGCAGCGGCTTCGCGGCTAGACGTCCGCGCGTCTTTTCGGAATGATTTCGTCCGCGGCGGCGCTTGCAAGGACGCACAGGTCGCGGAAGACACGAGCGTTGAACGGATCGGACGCTCCCGCTGCCTGCAGAATTCCGGCAAACCTTGAGCGCAGAATCCGGTAGATTTGCATCATCTGTTCGATGGTTGGCTGGCGTCGGGTTCTGACGAAGGCATTGCAGAGCTCGCGCAAGACTCCCCGCACGGTTCCATCGTGAACATAAACATCGGTGCCATCGAGATCGCTCAGCGATTTCTTAATACGGTGACGCTTTGTCTCGCAAACGATCCAGGCATGATTTGGGGCGCCGATTCCGACTGTCAGACCGAGTTCGAACGGCATATTGAACCGGGGAGTGCGCGGTGCGGTGCGATCCTGTTGCACACGCGATAAATCGTGAATGGAATACTGCGAGGATTTAATAAGTGAAATGATCCGCACCAGTCGCCGCTGACTGAAGGGAATCTCAAGGGTCGCGCGCGGAGTGAATCCAAAGGCGCAGATTCCGGCGATGTAGGCGAGTAAAAGATTCTCGAACCGAGCGTCGTACGGAATATTCAGGAAAACGTGATTCTTCTTAATGATTGGCTTTGACGGTTTTCGTTTTGGTGGTCGAAACTCTGGCGCCGGCATTGCGGACACGGCTCTTTCTGGCAACCGAGGTTGAAGACTTCTTAATCGAATGGGGCTTGGAAGCGCGGTCGATGGAATCGGCCGCTGTAGTCGGCTGATCCGAGTTGCGCCGAGCGAGCTTAATCAGTTCTTCGGTGCGCGCCCGGGAAACTCCGAGAATTCGCGCGGTGTCATACGGCGTCGCAAACGCGCTATTGACTCGAATTGGTTTCATTCAAATTCATTATAAAACATCAGCGCTTCGTGCGGCCAATCAGTCGGCAGCCA
>JAYVCW010000505.1:0-7778 GCA_043749775.1 Acidobacteriaceae bacterium | reverse complement strand
TTGTTCGCGCTGAGATCACCAAGGGCATGGATGGAGAAGAGATCCTCCCCATAACTTACGACGACAACTATGTCACTGTGTTTCCCCACGAGCAGCGGATTATCACCGCAAACTTCGAACGATCATTGCTTCATGGCCAGCCTCCTCACCTGCGAGTTGAGGGCTTCAACAGCGAAAGTAAGATGTCCCCGTTTGAAATCGCAACGCAATAAGCTACGCAAGGCGCACAACAAGTTTGTGCTTTTGGCTTTTGAATTTGCTGCGCGCCAAGACTGCGATCAAAGCAAACAGGCGACGAATGGGACCGCAGGGCAGGCCAGAGGCACGGAGCCGCTCCCGCTCACAACAACAAGACGCGAAAAACGAACCGCTTGAACGTGAGATGGTCAGTTTAAGAGAGCGGCGACTTTGAGATTCTTCTGGAAGAAAATCCCAAATGTGACCATTCCTCTACTGCACGAGGCACCATCGTCCGCGAGATGAGATTGCACCATAGCAAACGAAGAGCCGATCCCCAGACCTGCTCGCTAGAACGATAACTTCAAAGCGAACTGAATTTGCCTCGGATCGCGGGCCGCGGTTAGAAATCCGAACTGTGGAGTCCCTAAGATCGTTGAGTTATTCGAATTCTGAGGACCTGTTTTGGAAAACAGAAAGTTCGTATGGTTCAGGACGTTGAAGAATTCCGCCCGAAACTCCACACGTGCTCTCTCGCCCGCATTGAAATTCTTAAACAGCGAGAAGTCCCATGTCTTATAACCTGGACCCTCGACCGTGTTTCGTCCTACGTTTCCGAACGATCCTTCGGCCGGGTCCGCATAGGCACAGGTATTAAAAAATGTTCCTGGTATGCATGGTTGGCCGTGAGGGTCGCCGACCTGGTCCGGACGTTGGGATGCGCCTCCGGCCCCGCCGTCAGAGTTCGAGAAATTTGCATTGCTATCGAGCACGGTAAAGTAATTTCCCGTCGATGCGGTAAAGATCGACGCGATTTGCCAACCGCCGACAATCTGCTCCAGAGCACCACTTGCATCGCCACCAAAGGCTTTTCCGTGTCCGAAAGGTAGCTCGTAAAGGAAGCTGCCGACAAAACGATGCCTTACGTCGAAATCAGAGCTGCCGAACTCTCGCTCCGGATGCCGAAAGTCACGGAAGTCGCTATTGTTCTGCGTAGGGCCTAGGTTGGCATTGGACGCATTGTCAATCGAGTGCGCCCACGTGTAGGACGCGAGAAATTGCAATCCATGGGAAAAGCGCTTTTCATAATGCGCCTGTAGCGAGTGGTAACTCGACGCTCCGGTCGAACGGAACCGGTCAATTGGAGCATCAATCAACGGCGCCGGTCTTCGAGGCGAAGTCGGCGCATTTGGATCCGAACTGGGCAGGGCTTGGTTGCCGTTGAAAAACGTATAGAGCTTCGTGCCTTTGGAGCCACCGTAAGTAATCTCAAATACCCCGTCCCCGGGCAATTGGTGTTCGATAGAGAGATGCCACTGCTGCATATAAGGCGTGCGTAGATGTTGATCAACAGAAAAGAAAAGAGGTGAGTTGGGATCAGTGAGCGAGCTAGCCGGAAATCCATTCGCCAGAAATGGTATCTGCTGTACAGAACAGTCCAGTTGCCCAGGGCTCGGGTTTGCGGAGGATGCGCCGCAGGGTGTAGTGAACGATTGCGTCACGAAAAAAGGTGGATTGAAGCCCGGGCTGGGATTCGAATAAGGTCCGTTCTCCTGGCCTCCATAGAATATTCCGTATCCAGTTCGCAACACTGTGTGTTCCTGAAATTGATAGGCCAAACCGATGCGTGGAGCGAAATTGTTCAGATCTTTGTTCACTAGTCCCTTGCTGCCAGTGCGGCTGATTTGCACTTGGGAAGCTATGGTAGGCGTTAACTGCGCATTCTGTCCCTGTGGCACGATGATGGTTGGAGTGCTTGGATTCGTAAGATCAAAAGTACCTAGCTGATTGTTGCGCTCCGTCACCGGCAGGAACACTTCATAACGCAGTCCGAGGTTCAGCATCAATGAGGGAGTGATCTTCCAATCATTCTGCCCGTAAAATGCGTAAGTGGTACGGAAGTAGTCAACATTATGCAAATTATTAATCCCACCTCCATTCGTGAGTCCCGCCAGAAAAGATGCGAAACTCGTACCGCCGGTGCCTGGAACTGCGGGATTATCAGTCAAGGTGCTGTCAAAGCCGAGGTTTCCTCGAGGAGAGGCTGGCTGGAAAATCGTGAATTCTTCTCTACGAATTTCCGTGCCATATTTCCATGTGCTACGGCCCTTTACCCACGTGAGATTCTCAGAAAGCGTGTAGGAGTTTTGTAGTTCCTTGGAAGGCAAAAACGTCGGGCTGCCTAAAGTCGCGACGTCATTGAAGGTGAGTTGCGGCAAGCCGCCAATTCCCGCCACAAAAGGCACGCCTGGGAACCCAATCTGCCCTGAAACATCGGTATCAGCATTGAGCTGAAAACGATGCGAGTTTATCCGGTTGTAGCCCAAACGAATCTCATTGATCACTCGCGGAGTGAAGAGGTGGGTCCAACTAGTGGCGAAACTTCGATAAGAATTGTCCTCAATGCCGCTAAAAAATCCGCCTCCGTCGGCGAGACCGTTGAAGGTCCCAGGAATACTGCTGGGTTGGTTCTCAAAACTGAAACGGAAAAAAGTGTTGTCACGATCGGAGAACTTTTGGTCTACGCGTACGTCGAAATTTGCACGTGATTCCTTCAGCACCGGATTTGCAAGATAGTTGATGCTCGGATTATTCGCTACGTTTGGGGCTGGATAAAGAGTGGCGAGGCGCAGCGCTAACGGGTCAAGAAAACCACCTCCGGGGGTGACCGGAGCTGTGGGAATAATGTTCAGCGGCTGGCCAGCGGAATTATATTGAAAAGGAACACCACAGCTGGCCTGCGCCAGCCGGGCGTCAAAAATCTCACCTGCGTAAGTGGCCGCGCCGTTGCAATCAACCCCGGTCGTCGTCGTGTAGTCAATTAAGTCGGAGAAATCTCCCTGGCGCCACGCCAGGCTCGGAATAAATGCACTCTGAGTTTGTGCCTGCCGAATGCGAAGACCTTCATAATCCGCGAAGAAAAACGTGCGATTTCGCCCATCGTAAATATGGGGAAGATATACCGGCCCCCCTATAGTTCCGCCAAACTGATTTTGCTTGTAAGGCGGCGTTGGTTTCGTAGGTTCGTCGAAATAGTTGCGAGCGTCCAGCTTGTCATTTCGTAAAAACTCCCACAGAGATCCGTGTACCGTATTTTTCCCAGACTTAATGACTGCATTGATAATTGCGCCGTTTCCGCGCCCGAACTCCGCGCTGTATGCATTGCTCTGAACTTTAAATTCCTGTAAAGCATCGATCGGCGGTTGAATAACAAAGTTAGTTTCATTCAGCAAGTCCGGGAGATTGGAATTATTATCCACGCCATCAAGTAGAAAATTGTTTTGAAGTGAACGGGCACCTCCTGCGCTGAATCCGAAGCTTTTCTCGTCCCGGGCACCCGGTTCGCTTGGAGCGGTACCAGTGCTTAACAATGCAAGTTGCGCAAAATTGCGGCCGTTCAAAGGAAGGTTAGAGGCTTGGCGGCTATCCACTACCTGGCCAAGCTCGGAAGTCTCCGTCTCGAGCAGGGCAGCGGCTCCACTGACCTCGACGCTCTCACTGATCTGTCCCACTTGTAAAGTCATGTTAATGGCTATGCGTTGTTGCACATCGAGATCAACGGGTGTGGAAAATGCTTTTTTGAATCCCCCTAGTTCCGCCGTTACGGTGTATTTTCCCACCCGAAGCGGACTTGCAACGAACTCGCCATTGCTGTCGGTTTTTGTGGTGAAAGTTTGATCCCGTTCAACATCGGTAACGGAAATCTTTGCGTTCGCTACAACGGCGCCGCTGGGGTCCTTCACCGTTCCGACGATGCTGCCGGTATCTTTCTGGGCCCAAGCGATTCCAGCAAGAATGATGCTAAAAATAAATACCGTGATGGCAAAAACAGCTCGGGAACCCAAGATTCTCATGAGGAAGCTCCTTTGATCGATAATGAAACGGACGCCGGTAATGGACCCTTTCGCGCCCTATTACGAATGCTTACTTTTACTTTCGTTATGGAGCGAATGTCAAGCCAAATCGCTCAAATATCACGCCCTTCGCCAAAACAACACAGATCCGATCGTCTGCCACGTCGCAATATACAGTCATGGTGGTGCGAATGTCGCGGTGACGCATCCCTTTCTGCTGAACCGCAAGCGGATGGGCGATGGAACCAGCTAAGTTGCCGGTAAGGCTCATGAAACGGGCCTGGCAGCATCTCGCAGAGCCGATCGACCTATCCCATCGTACAACCTGTCGATATGAGCTAGTCTTGCGAGCAAGATTTCTGGTCTCAAGATCACGGGAGGTTAAGAATGCGTTTCACTACCAAATTATTGCTGGCTTTGAGCTTGCTTGCACCGGCATTCGCCGAGATTCCGGACTGGTGTAAAGCGGAGCCGCGACCAGCCTACGCAAAGCTCGAGCGCATTCGAATTTCAGATTCCTGGTTTGAGGTATATCGAGTTCGTCCGGGAGTTTTCGCGCTTTACGAGCCGCATCAGGCGGAAGAGGTGATTTCTTACTTGATCACTGGGACGAACAGAGCAGTCCTTTTTGACACAGGAATGGGAATCAGCAACATTAAGGCGGTTGTGGAAGAACTAACGAAACTCCCGATCATTGTGCTGAATTCCCATACCCACAATGATCACGTCGGCGATAACTGGCGCTTCACAACCGTGTATGGGATGCCAACCGACTTCACTCGCTCTAGCGCCAAGGGCTCTGAAGCAGATGCTCAAGCCGAACTTGCTCCAGGCCAAGTCTGTGGGGCCCTACCCCACGAATTCGACCCCAAAACATATCGCACGAAGCCATTTCGTATTTCAAAGTGGTTGCACGACGGCGAAGTCATCGATTTGGGAGGCCGGTCGTTAAAGATAATCGCTGCACCCGGCCACACTCCTGATGCCATCGCTCTGCTCGACGAGCAAAACGGACTACTTTTCACCGGCGACACGTTTTACGCCGGGCCAATCTATCTCTATCGTCCGGAGACGGATCTGGATGCTTATGTTTCTTCGCTTAGTAAAATGGCGGCTTTGGCTCCGCGGCTGAAACTTTTGCTTCCAGCTCACAATGAACCGGTGGCCGATCCTGCCGTCTTAGCGCGCGTAGTCGAGGCGATACAACAGGTGCGCGAGGGAAAGGTCAACTCCGTGCCCAAGGATGGAAAACGTCAATACATATTTGATGGCTTCTCATTTCTGATGGCCCACTGAACGACGTGCATCGATATATAGGGGGTTAATTCTCGTCACCACTCGACTAGATGCACAACAAACAAAATCACGGTAGCTGCCAGCGGCAAGAGCAGCCCGGTGCGCAAACTTCCCGAGGCGTGCGAGATGACGCCGACGACCCACGGAATTACCGCTGGGCCAATCATCGCCAGTGAAAACATTACCGCGCCGATACTGCGAGCCGCGACGCCAAACGTTTGCGAGAGGCGCGAGACGAAGATGGGATAGAGCGTTGCGAAACCTAGACCCGTGATGAGTGCGCCGCTGATGATTCCTGGCAACGATGGAGCCCACAAAATCAGGCCAATACCAGCCGCGCCAACGGCGCATCCGAAACGCGCAACCCGAACCTCTGAGAAACGATCCAGGAACGCCGTCCCGAGCGCCCGTCCGAAAGTAAGTGCGCCCCAGAAAATCGCAGGCATGATTGACGCCAGAGCTATGCCGTTTGTTCCTAAACGCGAAACGTACGAGCCGATCCAACCTCCGACCGCCGTCTCGACTCCCGGGTACAGAAAAAAGACCGTTGCAAACAGCCAGAGGATAGGGCGCTTCATCAAGTCGCGCCACGAAGCCGCAGACTCGCCTTGTTGCGCAGCTGAGGGGAAGGGTAGGTTTCTTATCAGAAAGCCGAGCACAATAAGGAACGCCGCAACCGCTCCGAGAAAAATCGGCAAAATATGATGGACCGCGCTCCACCCCACCATCAGTGAGCAGAACACGGCTCCGATCCCCCAGAAAAAATTTAGTAAGCTGACCGCTCCCGAGCGGGATCTCAACCCCGCACCCGTACTTATTTCTGCAATCAGAAGATTGTCTGTCGGGACGATCAGGCCGAGACCCAAGCCGTACGCCGCGACAGCCATCATGCCCTGAATATGCGAACCCAGATAGAGCGTGCCGACCCCCAATGCCATGAAGAGCAAACCGGAAAGAAATGCCGGGCGAAAACCGTAGCGTGAGAGCAGGAAGCCCGACAGTTGCACTCCAACCAGCGACGCAAGAAATTGCACTAAAAATAAATTGCCGGCTTGCGTGTCATCCATTCCCCAGCGAGCGATCAGAAGAGGCAGCATGGGACCGAGCAGAGTAGTAAGAATTCCAGTTGGCAGAAAGGCAAGCTGGCCGGCGAGAACCAGCCTTTGCGTCGAGGCGGGAGTCGATGGAGAAAGCTCCGTTTGGGTGCTAGCCATTAGAGACGTATTGTCGCTTAACGTGCGTCATGGAGTTCAGCATAGCGCACCTTAAGAACGCGCGCCCACAGTTTAGATCGCTACAAATGAACCGCGAATCTCATCTAGAAGCGGCTGGCTTTTCATAGTCGATACGCACGGAAACGATCGAAAAAGGACGGACGGGTACGCTGATCTTCGTCGCCGCACCTTCTGACAACAATTTTATTTCTGGTTGGCTTGCTTCCGGCGTCTCCATCAGATTAGTGATGATCGCGCGCTTGGCACCGGAGGGAAGTTTGATCTGCACCTCTCCATCTTTCCCGGCCCACTCGTAAAAGCGGAGCAGTATGCCATCGCCATCTTCTGTCTTCTTCATCGCGGTAAGAACAACGTTGTCTTGTTTCAACTCCACGAATGAATGGGACGGCGGAAGGCTGCCCTCGTGCGACTCCACCTGCGTGGCGACGAACTGATAGTTGAATTCATATCCACGCCGGACGGTGAGAGCGCGCTTCCAGTCTCCGTTGTGAGGATAGAGCGAGTAGCTGAAGCTGTGATGGCCGCGATCGGCTTCAGCATCGGGCCAGGTAGGCGAGCGCAGGAGCGATATTCTTAAAACATTGCCTTTCGCATCGTAGCCGTATTTCGACTCGTTGATCAGACTAAAGCCATGATTCGAGTCTCCGAGATCAGCCCAACGCAGTGCGGGAACTTCGAACTTTGCCGCCTCAAATTTGTTGTTGCGAGTGGTCGGCCGTTCGATGGAACCATAAGGAATCTCATACGTTGCTTCCCCGCTTGACGCAGCCAACGGGAAAGCGGCTTTTAAGAGGACGTGGGTCTCGTGCCAGTCGATTTCATTAGCAACATCGATCCGATCGAGTCCGGAGTAGAGCGAAATATTCTGGACGAACTTCGACCCCTGCCAATGTTTCACCACTCGAATTGTGGCGCGCAGCGGGCCCTTCTCGGTCACCTCGACCGAGTCGACCGTATCCAGGCGAGTAGAGTGCTGCTCAAAATCTGCGTCGATATTCCACGCATCGTAATCTTTTGGAGTGTCTTTGAAGGCAATCAACTGGTTGCCGCAACCGTTTTGGGCGATTGATTCGAAATTTGTTTTCTTGTCATAGATACTCGTAATGCACCCGGTCTTTGCGTCGACTTCCACGCGGAGCGCTGAGTTTTCGATGGTCAGGCCGTCGACAGTTAAATCGGATTTCGCCTTCGATGTGCCCGGAACTACGTGCAACAC
>JAYVCW010000504.1:0-19305 GCA_043749775.1 Acidobacteriaceae bacterium | reverse complement strand
CCCGCCGCCGCGACTGCTTCCGAATCGGCAGGTGCTCCATCGAATTCGGTCGCCTCGAGCGCAAAGGCCTCGAGCGGAAAGACCGCGAGCGAAAGGATAAAGACTTCGACTTCCGATGCCCTTCAGGTAGCTCAGAATAGTCCAGTCTCGCGGCAAACGATTGAGAGCGCACCATCCGATGCCCGATCCGAAGATGAACAGTTTCTTAGCGTCGTCTCGACGCGGGCTCCGGCGATGAGAACGACTTACGAGAAACAACTGCAGGCAGCGAATGCCGACATTTCCGAAACACAGGCCTACGTCGACCAGAACCCGGGCGACGCGGACGCACGCGAACATTTAATGGACGCATATCAACAGAAGGCGCTTCTTTATCAGATTGCGCTGGATCGTATTCAGTAGGCGAAGAGCGGACCGGCAGGACCGGACCGCAAGGGAGCAGTTTATGGCGGGTCGTCGGGACTTTATCCACAGCGAAATACGGCGGAACACAATGGCTCCAAAACTAGTTGCAATTTCACTTCTGGCTCTAGGGCTATCGGCCGCGGCCTTCGCGCAAGCCAAGCCGGAGAGCCGAAAAGAATACCGCTTCAACGTGAATGCCAAGCCCAACATTTCAGTCGACACTCAGAACGGCGCAATTTCCGTAAAGCCGGGCAGCAACAATCTTGTTGTGGTAACGGCTACCATCAAGTCCGACAATGTAGAAGTCGATCAGCAGCAAAACGGAAATCGCATTTCAATCGCCTCGCACGTGCTCGAAGGGAAAGGCCAGACTGCGGGCCGAATCGACTACGAACTTTTGATTCCCGCGGGAGCGACCGTGAGCCTACGTTCCTCGACCGGTCCGCTATCGGCAGAGCGCCTTCAGGGCGATGTCTCGATCGAGGGCTCCGATGCCGAAGTCAATGTGCGCAACGTCGAACTCGGGCATGTGCATGTGCAGACGATGAAGGGCAACGTCACCCTGACCAACGTGCGCAACGGCCACGTGGAACTATCTACCATCAGCGGCGACATCCATCTGAAGTCGGTCAGCGGTCCGTTGGTGCACGCAAATTCCGGAAGCGGCAAGATCTTTTACGACGGCGACTTTAGCGCCAGCGGTGATTACAAGTTCACAACCCACACCGGCGACATTGAAGCGCTGGCGCCCTCGGACGTCTCGGCCGACTTCCGTGCCCACTCGGTTCTAGGGCAAGTGCAGAATGATTTCCCTCTGCGACCGCAACACTCCCGCTTCCCTTCCGAAGCGGGACGTTCCTTTATCGGCACCACTGGCAAGGCCGGATCGGAAGTAGTCTTGCGATCCTTCAGTGGTAAAATCCGCCTCAAGCAACGATAGAAAAAATCAAATTCAAATTGTGATCGGCAATCGAGCGAGTTTTGCTCGATCCTGCCCGTCTACGCCCGCGGAGAGCCATGCCGGTTCGCGCCATCTTTTTAGTAGGCTTCATGGCCTGTGGCAAGACCACGATCGGCAAATTCCTAGCCGAGCGACTCAATTGGGATTTCGTCGATCTGGACGCGGAAATAGAGCGTCGTGAAGGTCAAAACATCGCTGAGATCTTCCGTGATCGCGGGGAGCACGGCGAGAATGGCTATCGCGATGCCGAAAACAGAGCGCTGAGTTCTTTAGCTGCAAATCTAAAGCGCGACACGGTGATTGCTCTTGGAGGGGGGACCTTCTGCTTTCCCCGCAACCGCGACCTCCTGAAGGCTTGGCCGTCGGTATTTCTAGACGCGCCCGTCGATGAACTGTGGCAACGTAGCCAGCGGGAGGCAGCAAAACGGCCTTTGCGGAAAGATGATCCGGAGAAATTTCAGAAATTATTCGAAGACCGTCTTCCTCACTACCGCAAAGCTACGGTAACGATCGTAACCTCCGGAAGAGATCGTTCCTCCCTTTGCGAGGAAATTGAGAGTATTTTGCAAGTTCGGGGGAGTGCCCACCCCTTGGCCCAGGCTCAGGTCACCCCAGGACGTTCTGGAACAGGAGAAGCAGAGTGAAGAAGAATTCAGGAAGTCGGCTCGCGTCCGTCGTCATATTCATGCTTGCCACCTTAAGTGGCGTCGCAGCTATCGCATCCCCGCTCCCTAACGAAAAAGACAAGGGCAAAGAAGCCAAGCGCGAAGGCACGGAAATTGATTCAGGCACGTTCGGAGTGTTTCAGGGTGGCCGTCGCGTCGGAACTGAAACCTTCTCCGTCTACCAGACCAGCTATGGCAGCGTAACGCACTCTGAATTCAAGACGGAGAATGCTCCCACAGAAGCTAAACAGAGCTCAGAGCTGCAACTCACGGCGACCGGAGACGTTCGTCATTACGAGTGGAAGGAACTAAGTCCCGGTAAGGCGCAAGCGGTAGTTGTGCCTAATTCCGACTTTTTGACGCAGAGGTGGAAAGAAACGCCTCAGGATAAAGAAAAAGAGCAGCCCTATCTGCTGCCTGTAACGACCAGCATCCTGGATGACTATTTCTTCGCGCAGCGCGAGGTTCTTGCCTGGAAATTTCTCGGTGCGTCGTGCAAGCAGGATAAGGGCCAGGTACAGTGCCCTCTGAAGCAGCGCTCGCAGTTCGGGACCTTGAATCCCCACCAACACGCTCCCGCAGCCCTAACCATAGAGTTTTTGGGGCGCGAAAAAGTTTCCTTGAAGAACGGTCCACAGGATCTTCTGAAACTGGAGCTCAAGAGCGAAGCCAGCACATGGCAACTCTGGCTCAACGATCAATACAAGGTTATGCGCATGGTAATCGCGGAAGAGAATACGCAGGTAGATCGCGATTAACCGGATTGCTGGTGTATCTTGAAATTGCGATCTGTTTCGACGAAAGCTAACGACCCAGATTCCCCTTCCTAATGGCGATTATCGATACCAAGACTACCCACGTCCTGTTCACAGCCCTGCTGTTCGCTATCGGAATCGGTTTTATTTATGCCGCGCGTCAAACTCTCATTCTTTTTCTGTTTGCCATCATCTTTGCCTATCTCATCAACCCTGCTGTGGTTCGGCTGCAGACCCTGGTTGGAAGACGAGTTTGGGCAATCGCTATCATCTACGCTCTGCTTCTTATAGGTCTTGCCATATTTGGATTGCTCGTCGGCCCTCGTATTGCCAGGCAGAGCTCCCGTTTAGGTGAGTCACTACCCGGATTGATGGATAAGGCAAGCACCGCTCAGCTGCCCGGCCAAATTCGGCAAATCACCGCGAAGCTCGGCAGCCAGCACCATTGGAGCGAGGACACGCAAAAGCGTATTCAAACCTTCCTGGTCAGCCGCAGAGACGAATTGACTCATCTTGCACAGCGCGCCGGTTTGCGGGTAGCTGAAGCGCTCCAGCAGGTGTGGATCCTTATTCTGGTACCGATTCTGGCGATTTTCTTTTTGCGCGATGGCGGCAGTTTTCAAGAAACGCTTCTATCCCTCGTTCCATCCCGATCGCAGCGCGACTTTCTGGATGACGTTCTCCAGGATCTGAACGAGATGCTGGCGCAGTTCATTCGCGCTCAACTTACACTGGCGGCGCTTTCGTTTATTGCGTATCTGATCGTGCTTGGGCTGATGCAAGTTCCCTTTGCCCTCATGCTGGCCGCGATTGGAGGAGCGCTCGAATTTATCCCCGTGGCGGGTCCGCTCATCGGTGGAGTCACCATGCTGGCCGTAGCCATCTTGTCAGGTTATACCCACTGGGGCCTTCTGCTTTTATTCCTTATTATTTGGAGAATGTCGCAAGACTACGTGATCTCGCCTCGTATCATGGGCGGGAGCGTTGAACTGCATCCCCTGGCTGCGTTGTTCGGCATCATCGCCGGAGGCGAGATTGCCGGAGTACTCGGCGTCTATCTATCGATTCCGGTGATGGCAAGCTTGCGAATTGTGTGGCGAAGATGGCGGATTTACGCTGAAAAACGCCGCTTCGGTCCACTAAATGATTCTTTGCCGCATGGGCTCGGACGAGGCTAACAGTCGAGGCTAAAGGAAGAACCGCGCCAGCTTGTTTTGTTGCAGGACTTGTAACCCAAGTACCAATCCGGTTCTCCTGGAAGCTTTCTTGCCCTGAACCCGACTTACCCTAAAAGTCGCTGGTATAAAATCACCATTCATAATGACGAAAAAACTTGCTGTAGGAATACTCGGTGCCACCGGCATCGTCGGGCAACGATTTATTCAAATGCTCGAGCATCACCCGTGGTTCGAAGTGGCGTGGGTAGCTGCATCCGACCGATCGGAGGGCCGTTCTTACGGCGAGGCCGCTCGCTGGCGATTGAAGACCTCTATCCCCGATGCGATCGCGAAAATGAAAGTTTCCGCGGCAAAACCGGAAGGCGCTCCGAAAGTTATTTTCGCCGCCCTCGATTCCGGTATCGCTCGCGAACTGGAGCCGCAATTTGCCGAAGCAGGTTGCGCCGTCATCTCCAACTCAAGTGCGCTCCGCATGCAAGCTGACGTCCCCTTGGTGATTCCCGAGGTTAACGGAGATCACATCGCGCTCATCGATAAGCAATCATGGCGCAACACATCCAAAAAAGGATTCGTCGTCACGAACCCGAACTGTTCGGCGATCGGATTGGTATTAGCGCTCGCACCTCTTCACCGCGCGTTCACATTGGACGCTGTCATGGCCGTCACGATGCAAGCCGTGAGTGGTGCTGGATATCCTGGCGTCGCATCCCTCGACATTCTCGGCAACGTGATTCCCTACATCGCGAGCGAAGAAGAGAAGATGCAAGAGGAGACACAGAAGCTGCTGGGCACGCTGAAAGGCTCGAGCATCGAGCCAGCCGCGTTCGCGATGAGCGCGCAATGTAACCGGGTGGCGGTTGAGGACGGGCACACCGAATCGATTTCGATCCGCCTAAAGAAAAAAGCTTCGGCGGAAGAAATCATCTCCGCGTGGAATCGCTTCACCGCTGAGCCGCAAAAGCTCCGTTTGCCCAGCGCGCCTGAACAGCCCGTGATCTACATGGAAGCGCCGGATCGTCCGCAACCGCGCTTCGACTGCGACAAAGGAAACGGCATGGCCACGTCGGTTGGACGTCTGCGGAAGTGTGGCGTGCTCGATTGGAAATTTACCGTGCTCTCGCACAACACGATTCGCGGAGCAGCTGGAGCCGCTTTGCTCAACGCAGAACTTCTCAAAGCGAAGGGGTATCTGGAGTGATGCATCTCGCTCACGCCGATCCCGCCCCACGACCCACATCTTGCGCGAGGAACTGGCGTTCATGATTGTGATGAAGTTTGGCGGGACCTCGGTGCGAGACGCCAAGGCCATTAATCGGGCGGCGGAGATCGTTGAAGGACGCTTAAAGGAACGTCCTGTTGTCGTGGTCAGCGCCATGTCTAAGGTCACCGATTCACTGTTGGCCATGGGAAAAGCGGCTGGCGGCGGCGACCGCAAAAGCGCGTTAAAAATGGCTCGTGCTTTACGCGAACGCCATTACGAAACGGCGGGGGAGCTTCTGGGCACGGCGTTGTTCACCGAGTTTCACGGCGAGCTCGGCGCCGATTTCGAAGATCTCGATGAATTGCTTCGCGGGATTGCGGCGGTCGGCGAGATTACTCCCCGCACCTACGACTACGTGGCATCGTTCGGCGAAGTGCTTTCAAGCAAGATTGTTGCTGCCGCTTTTGCGGGCCGAGGTCTTCCCGGAACGCACGTCGATTCTCGACAATGCCTGCTGACTGACAACAGCTTCACCCGCGCTATACCGCAATTTGAAGAGACCAACGAGCGCCTGCTGAAAAAAGTGCAGCCACTCGTCGATGCCGGAAAAGTCCCGGTCATGGGGGGATTCATCGGCTCGACCCGCAACGGCATCACCACCACCATCGGCCGGGGAGGATCCGATTTTTCCGCCGCAATTTTCGGCGCAGCACTGCACGCCGATCGAATCGAAATCTGGACGGACGTGGATGGCATGATGACGACCGATCCGCGTCTCTGCCCCGACGCGCGCCGCATAAAAGTCATCAGCTTCGATGAAGCCGCCGAGCTCGCGTATTTCGGCGCCAAGGTTCTGCACCCCGCGACCGTGTTGCCGGCCATCCAGCAAAACATTCCGGTCTTCGTTCTCAATTCGCTGAACCCGACTTGCGAAGGCACAAAGGTTACGGCTCGAGCGCCCCGTTGCTCCAATATATTTAAAGCCATCGCGGTGAAAAAGAAAATCACTATGGTGGAAATTGCCGCGCCGCGACGGCTTCTGGTTCAGGGATATTTAAAATCAATATTCGAAGTCTTCGACAAACATGAAGTCGCGGTCGACGTCGTTTCCACCTCCGAGGTCAGTGTTTCAGTAACTGCTGAGACGAATGAGTCGATCCCCGCTCTGGCCGCGGATCTTGCGAAACTTGCCGACGTGAAATACGAGGGCCGCAAAGCCATTGTGTGCCTGGTGGGGGAAAATTTGCGGGACACGGCGGGTATCGCGGCCAAAGTGTTTGGGCTTTTAGAGGACGTAAAAATTCGTATGATCTCGCAAGGCGCATCTGAAATTAACTTGACGTTCGTAATCGAAGAAGATGCCGCCGCCGATGTAGTCCGCAGGCTGCACAAAGCATTCTTCGCTGAGGCCGACCCGGAAGTTTTTGCTTAGGGGAATGAAGGCTGCCTACAATCGGTCCTTTTTCGCGCATGACTGTTTTAGCGCACCGTGGCGTATCAGGGCATGCCGTTGCGGTTTCTCCGCGCGCTTTCAGGCGGTGAAGGTACACTTTCTGCATGAACTTTTTAATTCTCGGACGAGGGAAAACCGGTTCCCTGGTCGCTGAAGTCGCGGCCGCGCGCCGTCACCACACTCGAATTCTCTCGGCATCTGAAAACGAAAACGGTCGAGCCCTTACGCCAGAATCCCTTGCGGATGTCGACGTCGTCATCGACTTCACAACTTCAGCTGCCGCGCTTAAGAACGCGGAAGCCTGCATCAACGCCAGAAAACATATGGTCGTTGGCACCACTGGCTGGTATGACGAAGTTCCTCGCCTGCGCGACAAAGTGCTTGCCGCCAAAACCGGCTTCCTCTATGGATCAAATTTTTCGATTGGAGTGAATCTGTTCTTTGAAATTGCCGCAGCGGCAGGCGCAGCTCTTAAATACGGCTACTCTGGGCAACTCTTCGAGCGGCACTACGAACACAAAAAAGACGCGCCCTCAGGCACAGCGCTCACTCTGCAAAAAATATTGCATGAAACCGGCGGCAGCGAACTCGAGATTGTATCCTTCCGCGAAGGCGACGCTGTCGGGATGCACGAAGTCGTCTTCAACTCTCCAAGTGATCGAGTGTATTTGTGTCACGATGCGAAGTCGCGACAAGGATTCGCCGAGGGCGCTGTGCGTGGTGCGGAGTGGTTGGCTGGAAAAAGCGGCTTCTATGAATTCCGCCAGATTTGGCGTGAACTCTAGAGTAAGCCACAGCCTTCCTTTGCCGGCGCAAAGCCGCTTGCTCGACTGGGCAGCTGAGTCGCCATCCCTCCCTGCATTCCCTAGGTTGGCTACTGCACATCCCATGGGTTACGAGTTATCCTTTCAGCATGCAATTGCGAGGCTGTGGCACCGCGCTCGTTACGCCTTTCTCTCAAGATGGAGCGGTCGATGAAACTGCCTTACGCAATCTGGTCGCGTGGCAGGTCGAATCAGGCATCGATTTTCTAGTCCCTTGCGGCACCACGGGAGAGACTCCTACTCTCACCCATGACGAATGGTTGCGAGTCATCGAGGTGACGGTCGAAGTCGTCGCCGGGCGCGTGCCAGTGGTCGCGGGTGCCACTTCGAATTCGACGGCCGAAGCGGTTTCGAAAGCAAAAGAAGTGGCGGCGCTACCGGGCGTAGACGCTATCCTCACTGCTTCTCCCTACTACAACAAGCCCACGCAAGAGGGGCAGTATCGCCACTTTCGCGCGATTGCCGAAGCGATTGACAAGCCAATCATCCTCTATAACGTGCCGGGCAGAACCTCAGCAAATCTCGAACCGGCCACGGTCGCAAGGCTAAGTGAAATCGCAAATATTGTGGGTATTAAAGAGGCGAGTGGCAACATGACACAGATCGCCGAGGTGCTGAACGGCGTTCCAGAAACTTTCCTGGTGTTGTCTGGGGACGACGCGGTCACGCTACCCGTGATAGCCCTCGGCGGGGTCGGAGTGATCTCCGTCGCGTCGAACGAGATTCCGCGTGAGATGGCAGAGATGACACGCGCTGCGTTGAATAACGACTGGACGGCGGCGCGCGCGCTCCATCGAAAGTACCTGCCGCTCATGCAGATCAATTTCATCGAATCGAGCCCACTGCCGGTCAAAGCGGCGCTGGCGATGATGGGCAAGATCGAGGAAATTTACCGCCTGCCGTTGCTCCCCATGCGGCGGGACACGCGCTCGAAGGTACAAAGAGTAGCGGCCGATGCGGGATTAATAGCGCGTCCTGCCGCCGCGCCTGCCCGTTCGCCGGAATTTTTTGTGTACGAGAGCTGGGCCGCCGGCCCTCACAAGGCGGTGTTGCATCGTGCTACTTGCGGACAATGCATTTCGGGAAAAGGGCGTCCAAGCGGACACGACCCTAACCACTCGAAGTGGCACGGCCCCTATGGCAACCTGACGGTCGCGCGCGATGCTACGCACCAGATGCCCGGCGTCCTCATTCGCAGCGAATGCAAGTGTGTAGCGTAAAGACGAACATGAAACATATCTGCTCGCAGCTTGTTCTTGAGTTCACGTCTGCCGCTTCCCTTATTGGCCGGCAATGGGCGCCTTCGGAGGCATCATTCTAACCAGCGGAATTGCGGCGCTCAAAATATCAATTGAACGACTGGCTGCGGATGCGGCCATGGGAAATCGCGACGAAGCTCTCCAGCGTTTCCTTGAATTCCGCGCCGCGCTGACGAGCGGTGAGGTGCGTGCCGCTGAAAAAATAGACGGACGCTGGCAGGTCAACGCCTGGGTGAAGCATGGCATTCTGCTCGGCTTTCGCCTAGGCGAACTGAAAGACATGTCGGACGGCAGCGCGTTGTCGTTCGTTGACAAGGATACTTTCCCGGCGCGCCACTTTACTCTCAACGATCGCGTACGCATCGTTCCCGGAGGATCTTCCATCCGCGAGGGTGCATATGTTGCGCCATCCGTCATCTGCATGCCGCCCATGTTTATCAATGTGGGAGCTTACGTCGATGAAGGCTCGATGATCGACTCGCACGCTCTGGTCGGCTCCTGTGCGCAGATCGGCAAGCGTGTGCACCTCAGTGCCGCCGCGCAAATTGGAGGAGTGCTCGAACCGGTCAACGCCTCGCCCGTAATAATTGAAGACGACGTGCTCGTCGGCGGTAACTGCGGAGTTTATGAGGGCACTCTGGTTCGCGCCGGCGCGGTTCTAGGAGCGGGGACCATTCTCACCCGCGCCACCCCGCTTTACGATCTCGTGCACGGCGAAGTATATCGAGCCTCCGCTGAGCGACCGCTGGAGGTTCCTGAAAACGCTGTAGTCGTGCCCGGCGCTCGCGCAGTGACGAAAGGAAAAGGAAAAACGGACGGCTGGAATTTGTCGCTCTACACTCCGGTCATCGTCAAATACCGGGACTCAAAAACTGAAACTGGGATTGAGTTGGAAGAATGGCTGCGCTGACCCGGGGCGCTTTACTTCTGATGTAGCGATACTGATGTGGCAAGAGCGGTGTAGCGATATTGCGGATGACTGCGGATCGCAGCTTGGAAAAAGACGTCTAAACTTGCGCTACAAGAAGACGCGCTTTCGTCTCCAGATGTTTCGTCCGAAAATGCGCTTGCGCCCTGGCTCCCCAGGCCCGCACGAAATAATAATTCAGTGCGCATCCAATCGCTGAACTGGTAAAGGGCACCAGTCTCGCAAGCCACTTCTCGGCTACTTCCGAGCCCGCCTTCACCGCGATACGCTGAATGACTCGCGGCACGAAGCGATTTACCACTTCCTTCTCGAGTAGTTCGCGGCTGATATCGACTCCGGCCGCGGTGGCCGCCGCGATCCAAAGTTCGGCTACTTCGCTATCGCTGTTGATCTCGAACCCGTAAATCAGGCTAAGCTTTTGAATGGTGCGCATGGTAATGGTCGAGAGAATGCCGAGGTCCGGCAGAATTGTGAGGAAACCGCCCAGGCCAAATCCCGCGCCCTCCGCCGCAGCCAGCTTCATGCCGCCGCGAATGACGGAATCGGCTACCTCATCGAGGCGCTCGATGGGCAGCGTGTAAACGCCCTGAAACGTGGCTAGAGGCAAACCATGCGCGGTCCGAAGTTGCATCAGGAAACGATTGGGGTCAACCTTGATGGTGTCGTAGGCGCGCGTCAAGCCGCCGCGGATTGCGCCTTCCATGCGCCGCCGCATCCATGATTTGCTTTCGCTCTGATCTGAGACAGCCATCTGAGACTAAGTTTATCAGTCCAGGCTGACGGCGCAGGCCGCGACCGTGAGCAGGCTCCTTCGGTCGTCATGATCACAACCCGCGCGTGTGCTAGCATCATTCGGACAAATGCCACCAGGAAAATTGCAGATTATTCCGCTGGGCGGGATGGGCGAGTTCGGTATGAACTGCATGGCCATCCGTTACGGCGATGACATCGTGGTTGTCGATGCCGGGCTCATGTTTCCGGAAGCGGAGCTCTTGGGCGTCGATATTGTGGTGCCCGACATTTCTTACCTGCTCGAGAACCGCAACCACGTTCGCGGCATCGTGCTTACCCACGGACACGAGGATCACATCGGGGCTCTGCCCTGGATTCTAAGTGAGCTGAACGTTCCGGTGTGGGGCACCGAATTTACGCTTGCTTATGTTGAAGACAAGCTCGAGGAACATCAACTGCTCGATGACGCTAACCTGAACGAAATTCGTCCGGGGCAGCGCTTCAAGGTCGGCCAGTTCACGATTCATCCCCTTCAAGTGACGCACAGTCTTGTCGACTGCGTAGCGCTGGCGATTCACACTCCACTCGGAGTCGTGCTGCATACCGGCGATTTCAAAGTTGATCCAACCCCGACCGACAATCGACTCTTCGATCTTCACGGCTTCGCCGAATATGGAAAAGAGGGCGTACTCGCCCTTCTGCAAGACTCGACAAACGTCGAGCGCAAGGGATACACGCCAAGCGAGCGCGCCGTGCATCGCAAGTTTGAAGAAGTGTTTGCAAGAACTGAGCGCAGACTTTTCATTTCCTGCTTCTCGTCGTCGATTCACCGCATCAAGCTCACAGTTGACATGGCCCGCGAGCACGGCCGCAAAATTTGTTTTATTGGCCGCTCCATGAATAGCTCAAGCGAGATTGCCGAAGATTTGGGCTACATTCAGATTCCCGACGGCATGCTCATTCATCCCGGAGAGATGAAGAACTTTGCTCCCGAGAAGGTCTGCGTACTGATCAGCGGGACGCAGGGCGAGCCGATGTCGGCGTTGTCGCGCGCCGCGGTTGATAATCACAAGCACGCGAAGATCGAAAAAGGCGACACGGTTGTCTTATCATCACGCATTATCCCGGGTAACGAAAAAGCGATTTACCGCGTGGTCGACCACCTGTTCCGGCGCGAGGCGTTCGTGATTTACGACGACGGTTCGTATCCTCCGATTCACGTCAGCGGACATGCCAGCCAGGAAGAACTTAAGCTGATCATCAATCTGGTTCGCCCCAAATATTTTGTCCCCATTCATGGTGAATACCGCCAGCTCAAGCTGCACGCCGAGTTAGCCGCGGCGATGACGGGAGCGGTCGGCAAAGTGATGTTGATCGAGAGCGGGGACATCCTCGAAATCGACGAACACAACGCGCGCAAAGCGGGGCGCATCAACGTCGGCCGTGTGTGCATCGATTCCGGATCGCGCACCGACGTGGTCGAAGACCTCGTCATCAAAGATCGCCGTCACCTCAGCGAAGACGGATTCGTGATGCCAGTCATTGCCATCAACAAGCTTACCGGCCGAGTCGAGGCTTCGCCGGAGATCGTGACGCGCGGCTTCAATCCCGGAGAAGACGGGGTTACGGCGCGCATCAAAGAAATTGTGACGGAGACGCTCGACGCTTCAAGCGCTGAAGAGAAAGCGGATTACGGAGTTATCAAGGAAAAAATCCGCACTGATCTGAAGCGCTACATTTCGCGGCAGACGCAACGCCGCCCCCTGATCATGCCGGTGATTCTGGAGATATAGCTTGGAGGTGCAGAGCCAATCTTGCCCGATTTCTACGTGAGGGGATTTTTCCAGCGCAGGCCCGGAAATCGCGAAAAGTCGCGATCTGTCGTGTGCAGTACGCCGCCGTATTCTATGGTCAGTGCCGCCAGTTGCGCATCGGTTGTGAGAGGCCCGGGCGCTTGCCCATCGAGTATCATCTGACGAAATATAGTCCAGTGATTATCGCTTGGCGCCAGGGGGCGAATGTTCGGTTGGGCTAGCCACTGATCTACGACTTCCACGGCTTCTTCCGGATGCATCCGATTTCCAGGCAGTTTTCTATTTGTAATTATTCGGAGGAACGCCGCGCTCGTCTGCCAAGGTAACCCGATCGGCGCGGATCCCGAAAATGCGTGTTCGACCCATGCTCGCGCTTTGCGATTATGAACAGATTCGATGTCGTACGCGTAGAGAAGGATATTTGCATCGAGAATAATCACCGCTGACCAGGTCCTTCGATCTCCTCAAGCAACTCCGCGATGTTGTCATAGCTGACTCCATGAGGAAGACCGAGCTTTCGAGGATGTACCACGAAAGGTTTGCCCGGAGCGCGTTTCGCGGCCATCAAGCCTAAACGTAAAAAGTGATTAACCACTTGCTTGAACGGCGCTCCGGAACGACGGATTTCTTGGTTGAGGAGTTTCGCCACATCATCGTCGATTGAAAGAGTCGTTCGCACATCATGATGCTAATATTTAAAGCATCATGATGTCAAACGGTTTTTTGGTTTTTCCATGGTCACTCTAGCCGACATACTTGCCGCCCAGAATTTGCTGCGAGGGGTTGCTGTACGCACCCCTCTGTTTGAGTGGACGAGAACCGACGATCCGCGCAAACTTTTTCTTAAACTCGAAAATCTGCAACCGATCGGCGCCTTCAAGTTACGGGGAGCCTACAACAAAATCGCTTCCCTCACTCCAGAAGAGCGGGGTCGCGGTGTTGTCTCGTACTCCAGTGGCAACCACGGCCAGGGAGTCGCGTACGCCGCGCGGGCGATGGGGACGAAGGCGGTGATCGTGATGCCGGGCAATGCTCCTAAGAACAAGATCGAGGCCACAGCAAAGCTTGGAGCTGAGATCATCCTTGTCGGCCCCGGAAGTGAAGAGCGGCGTCTTCATGCCGAGGAACTCGCCTCCCAGTATGGATACGCCATCGTTCCTCCGTACGACGATGAAAAGATCATCGCCGGGCAAGGAACGGTCGGCCTCGAAATTCTTGAAGATTTGCCCGAGGTTGGCACCGTGCTGGTGCCGGTCGGAGGCGGAGGGCTGATCAGCGGCGTGGCTGCGGCCATCAAGCTGAGCGCTGTTTCGGGTTCGGGCTCGCGCATAAAGGTGATCGGAGTCGAGCCTGAGCTTGCCTGCGACGCCCAGGCCAGCCTGCGCAGCGGCCAGTTCGTCTCGTCGCCGGCCGGATTAGTTTCCCAGACCATCGCCGATGGCCTCCGAACGCAAAGCGTCGGTGCACAGAATTTCAAGCACATTCAAGCCTACGTGGACGATATCGTGACCGTGACCGAGGAGGAGATTGGTGAGGCGATGCGTGTTCTGGGTACGAACACGAAGACCCTGGCCGAACCGAGCGGGGCGGTAGCGGCAGCGGCGTTCCTTTTCCGTAAGTCTCAGTTGCCCGAGAGATCGGTTAACGTGGCAATCGTGAGCGGCGGTAACTTAGACCCAGCCTTGTTTCCGCTCCTGACCTAATTTCTAAGGAACAATTTCGACTACCAAGGCAGAACCAACTTAGGCAATACTGACATCTAAGGAACGGTGTTAGCTTTGAAAGCTCGCGCCAAAACGGTCGGCCTACGAAGTAGTCGACTACAGTGCTCGCGAGTAGGTACTAAAGTGAACACCTTAGGGAGCCAAAACCAGAGACGGCGGCGACTATGCACGTTGTTGCATACCGCGTGCTAAAAGCGCCGAGTTTTAGGCCCGCAAGGTATTGATAACAATAGACTGCCAGCCGTTTCGCACTATGGAACGGCAAGTGCTCTAAATATACCGGCGACACTTGGTTTGGGACGACGATCAGTTCCTACCAGTTTCTGGGGAAGTTAGAAATTTTTGGGAGGAATTTAAAAATGAGGCGAGTGGTAGTTTTAGCAATTCTGGCGTTGGCACTGCCGTTAGGCGCGTGGGCGGGAACGATCACGTTGGCTAACCAGTACGGCACAATTTCAATTTCGAACTCGGGCGTTGTCTCGAAAGGCTCGGAATTGACGGCTTTTAACGGAATCACTGCTCCTAAGGGGCACGATCTTGGCTTTGTTAGCTTCTCGACCGGTGGCTTGACCTCTGGCTCCTGGGCCGCTGGCGGAACGCTTTCTTCAGTCGGATCGACCTTTACCATCATTTCGATGGGAAAATACGGGCAGCCGCATGGCACGATTTTCAGCGGCAGCTTCGTTGGTCCAATTACCTTGAAGCTCGTCACCCAAATGCCCCACGGCGCTGTATGGACGCTAACTGGGCAGATCCAAGGCATGTATAACGGCCATATTGTGACTGGGACGACCACGCAGACCCTGTACAGCACCAGTTCGCAGTTGGCAGGTGGAATCGGTCATATCCGCGTCGGTAGCTCCAGTGTCGAGGCACCAGAGCCTGGAACACTCGGGCTTCTCGGAACGGGATTGGTCGGCATCGCCGGCATGTTCCGTCGTAAGCTGATGCGCGCATAACGCAATTACATTTACCACCGTCAAAACTCAACCCAGAGCCCTGCCGAAAGGCAGGGCTTTTGATTTTTACCCTTACCTTGCTGGACCGCAATCCTCCACGGCACCCGCCCAAAAAATTGCGCCTTCCAATGGGTTTGAAAACAGTCACACTCGCTGTGGATTACCTGAGTAATCCCGCCATGTTCCTTTCACGTTGACCATCTGCGTATACAAACCTAGATTGGGCCTAGGGGGACACATGAAAGACATCCATGAGGTGTTGCGACGGAAGCAGGCGCAGCACGCACAGCTCGGAAAGCAGATTGAAATGTTGCAGCAGGCAGCCGAAAAACTGCGCGAAGTAGCTCCACTGCTCGCCGAAAACGACAATGAAGACGATAGCGCAGTGCTAGCCGAGGTTGATGACGAGAACTCGGGCGCGATGGCGGCCAAAGCCGGCGCACAGTCGTCATCCGCACCCAAGGCGGCACGCAGTACGACTCCTCGCTGGCCTTAATACGACGGCGCTGAGGCACGGAGACACGGTTCTATGATCTTGCAGGCGCTTCTACTATCGAAAGATGACGCGGCGGCTGAGACGCTCATAAAGGTCCAGGCGCAGCTTGGGGTGGCAGTGGACCGGCTCAACGCCGCCGACGTGGCCATGGCTCGCTTGACAGAGCGTCGTTACGACCAGGTCATCGTCGATTTCGACGATCCTGAAGCCGCTAATTCGATGCTCGAAGCCTGCCAGAAGCTTGCCGGACCAGGTCTCAAGACTCCCGTCACCGTCGCGCTGCTGCAGGATGCTTCTGCCGTTCGCAAGATCCTTGGAGCTGGCGCGCATTTCATTCTCGTAAAACCGCTTTCATACGAACAGACGCAGAATACCCTGTGGGCGGCAACGTCTCTCTTGAAGCGCGAGCGGCGGCAGACGACGCGAGTCGCAGTTCAGGCTCCGGTTTCACTTAAGGTCGGGGACGCCAGCGAGGTTGAGGGAATACTGCTCGACTTGAGCGTTGGTGGCATGGATGTACTCGCAGCAAAGCCACTGCAACGCGGCACGCTCGCTCAAGTGACGTTTCAACTGCCAGAAGTCAGTTGCGGTATCGAAAGCAGCACTGAGGTCGCGTGGGCGACTCCAAACGGCCAAATCGGGCTGCGTTTCCTCGATTTGGACGACAAAATGCGTGAGGCTATGGCCGCTTGGCTTGGGGCCCACTCGCAGGACGCTATTCCGGATGAAGCTGGAGCCGTCACTCATTGCCAGTTGACCGATCTTAGTTTGGGTGGATGTTACGTCCAAACCAATTCGCCCTTTCCTCAATCCTCCGCGGTTGATCTTTGCTTGCGCGCTTCAGGCATGGAAATTCATGCCGAGGGCCTGGTGCGAGTGATGCATCCCGGCCGCGGCATGGGCATCGAGTTCCCGAGCCGCACGGAAGAACAACGCAAGACGGTGGGCGAATTTATCAATTTCCTAACCGCCCAGCCGGGCATTACTCCGGAGCTTGAAACATCTCCACGCTCGCTCATAGCAGCGGGAGCCGATCTGAAACCGGTCGTAGACGAAAGCCGCGAAGAGAACGATCCTTTGCTTGAGTTGCTGCGCTCTGGCAGCCCGCTGGAGGAAGAGGAATTTCTTTCCGAACTGCATCGCCAGCGTACTCCCGTCAGTGTCGGCGAATAGTTTCGTCGAATATCCCAACCGGCCAGAATCTGCCCGTCACGATTCTGACCCTCACGATTCTGACCCTTAGCATTCTGACCCTTAGCATTCACCCGACTCCGCCACGGCTGCTTTCTTCCGCGGCGCACCTCTCTCATTGACCATGCAATAGAATTGCTGATCACTCCCGGTTGGCCGGGGATGGATCACTTTGAGCTTGTGAACCGGCAAGCCCGACATAAGGAAGAACCTCGAACGATTGTTTAAAAAGCCCACTGCGCGCGCTTTGGTGCTGGCAGGAATCTGCTTGCTGGCCATCGCTCCTTTTTTTTGGTATGGCAACCCATCCGGGCACGACTTTGAATTTCATGTTTATTCCTGGATGGATGTAGTTGGCCAATGGAAACATGGCTTGGCTTTTCCGCGATGGGCAGTACTCGCAAACTGGGGTTACGGCGACCCTCGTTTCTTGTTTTATCCGCCGGCTTCGTGGACTATCGGCGCTGCTCTGGGATCAATTCTGCCCTGGAATGTGGTGCCCGGAGTCTATTGCTGGGGCGCACTCACTCTTGCCGGCTTGAGCATGTACCGTCTGGCGCGCCAGTGGTTGCGAAAAAAAGACGCGATGTTCGCGGCGATGTTTTATGCGCTCAATCCCTACCATCTCTTGATCGTTTATTGGCGGAGCGCCTTCGCCGAACTGCTCGCCGCCGCGGTTATCCCGCTAGTCGTGCTCTACCTCGTGCGCCTCAATAACGCCTCGCTTGAGCAACAGACCATGGTTGCGGAAGGTGATTTCGAGTCAAAAGGCGGAGCGGCGCCGCGTGAGTTCGCTGCTTCGGCGGTC
This sequence comes from Acidobacteriaceae bacterium, assembly GCA_043749775.1. Lineage (GTDB taxonomy): Bacteria > Acidobacteriota > Terriglobia > Terriglobales > Acidobacteriaceae > Acidiflorens. The sequence goes on along the minus strand of JAYVCW010000504.1, from coordinate 1,952 downwards.
GGGTTGAGTCTCGCCTTGGCCGCGGCGTGGCTAACCAATCTACCGGCGGCCGTCATGATCCATTATTCAGTGGCGGCGTTTGCGGTATTTTTTGCGTTGCGACTCTTCGTTCGCGAGCGAGGATCTCCGCACGCCGCATGGGTGCGAAAACTCTGGCGGCCCCTGCTGGCGACTGCTGGCGCCATTGTGATTGGAATGGGACTTGTCGGGTTCTATCTTCTCCCGGCCATCTACGAGCAGCGTTGGGTCAATATCAGCGACGTTTTGTCCCCTGGAGTGCGCCCACAAGACAATTATCTCTTCACGACCATCAACGATCCGGATCACAACCGCTTCAACGTTCTGGTTTCGATTTTAGCTTCGGCTGAAATACTTGCGTTCTGTCTCGCGGTCGCGCAGTCCCGAATCTACCGCGCGCGACGAATCCGCTCTGCGCTTGCCGGGCCGGTGCCTGGGACTGCTATCAAATCGGCATCAACGGGATGGTTGCTTTTCTCGGTCTGGGGCTTGGGCTGTGCCTTCCTCATGCTGTCGCGCAGCAATGCACTGTGGCAGCATTTACCCAAGTTGCGCTACGTGCAGCTTCCCTTCCGCTGGCTGCTTTGCCTGAATGCGGCACTCGCGATGCTGTTGGCGATGGCCACCAAGCGCTGGTTTCCGAGATTGCTCGTGTGCGGCCTGCTCCTCCTGACATTGCTGACCGCCGGCCACCTGACGCAACCGCCATGGTGGGACACTGCTGCCGATATCCGCGAGATGAGCGACTTCATCGAAGATGGCACGGGCTACGAAGGCACTGGAGAATATGTCCCCGCGGGCGCGGACGCCTCCGAACTCAAGAAAGATCTTGCTCGCGTCAGCGACGAATCGGGACACGCAGTGCCGGGCAAAATTATCGAATGGCAAGCCGAAAGAATTCACTTCACCGTTCCGTCAAAAAAGCGGATGAACATAGTGGTTAAGCTTCTTAATTATCCGGCGTGGGAGGTTTCTGTGAATGGCAGGGTTGTTCAAAGCGCGAGCACGGAGGCAACTGGACTTATGTCGTTTCCGATTTCTAGCGGAGAAAACGACGTTCAAATACGCTTTCGCAGAAGCAACGACCGCATCATTGGAATGACCGTTTCGCTGATCAGCCTCTTGATCGTGGCAGGCGCCTGGATTTCACCACGCATATTAAAAGTCAGAAAGAAGTTCAACCGCGCCGAAGCTGGCAGAGCTGATATTGATTTCGTGAAACCTCATACCGTTCTCGTGGCGACTTCGAATGCCGGAAAAGTCCGCGACTTTGTGGGAGCAGCGGCTACACATGGGGTTGCAGTCGCGACGCTGCCCAATTTCGATTTGCTCGAGCTAGTAGTGGAAGACGGTAAGACCTTCGAGGAAAACGCCCGCAAAAAAGCAGAAGCCTACAGCAAGGCAGCTCCGCAAGAACTCGTGATCGCGGATGACTCCGGTCTCGAGATCGACGCGCTTAACGGCGCGCCTGGAATTTATTCGGCGCGCTACGCCTCCGAGGAACCGCACGTAGCGAACGCCGATCACGACGACGATGCGAATAATGCCCGCGTGTTGCGCGAGATGGCCGCCGTCCCTTCCGCAAAACGCACGGCGCGCTTTGTCTGCGTGATTGCTGCAGCGCGCGACGGCCAGACGATGCAGACTTTTAAAGGCACGGTCGAAGGATTTATCCTCGAAGCGCCGCGCGGCGACAACGGCTTCGGCTACGATCCGCTTTTTTATTTTCCGCAAATTGGCAAAACTCTGGCGGAATTAACTCCCGAAAAAAAGGCTCAATTCAGCCACAGGGGAGAAGCGTTCCGGGCATTTCTGCATTGGTATCGCCAGACCTCTGCTGTTGAACCACATTAAAAATGTCCCCATGAGACCACATTAGAAGTGTCCCCTTTTAGAGTTCCTTCGGCGAGGAGGAACTGAGATTGGGGAGAACG
>JAYVCW010000503.1:0-3474 GCA_043749775.1 Acidobacteriaceae bacterium | reverse complement strand
CTGCCATGGAAGCGTCCTGATCTTTCAGCCTGCATTCGAAATGGCCGCGGCCTTTGCGAAAGAGTGACAGCTTCCAGAAGCTGGCGTCGCAATGGCGCAGCACGCTGCCTAAAAACAATAATTGCAGTCTTATGAAGTAACCGGCTACATCCGGATTTTGAATCGCCCGCCGAATTTCACTGGCAAGTTCGGGAGTGACAATTTCATCCGCATCCAGCAAGAGAACCCAGTCATAAGCGAGAGGAAGCGTGTCCATTGCCCACTGGCGTTTCTTCGGCCAACCTCCGGCGTAGTCAAATTGCACGACCCTCGCACCGTGCGAACCGGCAATCTCGGCGGTCTCGTCAGTACTCTGCGAATCGATGACGTAGATTTCGCCGAAGCCGGCCAGAGATTCGAGACAACGGGGCAAATTACGCGCCTCGTTGCGCACGGGCACGATCACGCTGATTGGCAAAACCGGAGGAATGGCATGGGCGGGCAACGCCGCTGGCTTTAATTGTGTATCGATCAAACCTGCTCCGGATAGAACAAAGTGCTTCCATTCTAGCCGAATTAGAACCCGCCCTGAGCGGCCGAGCGCCTCAGAAGTTATGTTCATACCAGCGTTGCAAAGTGAAGAGCGACCAAGGTCTTGACCACGAGGTCTTCTCCTCAAGGAATTGGGTCCATGTCTGGCGCACGGCAACAGGGTTGATTCCGAGCGCATCCCAATCGCCCTTTAGCAGCACAGTCTCCACCAAAGGCCTCATCTCCGCCCGCAGCCATCTTTCGAAGGGAAGGGTGAATCCGCGCTTCGGGCGGTTTACGATCTGGTGGGGCAATTCGACTCCGAGGTTTTTTAGCAGCAAACTTTTCGTCGAATTTCCTTTCAACTTGTCGCTTACGGGAACGCGAAAGCAGGCTTCGACAAGCGCGCGATCTAAAAAAGGGACGCGCAATTCGAGTCCGTGAGCCATGCTCATAAAATCGGAATCGCGCAGCAAAGTGTTGCGCATATAGAACTTCGACTCAAGATATGAAACGCGATTTACCGCATCCAGCGAATCACAATCCGCGACCGCATCCTGCTGCAGACGAGCCAACGACTCGCCCGCCGCTTCGGCGCTTGAACTCGCGAACAGAGATCGACGTTCGTCATTTGTGAAAAGCGCACGCACGAGAAAGTAAGGATGGGGTGTTTTTCCATCCACCGAGGCCAACTGAGTGAGCTTGCGGGTACGATCACTTCCGCCGAAGGATTTTGCCGCCGCGACGAGCGTCCTTCGGACAAACTCGGGCAAACGATCGAATTGCTTTACGAACCCTTCCATCTTCGGCACCCGGCGAAAATTCGAATAGCCAGCGAACATCTCGTCCGCTCCCAACCCGGTGAGGGCGACCTTGACGCCAGCTTCGCGGGCCTTCTGCGATACAAGGTATGTGTTCACACCATCGATTGTTGGCTGATCCATGGCGCCGAGCGCGCCCGGCAGGGCGTTCAGAGCATCTTGCTGCGAGACACAAATTTCGTGGTGGTCGGTTTGGAAAAAGCGGGCGACCTCCCGCGAATATCGCGCCTCGTTGAATTCTTTTTCCGCAAAGACTAAAGAAAACGTACTCGGCCTCAACCCGCTGCGACTCAACAGGGCAACGAGCGCGCTCGAATCGATTCCGCCGGAGAGAAATACTCCAACCGGAACATCGCTAACCATGTGGGATAGAACAGCGTGGTGCAGAATTGTACTCAATGTTTTTGTTGCAGAAGATTCGCCCGGAGTTGAGAGTTTCGGCGCAACTTCGGCCAGAGAGGGCGACGGGCGCCAATATTCGCGGAACTCTAGTAAGCCTTTCTTTACCACCGCCCAGTGTGCGGCGGAGACGGAGCGAATATTTCCTACTAGGGTCCAGGGCTCGCATACCGACCCGAATTCGAGATAGCTCAAAATTCCGGTTGCATCTACGCGACGCGGAATCAGGCCGGTCGAGAGGAGCGAACGGACCTCGGAAGCAAAAATAAAAAACTCTTCTGAGTGATAGAAATAGAGCGGCTTGATTCCGAGACGATCACGAGCCAAAAACAATTGTTTTTTTTGGGCATCCCAGATGGCGAACGCGAACATGCCTTCGAGCTTTGATAGAAAGGAATCTCCCCAGACCCGATACGCCGCAAGAATCACTTCTGTATCAGACTGACTCTTGAAATTGAAACCGACCTTTTCTAATTCGTCACGCAGTTCGCGAAAGTTGTAGATTTCGCCGTTGTACACGATCCAGTTTCCGCTTACCGAATCATGCATCGGTTGGTGGCCTAGGGGTGACAGGTCAAGAATGGACAATCGCCGGTGCCCCAATCCGAGTTCCAATTCAGGCTGGGTCGCTCTCACCACCATGGTTCCCGAATCGTCAGGTCCTCGATGAGCGAGCGCACTGGTCGCCCGTTCCAAGGCCCCCTTTGGGATGGATGATTTGAAGGCGAGGATGCCGACGATTCCGCACATGCGGCGGGATTGCTCTCTTTCCTGGAACTTTTTTGGAACTTTCTTGGAACTTTCTTTCATCTTACCGCGAAGCCATCCGACTACCGCTGAAACGGGCGCAGCTTTGCGCTAACGCACAGGAGATTGGCAAGACCGAGTACCTAAATTTTTTCGACTGCGATATCTTTGTTTCAAGCTTTGTGTCGAGCTTTGGTTCGACGCTTTAGTTCGACGCGTGTGAAGATTAGGCATCGCGCGCGACGTGGCGCACGAAGAGTGCGAGTGAGGTTGACTTGGCAATACTGGTGACTGGCGGAGCGGGCTACATTGGCAGTCACGCTGCGCGCACGCTGCGGCGTGAGGGGTACGAAGTTGTCATTTATGACAATTTGTCCACTGGATTTCGCCGCCTGACTGAAGGTTTTGAACTCGTCGAGGGCGACATAGGAGATGCGGCCGCTGTCAAGCCGGTACTCGGGCGCGTCGACGCGGTGATGCATTTTGCGGCGGCCGCCTATGTGGGCGAGTCGGTCGAAAATCCGCGAAAATATTTCCAGAACAACGGACTCGCCGCCCTGGAACTTTTAAACGCCGCGTTGGACGCGGGAATCCGCCGCTTCATATTTTCTTCGACTTGCGCAGTTTATGGCGTACCTGACAAAGTCCCGATTACCGAAAAAACTCCGCGCGAACCGGTGAATCCATACGGTGCTTCGAAACTATTTTTTGAAAATGCGCTTGAAGCATACAGCCGAGCCTACAAACTGAGTTCGGTTAGGCTTCGCTACTTCAATGCTTCCGGAGCCGATGAGAGTGGAGAGATAGGGGAATTGCACAATCCCGAAACGCATCTGGTGCCACTGGCGCTCGAAGCTACAACGGCTAAAGGGCGGGAACTGCAAATTTTCGGAGACGATTATCCGACAGCCGATGGGACATGCATTCGGGACTATATTCACGTCAGCGACCTTGCCGACGCCCACGTGCGAGCCTTGCAATATCTGGTGAAATTGCC
>JAYVCW010000502.1:0-4157 GCA_043749775.1 Acidobacteriaceae bacterium | reverse complement strand
AATTAAGCTCATTTGAAAGGCAGAGCGCGCCGAGGTTTGTTCTCTAGGAACAGCCCTGGCATCGGGCAATTGGCCCAACGCATCTTCGATCAAATCTTGCTGGAATCGAATGCTCAAGCATTCATCTCTCGCTCCCTCCGATGGATGAAAAATTCGTTGGGAGATTCCGGGGTAAGAGAGGAGCACATCTCCTGGTCCAAGCATCCATGTCCCGGTCCTGCGAACGATGCTGAACTGGCCGGCGCGAAGAAAAGTCACGCAGTATGCTGGGACAATTTCCACCTTGCCGTCGACGTGGACCTGGTCTGCCGGATGGTCGAATCCTAAGACTTGCAATAACGGTGTCTGAAAAAGAGTCCTGACTCGCGTCATGATGTTTAAGTCCCGGGCTTAAAAGCCCTATTGCCGTACCAACGCTTTTGACTGTCCCAACAATCAGATGAGCGAGAAATGGTCGCCGATTTATTTAATCTCTGCGATCAAATCGATCTCCACGCACGAACCAAGTGGTATTTGTGCCACGCCAAAGGCGCTTCTGGCGTGCGGCCCCGCGTCGCCAAAAACTTCGACGAACAATTCGGACGCACCGTTAGCGACAAGATGCTGCTCTGTAAATGTAGGCGCGCTGTTCACGAGAACCATAAGCTTCACGATCCGGCTTTATGTTGTTCAGGTCTCCCGCAGCGGCGTGCAGTGTTCCAATCAAATCTATCGCCACGCCGCGCGCAGCCTGTCGCCCTTCGGCGGTGTTCAAGTCGGCGCCAAGTTGACCTACCCATGGCCTCCCCTCACGCTTTGCGATGTGTCCGCTTACGAAAATCAGCGTTCCATGCTTGACGAACGGTGCATAGGCCGCCGCAGGCGCGGTTAGCGGCGGCAAAGTAATGTTCAGACGCTTCAGCTTGTCATAGATAGACATTGAATGGATAGACATTGAATTGTTGGACATTGAATTTGTGTTTGTTGCGAGTTCAATTTACAGCGTCAAAGTGCCTTCGAGGACGGCAGTAACATTGCCGCCCACTTCAATACCCTCGGCTCCCGCCTCTCCATGAATACGCACGTGCAGAATGCTGCGGCGTTTCATGCGTGTGCCTTGCTCGCTGTAGAACGTCGTTCCGCTTTTTGCAGACACGAGTTTGTGTTTCATCATGTAGGCGGCGAGTGGCCCGGTCGAACTTCCGGTGGCCGGATCCTCCACTACGCCATAATCCGGTGCGAACATTCGCGAATACGCGCCTTCAGCCACCGGCGCGAAAGCAAAAACGCACATCGGTTCGGAATGTTCAGAGATGAATCTCTTCCACGCGGAGGTATCGAAAGCTACGCGGTCAACCGTCTCGCGGTCGATGACTGGCACATACAGTGTCGGGTTCCCTCCTGCATCCAAGACCTGTGGTTCAATCTCGAGAAGTTGCGACTCGTTTAAACCGAGCAGTCCCGCCGCCGTCTCGCGGTCCACGCCAACGCCCTCTTGAATTGGAGGGGTGGTAAGCCACAGCTTCGGCGACGGACCTGAATCGACGTTAATGGAGATGGGACCAATGTTCTCCTCTACGAAGAACTTCAACGTGTTTTTCGGGACGAGTCCTTCCTCCAGTAAGATAAACGATGTGCCGATTGTGGGATGGCCGGCAAACTTCATCTCTTTGCCGGGAGTGAATATGCGCAGCTTTGCAGCACAATCAGAACGTGTCGGAGGAAGCACAAACACCGTCTCTGAGAGATTCATTTCAAGTGCGATTTGTTGCATTAAATCGCTGGTCAGGCCTTTAGCATCCGTGAACACCGCAAGCGGATTGCCTTCCAGCGCTTTGTCGGTAAAAACATCGACCACCCGGTACCGAGATGATTTGCTGGCTTTCATAACCCCTCAGAGTCCAGAATATAGTCTAGACTATACATCGTCAATTAGCCAAATGTCTATATGAATATTGAAGCCGGATTGCACGCGTTATCCAATAGAAGCAGATTGCAAATTCTCGCCTGGCTGAAAGATCCTAAGGGGAACTTCCCCCCGCAAGTCGATGGTGACCTTGTGAAAGATGGCGTGTGCGGATTGCTGATCGCAAAAAAGCTTGGAGTGAGCCAGCCAACCGTTAGTGAGCATCTCAGAATTCTGTCGCAAGCGAAGCTGCTGCAAGGGAAGCGTATAAAAAAATGGACGTTCTACAAGCGAAATGAGAAGCGAATAGGAGAATTAAAAAAGAATATTTCGGCCAAGTTGTGAAGCCCTCCAAAAACAAAATTCTTCAGCTATGGCCTAGACGCCGCGGCGTGATTGCTTACCCGGCTTGTGACAGCTTGTGCGAATCGTTCAGCCGCCGCGGGGTGAGCAGCCAGAAATAGATGTGGCTCAATCATCTCCAACTCCATTAGGAGGAACGTCTCCCCCCGTTGCACGCCGTCAACTCTCGCGTAGACCGAAGTGCGAGCCGAAGTCCCGACCGAAGCGCGGCCCGATGCGCGCAGCACAGCATCAGCCTGGGCTTTTATGATTTCGTTCGGCTCGACAGCGTTCCAGGTGCCGCCGAAATCATCTTGGACGCGAAAGTCGCCCATCCGCGGCACCTTCCGGACGGCGTGACTATATTCTCCGCCGAAATAAATCAGCGATAGCTCGCCAGTAGTCTCTATCTCCGGCAGGTACTCTTGCAGCATCATGCTTCGTTCCCTGAGAAGTGAATCGAGTTTTTTTTGATCATCGCGCAACGAACTCACCGCGTCGATCGGGCCACTGACCCACGTGTGCAGAGAGGTTCCTGAAATCGTGGGCTTTACCGCGGCCCGTTCCCAACCTTGTTCATTAAGAATTTCTCTTATGGATGCATTTGAATATTGCTCTGCGTAAACCGTGGGAACAATCGTCACTCCTGCCGTCCTCAAATCAGCCAGATATGTCTTCTCCGCATTCCAGCGCACGGTAGCGTGGTCATTCAGAAGATTAACGCCTTGATCCTTGAGCGAGTCGATCCATGAAAAGAACCGTCTTGGATGATGGAAATAGTCCCAGCAAGACCGGAGTACGACGGCATCAAATCGGGTCCAGTCGACGCCTGCTTCGTCCCATGCAATTCCAACTGCCTCAATCCCCAATTGCTCTAGCGCGTTCGCTGCTAACGAGTCATCATCCGTGATCTCGGGATGCTCCTTGTAAGTGACGAACGCAACTTGCCGGCCCATTGTTCTCCTCGTCTGTTCTCCTTGTCTGTCTCCGCTTCTCATTCGTCGAGGCATCATCGAATAGTGTTGGGCAATCTGCGAATTAGCCTCAGTTCGAATTCATCGCAAATCCTTCATCAGGTAGATAGCGCCCGGCGTTGGTTTTTCAGAGTACGGCTCAGTTCGTCTGAATCCAACGCGTGCGTAAAGTTGGAGCGCCGCTGCCATTGTCGGTAGAGTATCCGCCATCATCCTCGTGTATCCCTCAACCTTCGCTTGCGAAACAAGCCACTCCAGTAAGGCGACGGCGACTCCTTTGCCGCGCTGATCCTGGCGCACGTAGAGCCGTTTCATCTCACACGATGTTGCGTCCAGTTTGCGCAAGGCGACGCATCCTACAGACTTGCCCGAAGCCATCGCCAACGCCAAACGGCCCGTGGGGCGCTTGTAGTCTCCCGGAAGATTGTCGAGTTCCTCTCCAAAGCCAAACGTCTCGCGGCCAAAGCCAAGCGACGCCCAATATTCTTTGAATAGGATTTTTACAGTCGTTAAATCTTCGGGTTTCGATACTTCCTGAATTACCACGGTCTCCACCAGCCGTCTCCTGACAAATCTAAATTCTCGCGCACTCGGTTCTTGCACAATCTTGCTTGGATAGAACGACAATTTGCAACCGGATCTAGCGAAGCCGTTGATCGATCAAGCTCGATCGAGCCGGTTGTTCATTACAGGGTGTGCGTTAGCAGGACGCGCCACCCGCGCTCTAAGAATGTGTTGATGCGGGGTTAAAAGTGAAAGACTGGGAGGAGAGTTGTGAAAGTAAGTCCGCGGCGATTCACTGCTGCTGCTGCTGCGCCTCGACCAATTGTGACTTCTGCGTCTCATCAAGGAACTGGGACCATTCTTCATCGGCCGCGAACTCTTCATCCGGAGGCAATACGGCTTGCGACGGCGTGACGCGAACCCGGACCTTCAACTGCGTCTCGGCTCTCCCC
>JAYVCW010000501.1:0-7051 GCA_043749775.1 Acidobacteriaceae bacterium | reverse complement strand
GTAGAACAGCCCCTATGAATAGAGTGAGCTTTATTGGGTATGTTGCTTGACCTGGTAGTCCGCGTCTCTGAGCCATGTGACTTCTCTCCCGATTGTGTTTGTTTGCAAAGAAAGCGCATCAACAACGGCGCATGATTATTTTCGTCGACAAGCGTGGACTCAGTCAAAGACCGCATCGTTCCGGGACATAGTGGCCGCGAATTGCCTTATGCCGGAAACGTGCGACTGATCCCGGCCCCGCCGACAACAATTTCTCCGTAATCTCGCGTAACTGTCGAAAAGCAGACGACGACGGTCAACTTGAGCCAAGGGAAACCGGACCTTGGAGGCACGCCCCGGGCTTTGACCGTGACGGATTCATCGGCGGACCCGTCCTGTTCGAGCGTGATTCGTGGAAGCTCGCTGGCCCTCGCGATACGGACCGCGATAAACATAGAACCGGTCTGATAAGTCCCTATCCCGCACGGCAGGCAGCCTCTATCGCGGCTTTGGCACCATTCAATGTTGCCTGGGTCTCGCGGGCGATCTTTCCTTTTGCGATTAAGTTTAGGAGCTTGGCTTTCAGGGTCGTCGTCGAGTAATAGTGGCTAATTTCCACCTTGGTTGACCGAGGGCCGAGCGTTTGGAACGTCGTTTCCACCCGGTAATCGCTGAGAATCTTGCTGATACCGAATGTGTCCTCCGCCAAGACAGTGACGATCTTCTGCAGCGGGATAATTTCGATGTCCTTCTCGATGCACGTGTGCTTTCCGCCCGAAAGGTGACATTGATATGACGCGCCTGGTTCGCGGAGGGTTTTGCCAGAAAGAAGATCAACCTTGACCACGCGGGGATGGAACTCCGGGATCTTCGTGAGATTTATGCTGAACGACCACACCGCTTCCAAAGGCGCGTTGATGATGACTTCTTGCTTGGATCGGAACGGTGGCTGCAAATCTTGCCTCCAAATTACCGGGTGACCTTTCGTTTGAAGTCACGCGAACGCGACTAATTCGGCCCTCACAAATAGCGCAGCACTATTTTCATGCAGCCAGGCCGAGCACGAAGTCGTCAAATCCAACTATGGTCGTCTCGTTAAGAGCGACAGGATTTCTCTTTCCACTGCGGGCCATGTGGTGGAGAAAGGACTTGCGATCTCGAAGTGTCCAATCTCCGGGAAACTTACCAGCCGTGCAGGATCACCGGCCTGTTTGGCCGTTCGCGTATATCGCTCGCCGAGTGAAATGGGAGCAATGTCATCTTTCCGCCCCCAAAAAAGTGTTTGCGGAACTCCTAGCGGCAACATCTTGACTGCCGATGACTGGGCGTAGCGTTCGGGAACCTCGGCCGGCTTGCCTCCGAGCATTTGTTCCACTACCGCCCCGCCGCAGCCATACTCTTCGACCGGAATAAACGCCTCCATGTCCGCAGTTCCCGCCAGGTCAATAACTCCGCGAATAATCAGCGGATCGCTCACGTAAATCAGGCTGCCCTTCGGAAGACGGGAGCGAGAGGCCACCCACATGGCCAGATGTCCGCCAGCCGAATGCCCCACGACGATCACTCGACTGAGATCCAGATGATTCTGCGCTGCGATCGAGCGTAGGAAGTCGGCTCCCCTTCCCACATCCTGATAGGTTCCCGGCCATCCACTGCCGGCCTGAGCAAGCCTCCGGTATTCAATATTCCAGGTTGCGATCCCCTTCGCCTTCAACGCGTCGGCCATCGGGCCCAACTCGCCGAGCTTGGCATATTCGGCTTTCCAACATCCTCCATGGATAAGAACCGCTACCGGATACGGGCCTGCGCCAGGAGGTATTCGCAATTCGCCGAATTGATTCGCTTGGGTTCCATAAGAAAGACGGTAGTCCGCAGGTTTGCTGGAAAGGGCTTGAAATTGCGCGACCGTCATCACGGTTGCGGCGCTCACGGCCCTTGCTGCGGGCGGGCGATCGTTGGGTGTCTGTGCAACGATGCTCAGGACTGACAGAAGGCCAATGATGAAGGGGCCCATTACGGAGGAGACCATGATTTTCATATATATCTTCGTGATGTCCCAAACAGACAGGAATGAACTGTGTCGAAGCGTCTGCGAGCCCATCCGACCTATTCCGCAATGGTTGTCTCTACCGCGAAATGTTCTTCGGCTGATTTCTCCGTCACTCCCATCCGAACAGCCCATTGTCGAAGTCGAAAGACACCCTGCGGAACCCCATCTTTGCAAATCCCAAGAGACCATCAAAGTCATCTTGAGGATCGGCGTCTGCATCGACGATGGTCACGTTATGGGGCCCAAGATCAACATTGCCGAGCGTGACCCCAGCGCGAAACCATCCTGTCTGCGTCGTCCTCCCGCCAGGGCTGGACATCGAGGTATTCGAATCGAGACGAAGTCGCTGCTGAGAAGTTTGAAGCCGGTTGCGATAAACGACCAATCCCTCGGTCCCAGAATCGACTATCAAGCGTACCTCGTGCCCTTCGATCTTCGCCTCTACCGTAAGGGACGGCAAAAGTGTCTCAAAACGGACTGCTTGTTCACTTGCCGCGATGGGACCAAACACAATCTTTCTCCTACGGTAGTCAATCGTAAAGTTTCCCGTGCTCAGGAGGTCCAAGCCGGCCAATCCCCCCAAAGATATGCCCAGCCTTCGCTCCATGAAGCGCAGGTCCAGCACCACGACTCTGAGAGAGTCAGCGCCCAGCGAGCCAATCTGTATCCGCGGCACGATGACGCTCTGCGCCTGAATCGTCTCGTTCAACATTTGCAGCGTTGCTGTTTTTCCCCGCAGATTAAGTCGCTCGGCCATTTCCTTGTTGATGGCGGTCGGGCTGGTGCCCGTGTCCAGTATCATGTTCACATTTTTGATCAGCCCAATCGTTGCTCTTACGACGATCAGATTGCCACTGTAAATCTCGAAGGGAATCTCGGCCCTGGATTGTCCTATGAGGTCGGGATGCCTTGGCAAAGGCGCTCCCAGGCAGTCAGCGCTCGACAAGGTTGCCAGTAATGCACTTAGACTAACCATGCTCAGGAGGACCAATCGGAGCCAGGACCACGGCTTGCAGCGGCCTGTTTCGCCAGGTAGTGAATGCCGCCCATGGATCTTTATTTTCACGTTGTCCTCCTCCGCGGATTGCGGTGAGGGGCGACATTCGGCTTCTGAAGGGACTACCTCAATGCATCGGAAGTCGGAAATGCGTCTACGGAAGGTAAAAAGAAGGTCAACCGGATAACTCGCTGTAGTTGCATAAGTTAGGCAGTAATGACGGTCTTAATGAGTTAAATTTTCTATGCTAGACTGTCGACAATTGAGGTAACCCTCTCTGGAAAAGTCCAGTTACAACCATCAGGTCATTCGTTTCTCGACCTTCGAAGTGGACCTTCGGGCCGGAGAAATACGCAAAGGCAGGCTAAAGCTGAAACTCACTGGCCAGCCATTCCAGGTTCTAACCATGCTGCTGGAGCAGCCCGGCGAAATCGTCACGCGCGAAGAACTCCAGACGCGGCTGTGGCCGGACACTTTTGTCGACGTCGATCACAACCTGAATACAGCTATTAACAAGATTCGCGAAGTGCTTGGCGATTCGGCGGAAAACCCGCGCTTTGTCGAAACTTTGCCTCGCCGTGGTTATCGCTTCATCGCGCCGGTAGAAGGCGAAACTCCGGCACGACGTGCCGGAAAAATTGATGGAGAAGCGCGGATCGAAAACGGTGCCCAGCGGCGTCTGCGCGACAACGGGAACATGCACCCGCTACTCGATTCCCCTTCGGTTTCTGTCCGGACCCGCCGACCTTGGCTTGCGTGGAGCGCCGGGGCGGCGTTTCTCGTGGCCTTAGCCGCGCTGTCCCTCAGCTATTTCCACGAGAAGTCAGCGGCCCCCTCGCCGGTTCAATTCCAGATCTCTCCATCCGGAAGACTGTCGCAAGGCGACCCATTCGCCGTATCCCCTGATGGCCGTCATCTGGCGTTTGCTGCCACCGATTCCGACGGTGTACCCCGCCTATGGATCCGCAACTTGGACTCGCTAGAGGGTCATGCTCTTTCGGATAGCTACCCTGTATCTGTAAACCCTCCCGTCCGTGTGGTACCGCCGTTTTTCTGGTCTCCCGACAACCGGTTCATTGGATTTCAAACGGGGAACAAACTGGCAAAAATAGAGATCTCCGGCGGTCCGGCACAAACACTTTGTGACGTGCAGGGGACCGTAGTGGGCGGTTCATGGAATCGCGACGGTGTGATCGTTTTCGCGGATCACACCAGAGGAATCATGCAGGTTTCTGCGGCTGGTGGAGTCGCATCTCTCCTGACCGCCATCGATCCATCACGCAAAGAACTTGTCCACGTCCTCCCCATATTCCTTCCGGATGGGCTACATTTTCTGTACCTGCGCGCATCGACCGCACCCGAAAACAGTGGCGTTTACGTCGGCTCCCTCAACACCAAACCTCAGGAACAGACCTCCAGACGGCTTCTGGCAACCACGTCCGGGCCAGTGTATGTGCCTTCGTTAGATTCGGATTCTGGGCACGTGCTGTTCTTGCGGCAAGGGATGTTGATGGCACAGCAGTTTGATGCTCATCGGCTGGAACCTTCCGGCGAGGCTACTCCGATCGCCGACCACGTCGGTTCCTACCTCGACTACGGCTTATTCTCAGCGTCGCGCAACGGTGTCCTCGTTTACAGGAGCGGTGCCGAACAAGATTACCAACTCACCTGGCTTGACCAACGAGGGAGAGTGGTTGGTACCGTGGCGGAACCCGGCCGTTACAACAGCATGGCTCTTTCACCGGACGGAAGGCGGGTCGCTGTTTCCCGCACGAGCACACGGAATGTGCCGAATTGGGATGTGTGGCTACTCGACTTAGAGCGGAACACGAGCACGCGATTCACTTACGATCAGGCCCGGGCTATTTACCCTGTCTGGTCCGCTGACGGAAGCAGTGTCATTTTTAATGCGATCCATGAAGGCGGGCTTAATTTTTATCTCAAGCCGTCGAGCGGCGCTGGCGACGAGCGGCTCCTGCTGAAGTCCACGGCTGAAAACAAATATCCCACGAGCTGCTCCCGAGACGGGCGCTTCTTGTTATACACCGTGGAAAATCCACAAACGAAGAGTGACCTGTGGCTGCTCCCTTTGCAAGGCGATCGTGAGCCCACGCCATTCCTGCGCACCGAGTTCAACGAGAGCTCAGGTCAGTTTTCTCCCGATGGGCGTTGGATCGCGTACACCTCGGACGAGTCGGGCAGAGATGAGATTTACGTCCGAGAGTTCACCTTCGGCTCTGCTCAAGGATCGATGGATGCCGCGGCCAAGTGGCTGGTTTCCGGGGGTGGCGGAACCGATCCTAGATGGCGCGGGGATGGCAAAGAGTTGTTCTACGTGGCTTCCAATGGGAAGGTCATGTCAGTCGAGATCAGCGCCAAGCCGGTATTTCATGCGGGAGGGCCTAAGCCTCGGTTCCAATTACCACTGGGTTTTATCGGCGGCGATGTCACCGCGGACGGCACACGCTTTCTCATCGGCGTGCCTGTTTCTCAGAGTCCTTCGGTACCCTTCACAGTTGTGCTGAATTGGCAGACGACGATGAAGAAGTGAACCGCAATATACCAGGCGAACCGCACCTTAAGATAGCAAACCTAAAATCTTGTTGTACCGCTCCGAAGCGTTCCCGAAACGCTCACCGCATGCGCACCAGCGGTTTCTCTGCGACAGGCTCTAGTATGCTCTACTTCAGATGGAGGTCGTCGCCGTGGCAACGTTTATAAACAAGTTTGTGCTGGTAGCGGTTGCGGCCTTGACAGTATCAGCTCTTTCAGCGCGGTCTGCTCACTCCGAACAGGCAGATCCGGTGGCATGGATTACTCAATACGAGCGCGGTGCGGCAGCGGCCGATCTCGCGGGGGACGTCACTTTTTATCGGAGAAATCTCGCGGATGACTGGTCGGATGGAATGAGCAATGGCCAGTTTCAGAGCAAAAAGGAACTGGTTTCCGACCTTGCGGATAAAACCCGCAATATTACTTATCACGAGAGGCTGGCGGACATGAAGGTCCGGGTATACGGCGACGCGGCTGTTGCCACGTACTCGGAAACGTATGACGCACTGATGGATGGCAAGCGCGTCGCAAAAACCATCATCACAACCGACACTTTTGCAAAAATTAGAGGACAGTGGACCTTGTGGCGGCGCACAGTTCCGCGATAGTGCCGCAAGAGGATCCCGCGCGAATGATCGGGGCTTGGGAACTTGTTTCGACAGAGGAACGCATGGTTGACGGATCAAAACGGCCATACCAAGACGTCGGACCCAGAGGCAGGGGATACCTCATCTATACGACAGACGGTCACATGTGTGCCGCGGGCATGAATCCTGATCGGCCAGCATGGGGAGACGTCAACAAGCCAACTGACGCAGAGAGGTTACGTGCGATGGAGGGCTTCTTTGGTTACTGTGGACGCTACAAAATTGATACAGCCAAACATGTAATGTATCACTACCCCGAGGTAGCCTTGGACCCGAACTTCGTGGGAAGCGAGCAAAAACGCCCCTACAAATTCGATGGTGACGGACTAACTTTTTCGGACAAAGACACGACACCCGGCGTCGAAAGCTACGCAATCAGTTGGAAAAAAATTAAGTGAACTTGATAGATGTCGTCGGCAGGCCTTCACGCCTACGACTGGGTTTGGCTCGCGCTTAGCCTGCATTTGCTTTTCGTCGTTCGAAACCCTGCTCGATTGGAACGTTCTGGCCGTGGTTTCCTTATGGTCCTGGCGATCTCTTGGGCGCGATAACCCTGTTTTCGCAAGGCTCCATTCTCGTCGCGGATCATCCCAACGAAAGCTGACCTTTCATTGTTACGGAGGGCGTAGGTTGCGCCGAAAGCAGGAAGAGTAAAATACTCTTCGATGCCTTCAAGTAAAACGACCGGCGACGCAATGGCCCCGGTTCCGCCGCTCCAGAACCACCGGGTGAAGATCAAGAAGCCCGGGCAGCGTGCCTGCAACGAAAAGAATGACAAAGGCAAAATCTGCGGCGGACACCTGAAGCGCTGGTTTTATTCCGGTG
>JAYVCW010000500.1:0-5283 GCA_043749775.1 Acidobacteriaceae bacterium | reverse complement strand
CGGCGCCAGCAGCGCCGGAACCGCTGAAACTCCCGTAACGATGCCGCAGGTTATTCGCCGCCGCCGAGTTAGCCGGGGTGGGATCTAGCTTGAGGCCGGATGACGTTTGTAAAGAAACGCCGCTGGCTGAGCTGGCTCCAGAAGTGAGCTGGCGAAGAATTTGAGAAATGGAATTGCCGCTGCTCGCTTGAGCCGTGGGGCTCGGTGCAGCCTTCGCGGCCGAATGGTTTGCTGTCTGAGCGAAAGCTTTCTGCAGCGCGGTAAACGACGATTGAGCTGCATTTAAATCTCCTGACTGCAAGTCCTGCTTAAGATGTTGTAGCCCTTGTTTCGTGGCGCTCGGTCCGCCTAGCTGAAGGGCGCCCAGACTGCTTAAAATTCCTGCGACTGACATCGTTATACCTCTTTCCAGACGATCGTTTCTAAGGCCCGCGTCATCCTCAGGATGACAAGTAAGCTTTAAGCAAGAGTGATTCCAATCGATCGCGAGCTAAAGCCTCATTGCTTTCAAGTAACTTTCGCGTAGCACGACGACGTTCGCGGCCGACCGGCAATTTTTGCCGCGCCGGTACAGGCAAACTCTGCTGTTCCAGCCGTCGTCCATGGCATTAACCTTTTTGGCTTTGAAGGAGCCGGTATCTCCGCTTCATGGTGAAACCCGCAAAAGTATTAGTACACTTATCCGCATGGCACGAAAATTCAAAGACTTGACGGAGCGTGAAATTCTGGCGCTGGCAGTTACGCTCGAAGAAGAAGACGGCCGGATTTTCGCCGATTTCGCCGAAGGTTTGCGCGAGACCTATCCAGCCACGGCGCAGTTATTCGACGACATGAGGGCGGAGGAGTTCGAACACCGCAACATGCTGATCGAAACCTACCGTTCCAGATTTGGGGAACACATACCATTGATCCGCCGCGACGATGTAAAAGGATTCGCGCCGCGACGGCCATATTGGTTCTCACGCCCCTTAAAAATCGCCGACGTGCGGCGGCAAGCTGAGCTGATGGAACTCGAGACGCGCCAGTTCTACCAGAAAGCTATCGAGCAGGTCACCGACGCTGGGATTAGAAAGTTACTTGGAGAACTCGAAGAGATCGAACGCAAACATCAGGTCACCGCCGGCGCGATGCAGGAGAACATGCCGCAGACGGTGAAAAAACACGAAGACGAAGCCCAGCGCCGTCTCTTCGTCCTGCAGATTGTGCAGCCTGGTTTGGCGGGCCTGATGGATGGATCGGTGTCGACTCTCGCTCCCGTATTCGCGGCTGCATTCGCCACTAAGAGCAGCCACGACGCGCTGCTTGTGGGGCTCGCGGCCTCGATCGGCGCGGGGATATCGATGGCCTTCGCAGAGGCCTTGTCTGATGACGGATCGATGACAGGCCGAGGACGTCCGATGCTCCGAGGCGCCGTGACCGGACTGATGACGGCTGCGGGCGGCATCGGACACACGCTGCCTTTTTTGCTGAAAGACTTTCACCTGGCTTTTTCCGCAGCCGTAGTCATCGTGGCAATCGAGCTCGCAATTATCGCCTGGATTCGCAATCGCTATATGGATACACCACTGCTTTCGGCCGCCTTTCAAGTCGTCGTGGGCGGAGTTCTGGTCTTTGTTGTCGGCATCTTGATCGGAAGCGCCTGAACAGACTGATCTCGCTGTGGTAACCCTGCTCGATTCGCGCCTTTCTTATTCGTATCCCCGTTCGTGTTCCTGCGAATCGAAAGCAAGATTGTTCAAGCGGTAGATGTGCGATTGCGGGACAAAGTCGCGTAAGGTTATCGCATGGGAGATTTAGTTCGCCAGCCGCGTTGGAAAACTTTGCTCGCCTTCGCGATCATTTATTTCGTCTGGGGCTCGACTTTTCTGGCCATTCGCGTGGGCGTGCACGAAGTTCCGCCGCTGGTTCTTGCCAGCATGCGCTTCTTTACTGCTGGTGCTGTTCTTTACATTTGGATGCGAGTCAAGGGCACTTCATCTCCAACGAAGCGTGAGTGGGGAACAGTTACCGTTCTTGCTCTCTGCATTTTCGTTCTGGACTACGGATTACTTTTTTGGGCGGAGCAGCGTGTGCCCTCCGGGGTAGCGGCCGTCATGCTGGCCATGATTCCAGTTTTCATGACGCTTTCCGAGATCTTGTTCTTGCGCACCCAGCGCCTCACGGTGCGGCTCTCTTTTGCATTGCTGGTCGGTATCGGAGGTGTGCTGGTTCTGGTGAGTCGTTCGGTTGGCTTGGCAGAAAAGGCGGTTGATCCTGCCGGCGCGGTCGCCCTGGTCATAGCGTCAATTAGCTGGTCGGTCGCCTCCATCTTATCTCGCAAAATGACGCAGCCGGAATCGAAGGTGATGAGTTCGGGTGCGCAGATGATGTCAGGCGGGGTCATGCTCGCCGTAGCGGCTTTCGCCTTTGGCGAGTTCCGTGACTTTCATATCGAAAGCGTTTCCAGGGAAGCGTGGTTCGCGCTCATCTACCTGATCGTGGCCGGCTCCATCATCGGATTCACCGCCTACGTCTGGCTGATTCACCATGAGTCTCCGACTAAAGTTGGAACTTACGCCTATGTGAACCCGGTTGTGGCGGTGATCATCGGCTATTTTTTAGGCGGAGAAGTGGTCGGGGCGAGAACCCTGCTGGGGTCACTCCTCGTGCTCATTAGCGTTGTGGTCATCACTACAACTGGCTCGAAGAAGCCGGCGTCAGAGAAGTCACCGACCGCCATGCGCCAACTGGCAAGCGAATAGAACGATCAAACGAGGCCGACAGCAGTGCCGGCCTCACCCAATTACTTCACGCTGATCCGGTCATGATCGTAGAACTCGTACGCGGACATCGGCTTGGCCCCGCCTTTTTTCCAGATGTGGCTTTCGGCCGGAAGTTTCCCGAGTACTTTCGCCATCTCTCGTACGTGCATCGCGACCGATCCACAGCAGGAGCCGATGTAGTTGATGCCGATTTCTTTGGCCTGCTTCGCGTAATCTCCCATCTGCTTGCGAGTCAATTGCAAAGGGTCGAGAGCGTACGGAAATTCAGGGAGGCTGGTGAAGTCGGGCTTGTCGCTCGGCGTGTTGTAGGCGACCGGTTGGCAGGCGAGATAGCCGTCGACTGCTTTGCGCATCTCTTCCATAGGCTTGAGAATGTGCCGCGGCGGGCGCAGACAATTCATTCCCACGATGTCGGCGCCGGCATCGAGCAGTATTTTGGCTGCGGTGGCCGCATCCGTGCCTTCGGCGGTTTCATCTTTATTTTCGAAACAGATGGTCACCATCGTGGGAAGGCCGGTCTTCTTGGCGCGTTCCACGCAGAGTAGCGCTTCGCCGAGCCATGAGAAGGTTTCGCCGATGATGAAGTCGACACCTTCGTCGCATTGCACCCGCAGTTGTTCGTCAAACGTCTCTCGCACTCGGTCCGATGACGCTTGGCTGTTGGGTTCGTACATCCAGGTGAGGCTGAGATTGCCAGCCACCAGACACTGATCTCCCGCCACTTCTTTTGCGACACGCACCGCATTGCGGTTGATGTCTTCCACCCGATCTTCGAGCCCTACCGTCGCGAGTTTGTCGCGGCTGGCGTAGAAAGTCAGCGCCTGCAAGACCTCCGCTCCCGCCTCGCGCATTTCAATGTGCAGCTCGCGCAGCGCTTCCGGATAGACGATCGCTACTTCGGGCGTGAAGGGGCCAGGACGAACCCAACCGCGTTTTTCGAGTTCGAGTAGATAACCGCCGTCGCCGAGGACGGGGCCCTGTTTAAGGCGTTCAAGAATTCCTAGCTTGGCCACAGTTACTCCTTATGGATGTTTCTTAAAAGCCTTTTAGGATTTTTCTGACTTCAGAATGCGTTCGATCTGTTGAATATGATTGATGTCGTGGCCAGCCAGCATTTCCACCGTGCGTTCGACTGACTCTTGTCCACGCTCGGAATGCTGGCCGAACTGCTTCCACTGGTCTGGAGTGAGAGATCGTAGAAGCGCGAGGTTTGCCTCACGCAAGACCCGATGAAGTTCCAGCGACTTCGCAGGGTCGCGCTTTTCGTAATGGCCGGATGACACCCATGAATTCTGGTCGTAAGCCTGAATCGTTGTGCCGGGGTTGCCAAGGATCGACCGAATGCGCCAACTGATCACTATTTCCACGTCCGCAAGATGCGCCAGAATCTCGGCGACGGACCAACTCTCAGGCGCCGGACGGTCGCGTAGTCTCGCAACGGGCGTGCCTTCAATGAATTGCTCCAAAGTCTTGTCAGTCTGCGACAAGACTGTAAGCAGGTCTTTTCCTTCCACGTAAGACAGAATACGTTTCGAGTATTGATCTATTTTTTCCATCGCACTCTCCATTCATGTACTGCGCAATTACGGATCAAAGGCCTCATGCAGCAGCCTTCTTAAACTTACCCTTCTTCAAATCGCGAATGACCTGCTGCGCGCAGTTGTGCCCGGGCGCTCCGGTGACGCCACCGCCGGGGTGCGCTCCTGCCCCACACAGGTATAAGCCGTCGATCGGCGTTCGGTACTGCGACCATCCTGCTACCGGGCGATTGAAAAACAATTGCTCGAGAGTCAGATCCCCATGAAAGATATTTCCTTCAGTGAGGCCATAGGTACGTTCGAGATCGAGCGGCGTTAGAACTTGGCGGGCGATGATTGAGGCGGGAACATTAGGAGCATATTCCGCAATTTTCTTTACCACTCGATCACCAAGCAACTGGCGGTTTTCGTCCCACGTACCTTCGCGAAGTGAGTAGGGAACGTACTGGACGAAACAAGTCATCACGTGTTTGCCCGGCGGCGCGAGCGAACGGTCGGCGTTGGACGCGATGACGCAATCGACCCAGAGTTGTTCCGGGATTTCTCCAAATTTTGCAATGTCGTAGCAGCGTTCCGCAAATTCGAGGGAGGGAATAAGTGTGAAGAGCGACCGTTGCTGCGCGTCGAATGTAGAAGGAGTTCCGGTGAATCGCGGCTCTTCCGCCAATACCATGTTCACCTTTGCGCACGGGCCGTTCATCTTGATGCCGCGGATCGCCTGAACAAAATCACCTGGCAGGTCGCTTTCTGGAATTAATCCAAGAAATGTTCGCTTGGGATCGGCGTTCGAGAGCACGATACGAGCGCGAATCTCGGTGCCATCTTCGAGAACTACTGATCGCACTCGGCCCTTGCGCGAGTCGATCTGCCTCACTGCAGAATTGGTACGAATTTCGGCTCCGAATGCCTCCGCCGCCATCGCCATGGCGCTCGTGATCGAGCCCATGCCGCCCATAACGTGCCCGTAAAAGCCCTGCTGATCA
>JAYVCW010000499.1:0-2449 GCA_043749775.1 Acidobacteriaceae bacterium | reverse complement strand
CACTCTTCCAGTAGGGGATTAAGCATTTGCCATGCCAAAAGCGATAGAACGCCAGATGAGTCGAACAGGTCGGCGCGGGCTGTCATTGACGAGGCTTACAGCCGGGCGGAACCAGAGGGTAACCAGACCTTCGACACCAATGGGCTACGGTACAACACCGAGAGTGCCATATACAAAGCGTAGCTGCTAAGCGACACTTTGTAAGACTGACGTGTCCGATTGTATACGTCAGCAGCCGAAGGTTGATCTCAACTGCGGCCAAAAAAGTGGGAACCACCGGGCTGTATCGAAGTCCCCCCCAGAGTCTTCGCCGGTTTTCATAACCACATGAGTGAGCACTGGTTGCTGACACCCTAAAAATTGAAAGGGCGATCCTTTTGTCTCAAGATAATTCCGGGCCGAGAATAGTAATACTCGTTGATCCTGACGTGGTTTTTTACCAGGTGCTTCAACCCATTTTGGGAGAAGGCTACCAACTGCGGCACGAATCCTCGACGAGCGGGGCGATCGCGGCCTTTGATTCCCATCTTCCTGACGCCATCCTGCTTAATCTTGATGGGGCAAGCGATAGCGTAATCTCGCAATTACTTCATGCCGCAACTGAACGCGCCGTGGCGCTTCCAGTGGTTGCGTACAGTTTCGATGGCAAGGGCCAGAAAGTGCTGAACGCTTTTAAAGACGGGGCGTTTGACACCCTGAGCCATCCTTTAGATGTCCAGCAATTGAGGTTTGCCCTGGATCGAGCCTGCCGCCGCTCTTCGCTTTCCCGGGAACTGGTCGAAGCGAAGCGCCAAATCGATGGACACCGAATTTCAGGTCTGCTTGGAAACAGCAAGCCGATGGAGCGGGTCTGCGAGATCACGCGCAAAGTCGCGGAGGTCTTCACAACTGTTTTAATCACCGGCGAGAGCGGTACCGGCAAGGGCGTAATCGCCAAGGCCATCCATGAATTAAGCCCGCGGGCAACGAAGCCGTTCGTTGCATTTTCCGTCTGCAATTTTCCTGAATCACTGATTGATGACGAACTTTTTGGACACGAGAAAGGGGCATTCACCGGTGCGATTCAACCCCGCCGCGGGCGTTTCGAAGAAGCCAGCGGGGGCACAATTTTTATCGATGAAATCGGCGATTTGGCGCTGCCCTTGCAGGCAAAGCTATTGCGGGCGCTGCAGGAGCGGGTAGTGGAGCGCCTGGGATCGAACGTACCGCGTCCGGTAGACGTTCGCGTCATCTGCGCGACCAACCGGAACCTCGAGAAGATGGTCGAGGAAGGGACGTTCCGCGAGGATCTTTACTTCCGAATTTCTGTGGTAAAGATTCCGATGCCGGCTTTGCGGCAGCGTAAAGACGATGTTCCGTTGCTGGCGGAGCACTTCCTGCGAGGCTTTGCCAAGGCGCACAAGAAAGTGGCGCGCGGTTTCACGCCGGGCTACTTGAGCGCGCTCACCCGGCATCAATGGCCGGGAAATGTACGAGAGTTGCAAAACGTAATCGAACGCAGCGTGGTTCTGGCAAACGGGAACGAGTATCTCGGAGTGGTTGATTTGCCGGAAGCATTAAGAGAGCTAACCGTCGCGAGCGACAACCTTGAAGTCGGTTCCTTTCATGAGGCGGTGCAGGGCTTCAAGAAAGAGTTGGTAAGGTCGGCGTTACGAGTGCATTCAGGCAATAAGCTCAGGGCCGCAGTTGAATTAGGCATCAGCCGATGCTATTTGCATCGCTTGCTGAACCAATTCAACCTGGCTGATGCCAATGCTGCGGCGGCGCGAGTAGCCGAAGATCTTGAGGAAGAGGATACGGGGGCAGACGCTGAGTTTGAGGCCTTCAGCCCAGCTCCGTTGAAATCGGATCGGGTAGGAATGCGGATTTCCTGAGGTTGTCTCGTTGAAAGTTACGAAGCTGAGTTTTATGAAAAGGTTGAGCTGCAATTCGGGGCAGGCGCTGATCGAGACGGCAATCATGATGCCCATCCTGCTCCTCATGCTGATCAATGCAGTGAATATCGGATACTTTTTTCTGGTCGTTTTGAACATCACCGCGGCGCCGCGATCGGGAGCCCTATATTCGATCATCGGACCATCGACTCCCGCGGCAACGGCTTATCCCGCATCGGGTGGTACGTCCACTTCCACGAATACCGTCAGTTATCTGACGCAGCAGGACCTCACCGGAGCGCTTTACAGTCCTTCGACTAAAGCGACGGTCCTTGTGTGCAGTCAGGCTAATGGCACGACCGGCAGCGGCGCCGCCATGAAATCAAATTGCCAGACTTGTACGAACGGAGTCTGTTCCGCAAGCGCAGCAGCGCCCGATGCCGATCCTGAAGCCCCTACATTCGTGCTCCACAAAGTAGATGTCTCCTACACTTTTAGTCCGCTAATTCCCGGATGGCCCTTCAATCTCGCCCTTCTCCCAACCTCGATTTGCAACTCCGCCGGCACCAGTTGCA
>JAYVCW010000498.1:0-6239 GCA_043749775.1 Acidobacteriaceae bacterium | reverse complement strand
TCAAGCCCGAGGAGGATACGCTCGAATTTCAATTTACGTTCGATTTGCGTTCAATTTACACCGCGACCTCGGAGACGCGCCTTATGCAACTGCGAATGAGCACTCGAACGTTTGACGGCGTGATGGTGATCGACTGCAGCGGACGGCTAGTGTTTGGCGAAGAATCAGCCAGCCTGCGCGAAGCGGTTAAGAAGCTGATCGTGACGAATCCAAAGATCGTCTTGAATCTTGGCGAACTAAATTTTATGGATAGCGGTGGTCTGGGAACTCTGGTATCGCTCTATACATCCGCGCAGAGCGCAGGCGGTGCGCTAAAGCTCGCGAATCTCAGTCCTCGTGTCGGCGACCTTCTGCACCTTACCAAGCTGCATTCAGTTTTTGAAATCTTCAAGAGTGAAGAAGAGGCGGCGAAGTCTTTCAAAAACAGTAACGCATAGGCGCAACTGCGTTCTCGCAACCTTCGACCTGAGCGTAGCCTTCCGGAATGGGCGGGCCGCCCGTCACCACAGCCGTGGCCGTGCTAGTTCAAATCGCTAAGCTCCAACGCAACTGGATTCATAGAACCGCCGTTCTGGACGTCGGTTAAAACGAGCGTGCGAATCGACCCTGTAGGAGTGTTGAGCGTCTGGCTGAAGAGCGGATTGGTGGTTCCGGCCGAGGTCACGTACATTGTGTATCCGCTACCAGCCGAGTTGTAAGGCAGCGAAATGTATCCGCTCGCTTGCGTGTACGCGAGCCCCGAAATCGTGGCGGGTGGCTGAATCCCACTGCTTACGGGGTTAGAAAGAATGTAAATGTCGACCGTGCCCCCCGTCTGCGATGCATCGATCACGCGGAACTCAACGTTGCCGGTGGCCGGAGCCGCATTATTATCGGAGATCGATAACAGATTCACGCCCGCGCCGTTCGTCCCACTTTCAGAGCCGGTCGCAATCAGGGTGTATTGGCCGGAGCCGAGCCGCGCCGTCGAACTGAAAACCTGGGTCGTAGTGCCAGTCGTCAAGCCCGCGACTGTCACGCTGCCGGAAGAGACCTTGGTATAGCCCGAGGCGGGCTGAAATCCCAAAAAAGCCACGTTGGTGAATACCTTCGTCGCGTTTACTTCAATGTCGAGAGGCCCGCCATCGCGGATGGCGTGGACGAAACGCACCTGCGACGAATTGCTGGAACCGCATCCGGTGGCAAAAAAGCTCAGCGCGGTCAGCGCCAGAATAAGTGGGACAGCTCGCAGCATCGTGAATCATCTCCTAAAAGAATTTGCTTGCGGATAGAGTTAAGGATGCAGGTATGGTGGCTGCAAGTTTTATGGGCGAGTGTAGAATTTTGTATCGCGCAATGCGAACTCGCTCCGATTCTCCGCAAATGAATTCTCGATCGCCCAAAAAAAAGTTAACTGTCGTTGACGCTAGACGCTCTGGCGTAAGACGCGATGATGAAAGACCCGCTGACGCTACACCCGCTGACGCTAGACCCGCTGATGAAAGACGCGCTCGTGTCGTTCGGTGCATTCAATCACTGCCGAAGGGGAAAGTATCAAGCTACGGAGAGATTGCGCGCGCCGCTGGCTGGCCTCGTGCGGCACGTCAGGTCGTGCGCATTTTGCAGCAAGTCAAGGGATTGCCATGGCACCGCGTCGTCGGCTACGGCGGATCGGTTAAGTTGCAGGGAGAAAACGCCGCCGAACAAAAATTCAGGTTGCAAATGGAAGGCGTGGAATTCCGAGGCGCCCGCGTGAACATGGCAAAGCATGAACACAAGTTCAAGTTAAGTCACAAAAAGCGAAAATAATAAGAATGTAAAGACGGGACGTCGTCTTTACGGAAAAGTTATTCGCGATTATTTGTTACGTGTTCCGGAAGGCGGCCTTCCAGCAAGTCATGCAAGCGGTTTGCCGGCACGCGCAGTCCTACATAGAAGGTTCCAAAGAGCGCGTACACAGCGCTGACGTGGTCAAAGCGCATCTCGTAAATTAATTTTTTGAAGACCAGCGGTTCGTCGGCAAACAGGTCGACGCCCCACTCCCAGTCATCGAATCCGATCGAGCCCGTAATAATTTGTTTTACTTCTCCGGCGTAGCGGCGGCCGACAAGGCCGTGGTCGTTCATCTGCCGTTGCCGCTCTTCCATCGGAAGCGTGTACCAGTTCTTGTCTTCACCACGCTTGCGATCCATCGGATAAAAACAGATATACCGGTGCGGTGGCATGCTGGGGAAAAGCCGTGATTTCATCGCTTCTTTCTGCCGTGCGACCGTCTCTTGTATCTCTTTTTTCCATTCTTCCGAAAATGGTTCGACGCCACGTTCAGCCATTGCTTTATAGGTCTTTAGCGAAGATTCATACAAGCCGAGTTCGATCACCGACAAATAAGAAGTTGCAGGTTCCAGAAAATCGCTAAAGCGAAGTCGTGCGACATCCAGTTCGGCTTGATTGAGTTCATCGAATGTGTCGCGAAAATGGACGAACATCAGATCGCCTTTATGACCAAGCAATGAAAACAGCGCAGACTGTCCATTCGAACGTGCCTCCATTTCGGCAAGAAGCTTCTCCGCTTCGGCGACCATCTCCCGTCGGTCGCTCTGCGAAAGGGCGCGCCATGCGCTCCATTTGAAGCGCATCATTTGATGCAAAGTGGCGTAGCCCTCGAGAGTCATGGGCACTGCGGGCAATTGGCTTCGGTCAGCGGGAGCGGCTGCGCGATGAGATGGGTCCATAGTTACATTCATAGTTACGCTCCTCGTTGGGCTCCTTGCTAATCCAATACAAGATAGACGCTCTTGTTCGAAGCACCATTTTTAGATGGATCAATCAAGTGCCGCTATTGTAAATCGCAAGTGGCGAAAGTCCGCTAGTCTCGGGCGAAGTCGCGGCAGTATCCCGCTTTGCTACGGGCCCCAGATTGCCGCGCCATCCATTCGTGTGCTACAAGCGCTATATGCGCAAATGGATGAGCGATCGCTTAAAGCGACGCAAAAAGGCGGATGATGACGCCGCCGCCGACGGAAGCAAGAAGCCGGAGCCCTTGCAGCCTCGGTTTTACGATGATGAACCCAAAGCCAGCTCCGCAGCTCCGGCGGCGAAGACGCCAGTTGAATCTGAGCCTGAGCCGCCACCAGTTTCTGTTCGCGCCGCCGATCCCGAACCGACACCTTCAGGCTCCGGCGCGGTCTCGCCCGCCGAACCACGACCGAGAATTGCTCGACGCCGGCGTGGGCGTGGCGGGCGTGGCGGATCACGCACGAAAAGAGTAGTGGCTGCCCGCAGTGATGACCTTGAGGGCCGACCGACAGAATCCGGGGTAGACGACCCGCTTCTCGCTGCGGATGGGGCGCAACCGCCGCAATCAAAGACCGCCGCTAGCCGCTCAACCGCCGCTGGCGCTGCGCCGGCACAAGCGTCGCCTTCAGGCCGCCCTTCCAAAGGGACAGTTGTTCTGGCCATAGGCTTGCCGGGTTCCGGCAAAAGTTCATGGTTCAAACGCCACAATATTCATCCGCTATCGAGCGATCTGCTGCGCGAGTTGCTGTTTGACGATGCGCAGGAGCAGCGATTCCAGGACCTGATATTTTCCAATCTGCGCTCGATGCTCAAGGCGCGACTAATCGCGCGCCGTCCCATGAATTATGTGGATGCGACGAACCTGACTCCTCACGATCGCCACAGTTGGATCAAACTCGCCAAGGATTACGGCTACGACGTGCAGGGGGTCTTCTTCGATGTCCCGCTCGATGTCTGCATGGAACGCCACCAGCGTCGCGGCAGAGCCGTAGCTGAGGACGTCATGCGGAAGATGGCGGGGAAGTTGAAGCCTCCGACATTTGAAGAGGGCTTTTCGAAAATTACCGTAGTGAGGGTGAAACAGAGAGAGCAAGAGAAAGAAAAGGAATAAAGAGAAAGAGAAAGAGCAACAAAAAGACTAGCTTCCGGTTGAGAGCCGGGCTCGCGGCCCAGAGCAGCACAGGCGAGGTCGGCCTCCCGCATCTATATCTCTGCGCGATCAGCTTTTAAGGAAGGGAAGTAGTTCTTTGAAAGCGGGCGCGCCTGACGATCGCATCAGCTCATAGATCATCATCTCAGACGACGAGAGTATTGCCCCCGCGGAACGCATGCGGTCAAGGCCAATTTTCCAGTTCAGTTCGGTTCTTGAACTTACCGCGTCTGACGCCACGTGTACGAGATAGCCTTCGCGAAGCGCGCCCAGCGCGGTCTGCATGACGCAAATGTGAGCTTCCATGCCACACAGGAGCACGGTCGTTCGCGGTCCCGGCAAACGTTTCAGCATCGAGCAGAATGCGTCGCTGCCAAAACACGAGAACATCTGCTTATCGATCGGGGGAGTGTTTGGAAGAAGATCCGCGATGCCGGGAACAGTCGAGCCCAACCCCTTAGCGTATTGCGTGGTCACTAGCGCGGGAATTTTCAGAATGCCGGCGAGTCGAATCAGCAGCTGAACATTGTTCAGCAAGCGATCTTTCTCCCAGATCGGCGGCAGCAGCTTCTCCTGCATATCAACGACGATCAGGGCGCATTGATCCGCTTCGAGCGGACGCCGCGCCATCTCAGCGTAATTGTTGTCGGAATGAGCCGGGTGCGAGAGCAGGCCGGGCCCGCCTCCCGCAGATACTTCGCTAGCCATCGCAGCACCTCGGAGCCCTGCGCAGAACCCCTGGCTACGATTTTAACGCGAGCCACGCAGATGTTTTATTTTCTGAGCGGAAGCGTCGTCATCGTCGGATCCCGGTCGTCGGATCCCGGTCATGATCCCGAAAGATCATGCATGCAGGCTGACGCCACTACCCAACGCCGTCTGACTCTGACTGGTTGTGGAATTAAGGAAGTTCAAAATCAGTTCGACATTCTGGTTCTGGTTCAAATTATTCTGGTTGAAATTAAGGGTAACTAGCTCATGGTTGCTTTGGCTCGTGCCACTCGCGGGCGAAATTCCGATTGAGATTTCCGTTCCAACAGTGGCGTTGCCGGGGTTGATGGTTATCTGTTCACCGCTTCCCGATGCACTCTGCTGGCCGAGGTTAATGATGATTTCAGGCGCGGGGGCGCTCGAGGGCGCGGCGCCAAGATGTATATCGATTTCCGTAACGGATGCGCCAGAATTGCTGCCTTGCCCTAGATTGATGACGAGTTCAGGCTGCGAGCCCGATACGGGAGTTCCACTCGAAGCGCCGCCAACGTTAATGATGATCTCCGCAGCGCTGCCGTTATAGATGTTGATCGCGTTTTGAGCGTGCTGATTCTCGTGTCCGAAGGTGCTGGAGAGTGCTGAGAACGCCGATTGCGCGAGTGGCAGATTACCTTCCTGCAGCGCCTGACCAATTGCCTGAAAGTCCTGCTCCCGGTTCGGTGCTGCAAAAGTCGCGCCGCTCTTGTAGGGACCGTTCTGGCCTAGCACGACAAGCGCGTCGAAAGCCGTTTGTGCGTCCGCAAGATTGCCTGCCTGTAGTGCTTGCCCTAATTGCGCAAGATCTCCACGTCGCTGATGTTGGTACGCCTGCAACTGCTGGTAGATGGAAGCAGAATTTGGGGTGCCCGAAGTCGACGTTGCGCTCGCCGGCTGAGAGTTCGAGAGATTAACGATAGCCGCGGGACTCGGCGGCGGCGCGCTATCCGTTGGTCTCAAGGCGAGAGCGGCGAATGCGGACTTCGCTCCCTCTAAATCGCCCGACTGCAAAGCCTGCCCGAGCGCTTCGAATGCCTGGGCGCGGCTGCTCTTTGAAAAGGGTTCCGAGCTGCTGAAGGGACCACTCTGCCCTAGCTGCTCGAGCGCCGTGAAAGCCTGCTGTGCCGCGTTGAGATCGCCGCTTTGAAGCGCGCCGCCCAGCTGTTTGAGGTCGGATTGCCGGGTCTGATAAAAGTTCTGTAGCTCCTGCAAAATCGAAAGACTGGAAACGGCTGCGGTTGACATATTTCTCTCCCGGTCGAGGTTCCTGTTGCTTCGCAGCAGGCACTCATCTTTGTTGTTGTACTCATGTCATCGGTTGATTGCAGAATCGACTTTAGGAAGATGGTTGATCGTAATTGACATGCAGAAGGGCATTGTTGGTATGCCTACGGTTCATTCCCTTAGGGAGATCTCGCGCCACACTTGATTTCCAGAGGATGACCGGGTTTCGCTCAAACGGAAGAGTTGGCCGAGAGCCAACGCGGAATTTTGCCGCAGATAGAAAATGGTTTAGAATTCGTCTCAGCCTCGTCGTTCAACGGTAGGACATCTGCCTCTGGAGCAG
>JAYVCW010000497.1:0-4463 GCA_043749775.1 Acidobacteriaceae bacterium | reverse complement strand
CGTGAGCCAGATAGGGAAGGGACTTTACGCCTACATCTCAGACAATGATGCCAGCGCAAATTCGACTTTTCTCGTTGGACAAGCGGGCATCTTGGTTGTGGATACGGGCCTGAACGAAAGCGAAGCCTCCAAGCTGCTGGCCGCGATTCGGAAAGTCTCGAACTTGCCCGTGAAGTACGTGGTGAATACGCACTATCATCCGGATCATCAGGGCGGAAACGTTGTGGTTGGCCCATCAGCGACCGTCATCAGCACGGACTTCACGCGTAAACGCACGCTCGCCCTCCAAAAAGATTCAAGCATGAAGGCGTTTCACTTTGAGCCTGCGAACCTCACTTTTCAGGAGCAGGTCACCGTGCACCTCGAGCCATACACTGCCAGAGTTTATTTTCCTGGAAAGGCGCACACCTCTGGAGACGCCTTGGTCTACTTCCCGGACCAGCAAGCCATTTCGATGGGAGATTTGTTCTTGAACCGTTCGTCACCGGCTATGGATGATGGCAGTGTCGAAAGTTGGATTCATGCTCTCGACCTTGCGTTGGAATTACCTCTGGAACACGTCGTCCCGGGCCATTTCGAACTCGCTAGTAAAGCGGAGTTAACACGGTTTCGAGATTATCTGAATGATCTTTACCAACAGGTACGGACGTTGAAGCAGAAAAACGAAACACTCGAACAGGTGCGGCACGACATCCATATGGAGAAATACGCTGATTTCAGGCAGTACCCGAAGTACGAAGCTACGTTTGCCGATAACGCAGCCTCCATCTATCAGCAGATACAAGCGCATTAGAAAATGTCCATCTCAAATTTTCCAATCGATTCGATACGACGGCACTTCCCGGCCTTGAATAGCACCGACGGCTTCATTTTTTTTGACAACGGTGCAGGGGCGCAGATTCCTCAGTCGGTGCTCGATGCGGTCTGCCATCACCTCGTGTCCTGTAACGTTCAGCGAGGCGGTCGCTATCGCCACAGTCAGGAAGTCGATGCGTCCATACAGCTAGCGAGGCGGAGTGTAGCGACCTTGCTGAATGCACGCGAACCATCCGAAGTGGCGTTCGGTATGAATGCCACTTCATTTATTCGCATCGTCAGCCTCGCTATCTCCGAAATCATGGGAGCACGAAAAGAAATCATTGTCACGGACTTGGATCACGAAGCCAACATCGCCACATGGCTTGCCCTGGAAAGCAAAGGCGCGGAAATCCGCTGGTGGAAGATGCGGGAGGATGGAACCCTCCACGAAAAAGACCTAGAACCGCTGTTAAACTCTCGAACTCGTTTAGTCGCCTGTGCAGTCGCTTCCAACGCGCTGGGGTCAATCGTCAATGTAAAAGAAGTCTCGCGCATGGCGCATGCTGCAGGAGCGGAAGTTTTTCTGGATGCGGTTCATTTCGCTCCACACGGAGTCATCGATGTGCAGGACTGGGACTGCGACTATTTAGTGTGCTCGGGCTATAAGATCTTTGCTCCTCACATGGGTTTCCTGTGGGGCAAGCGCGAGCTTCTCGAAGCGCTGCCAACCTTCCGCGAAGATTTCATTCCTGACGAGATCCCCGACAAGATCGAGGTCGGCACCTTCGTATACGAAAACGTTGCCGGCATGAACGCCGCCATCGCATATTTGGAAGAACTGGGCCGCACTTTGCTTTCGGATTCGATCTCCGCTTCTTCGCGCGAATTTCTGGTGACTGCGATGGAGGCAATTCGGGTCTATGAGTCGACGTTGTCTTCGGAAATGCTCCGGGCCCTCGCGGCGCTCGGAGATGTAACCGTCTACGGTGTCCGAGAGCTGGATGAACTCAAGCATCGGGTCCCGACAATTTGTTTCAACCTGAATAAAGTGCCGGCCGCCCGTGTAGCCGCTTCCTGTGCGGAACACGGCATTGGTGTGCGTGACGGCAACATGTACTCGCCGCGTCTGCTTCGCCGCATTGGAGTTCCACCAGAAACCGGCGCCGTTCGGGCATCTCTGGTCCACTACAACACCGTGGAGGAGGTAGCCAGGTTCATAGACGTGTTGCAGCGCATCGCACGTCACTAGTCGAAATAGATAATCAGGTCACAAAGGTCAGGTGCTGCTTGAACAATTCTTCAACCGGTCCCGAGTCGCATCCGGATGTAAGCGCGCCCCTTCTGCCAGAGGAACAAGGAGAACTCCAACGTCGCCTTAATTCCCGGCAGCTCACCATGATCGCCATCGGCGGAGCCATTGGTGTCGGCCTGTTCCTGGGAAGCAGTGTCACGATTGAGCTCGCCGGTCCGGGCATCATCATCAGTTACCTGATCGGTGCACTCGTGGCGGTGGTGATGGCGTACGCACTCGCCGAAATGGCGGTCGTTCATCCCGTGGCTGGATCGTTCGGTGTTTACGCCGAGACCTACTTGAGCCCGTGGGCGGGTTTCACTGTGCGAGCTACTTACGGACTGGTGCAGATCATAGCTATCGGCGCTGAAGTAACAGCCGTTGCCATCTATTTCGGATTCTGGTTTCCTCGTGTCCCTGGATGGGAGTGGATACTTCTCGTCTCCAGCGCTCTCGTCATTATTAATGCCCTGCAAGTCGGCAATTTTGGTGAGTTTGAGTATTGGTTTGCGCTCATCAAAGTTCTCGCGATTATCATTTTTATTGTCGTTGGCTTGTTGCTCATTACAGGACTGGGCCCTCGGCCCGCCGTGGGACTGGCCAACCTCACCAACCAAGGAGGCTTTCTGCCCCATGGTTGGCGCGGAGTCTGGCTTGCCATGTCTTTGGTCATCACAAGTTATATGGGAGTGGAGGTGATCGCAGTAACAGCTGGCGAAGCTGAGAATCCGTCGGTCAGCATCCCCCGGGCAATGCGCACCATCGTTTACCGACTCATCATCTTCTACGTGCTGGCTATCACCGTCATGCTTTCCATGACGCCGTGGAATCGCATAGGTTCCGCGAATATTGCCGGAAGCCCGTTTGTACGCGCATTTGCAACCGCAGGTATTCCTTTTGCAGCCGGCATCATGAATCTGGTCGTCATCACAGCGGCCCTGTCCAGCGCGAACACAAACTTGTATCTCTCCACCCGCATGTTGTTCTCGCTCTCGAGGGGAAGCTACGCCCCCCGCTGGTTGGGACGTCTCAGCAGTAGGGGAGTTCCGCACCGAGCCCTGGCTTTGTCGAGTGCAGGAATGGTGGCTGCGATTCTCCTCGCGGTATTCGCTCCGACAAATGCCTTTCTCTTGCTCTATGGCACGGCAGTCGCAGGGATGTTCTATGTCTGGGGTGTCGTCCTGATCACACACTTACGTTTTCGGCGGCAGGTTAGTTCGACGCAACTTTCCGCGCTGCCGCTGAAACTACCTTTTCATCCTTGGCCCACTCTGTTCGCAATTCTGGCGATGTCCGGCATCGCGCTGAGCACGTTCTGGGTAAAGGGGCTCACATACACCATTCCTACATTCTTGCCGATCCTGGCACTGATGTCTCTCGTTTACGTCATGTGCCGCCGCCGCAAAACCCCATGAAACCGAAACGGCAAAACTCGAAACCATCTATCAAGCTCTCTCGCGAACAGAACGCAACCATAAAGAAAATAATCAAACTCGAAAAACTCGTCTGGAAGGTCGCACAGAGAAGGGATGCAGTTGCCTTCCAGGAGCTCGTGCCTGCCGACGCCGTTATGATCTTTCAATCAGGAATTATGCGGCAGCCTGATTATCTGAAAACGATGAAGGAGCGGACGATCGCGCATTACGAGTTCGGACCTATTCGCGGATTTATGCCCACCGATTCGACGGTCATCCTGTTCTACTCAGCAGTTCGCATCGGCCATGAAGGAAGCAGAAGCTTCTCTCAAGGAACCGTGATTGAAAGCACAACTTGGGTGAAGCGCGAAGGCCGATGGGTCGCCGTGCTGAATCAGGAAACTCCAATCTCGAATTCACTTGAACGCGACGACAACTAGAGGTTAGCGACAAAGTTGCCCGCGAAAAGCATCTCTTCCATGTATCTTCGGACGATGGCTTCATGAACTCGGAGAGCGCGGCTAACGTCATGCAGGTACGCTGGTCCAGATAGTAGGCTGAGAGCAGGAAGCGTTCTTCCTGGAACGTCGCGCTCAGAGTCATCTTGATCGCGAGCCGCAAATCCTCTATTTGTTTTAGCTCGAGTTGCTCGGAAACTTGTGCCGCCGGTTCGATCGCGCCTAGCTCAACTTCCCGGCCGATCTTCTTGTACTGGTTAACGCGGCGTTGCGCAAGGATCGCACGCAGCCACCCATTAACCCCTCGGTGCTCTATTGCACTTGACCTGGTTCGGTAGATGTCCTCGAAGCCGACTTCTGGCCCGCCACAACTTCCGTATTGCCCCCCAGAACCGTTCGCCCGGGAATCGGCAATCCCTGCTAAATTTCGTTGTATCAATGTGCTCTGGTATCCGAGATTACTTTGTTCAGGAAGCCGTGCAAGCGCTCGCTATATCCGGT
>JAYVCW010000496.1:0-5235 GCA_043749775.1 Acidobacteriaceae bacterium | reverse complement strand
CGATTCAGCGAGATAACCGCATCTTTCGCGGTCCGAAAATGAATTCGCAATGCTAAAATTGTCTTCGTCTTATGAGCCAGTTAACCGCTTCTTCTCTTTTCACAGATTTAAAAAATCGCATCGGCGCGCGCGAAGCCAAGGTCGGTATTATCGGCCTCGGCTACGTCGGATTGCCGCTCGCTCTACTCTACAGCGACCAGAAATTCGCAATCACCGGCTTCGACATCGATCAGCGCAAGATCGACACCATCTCGAACGGCGGAACCTATATTTTCCGCATCACCTCGGAAGAAATCGCGGCGGCGAAGGCGAATGGATTTAGAGCGACAGCGGATTATGCGCAAATCACCGCCATGGACGCCATCATTATTTGCGTTCCTACTCCGCTAAACGAATATCACGAACCTGACCTAAGCTACATCACCAATACCGCGCACGCTGTGGCACCTCATTTGCGCGCCGGCCAGATTGTCATTCTCGAAAGCACGACTTATCCGGGCACCACTGAAGAAGTTTTGATTCCAATTCTTGAAAATGAAAACAAGGCAGGATTGAAAGCATCTCGGAACGGCGCCGCGACCGACAACGAGGTCTGGGTGGCATTCTCGCCAGAGCGCGAGGATCCGGGCAACACGCAGGTCGCACGCCATGACATTCCCAAGGTGATCGGCGGTCTCGACGGGCAGGCGAGCGAAATCGCGGCCGCTCTTTATGGCTCGATTTTCCGCAAGACGGTTTTGGTGTCGTCGCCGGCAGCAGCGGAGATGACGAAACTGCTCGAGAATATTTATCGCTGCGTCAACATCGCGCTGGTGAACGAACTGAAAATGCTCTGCCTGCGCATGAATCTTAATATCTGGGAGATCATCGACGCCGCCGCTACCAAGCCATTCGGCTTCCATCCGTTTTATCCAGGCCCTGGATTGGGCGGCCATTGCATTCCGGTCGATCCGTTTTATCTTTCGTGGAAGGCAAAGGAGTTCGATTTCCACACACGCTTTATCGAGCTGGCGGGCGAAGTCAATGTGGCCATGCCGTATCACGTAATTGCCGCCACCATCTCTGCCCTGAACCGGCAAAAAAAGGCGATCAATGGCTCCAAAGTTTTGGTTCTAGGAGTCGCTTATAAACGCGATATTGACGATCTGCGTGAGTCTCCGGCTCTTACGATCATCGAGTTGCTTCAGAAAGAAGGGGCTGCGGTCAGCTATAACGACCCTTACTTCCCCTTCGTTGGACGTGGGCGCAAGTACGATCTGCAGATGAAGTGCGCGCCCCTAGACAACCTCGGCCAATACGATTGCGTCCTGATTGTCACCGACCACACCGACTACGATTACAAGAAGATAGTCAGCGAATCGAAATTGGTGGTCGACTCGCGCTACGCGACCCGCGGCATCAAGAGCGACAAGATCGTGCATTGCTAGAACCCTTACGCGAAGCCGGGCGGAGGCTGATCTCTTCGGCTTCCTCATTTTTTTTCATCTGAGATTTTGTTAGACTTTCTCGCTAACTTCGCGAATGCAGTTTGTGATTCGAGCACCAAACTGGTACTTAGGCGTATGTTAGTATTTCGCCTTGGCGAGGGCAGCCCACTAACTCGACTCGGCATCCATACGACGTGACGATGAAAGATACCCTCGGAATCTTGCTCGCAGGTGGCGCGGGCGAACGGCTTTATCCACTCACTCGTGATCGCGCCAAGCCGGCCGTGACCTTCGGCGGCATCTATCGCATCATCGACATCACCCTTTCTAACTGTGTGAATTCCGGTTTGCGGCGTGTATACATACTCACGCAGTACAAAGCCCTGTCTTTGAACCGGCAAATTCGCGAAGGCTGGAATATTTTCGGGCGAGAGATTGGCGAGTTCATCGAAATTTTGCCGCCCATGAAACGCGTCAGCGAAAACTGGTATATGGGAACCGCCGACGCCGTTTACCAGAACATCTACTCGATCGGCTCTGAACAGCCTAAGTACGTGATCATCCTCTCCGGCGATCATATTTACAAAATGAACTACGAGCGCATGCTCAAGGATCACGTCGAGACTGGAGCTGACGTGACCGTGGCTACGCTAACAACCGATCCGTCAGAGTCCAGGCATTTTGGCGTCGTCGATATCGATCAGGGCCATCGCATCACCGCATTCCTCGAGAAGCCTCAACACACCGATTTGCGCTCGCCCTACGACCCAACGAAAATTTCCGCATCGATGGGGATCTATATCTTCAACACGGATGTTCTGATTCCGGTGTTGTTGAAGGACGCAGAGGATCAATCCTCCAGCCACGATTTTGGCAAAAATATTTTGCCCGCAATGCTCGGAGATTACCGCGTCTATTCTTTCAACTTTGTCGACGAGAACAAAAAAGAGGCATTGTATTGGCGCGATGTAGGAACCCTGGAGGCCTATTACGAGGCGAACATGGACCTCATCTCGGTCTCTCCGGTATTCAACTTGTACGACGATCAGTGGCCGATTCGCACTCACCAACGCCAATATCCGCCGGCAAAATTTGTCTTTGCTGAGAGCGGACGTATGGGCCATGCCATGGATTCTCTGATTTCTTCCGGATGCATCATCTCTGGCGGCATGGTCAGCAATTCTGTGCTCTCGCCTGACGTGCGCGTCAACTCTTACAGCGAGATCGACAGCAGCATTCTGTTCTCGCACGTCAATGTTGGGCGCAGCTGCCGCATCCGCAAGGCGATTATCGATCGCGACGTCCATATTCCTGAAGGAACCACGATTGGCTATGACGTAGAGGCCGATCGCGAACGCTACTTCGTCACCGACAGCGGGATCACGGTCGTGACTCGCGATTATTCTTTATTCGAGAACCCGGTCACGGTGGACTACTTCACAAGCGAGTGAACAAGCTCGCAATTCCTTTTAACGGATCAATTTAACGGAGCAACCTCGCCCTCGTCACAGTTTTCGGGTCCGCGCTGCTATCTTGCCTTCGTTCTAGTTTCGTTTCCAGTACACTCTTTTCTGAATGTCCCTACGCAGCATTTTCCGGAAGAAAGAAAAACAGGAGCGCCGCATCCTGCGGCAGATCGAACGTAGCGGCGATCAACTCCAGCCCGAATATCACCGGCCCACGCCCGAGTGCCCGCATCCTGAGCGCTGGCATATGTACGACTCCATGACCGCGGAGGCCGAGGTGCTCGAGTTCCTCCGCACCCTCGTGACCACTATCAAGCCAGAGCTTGTGGTCGAAACCGGCACCTTTAGCGGCATCAGCACGCTTTGGATCGCAGAAGGCCTGAAGGCAAATGGCCGCGGGCGGGTCATCACGTGCGAGTTCGATGAATCGATTTACCGGAATGCGAAAGCTCGCATCGAAAGCTCTGGTTTGGCGGAGTGGATTGAATTACGCAACGAATCAAGCCTGGAAATGACGATCGAGGGCACCATCGATTTATTTTTCAGCGATAGCGACATGCCCATTCGCGAGCAAGAAATCAGGCGTTTTCTGCCACAAATCAACCCCTACGGAATAATCCTGATGCACGACGCCAGCTCACACCTGAAGACGGTACGTGACGCCGCGCTTAACCTTGAGAAGGATGGGTTGATCTCCGCGGTGTTGTTGCCTACGCCGAGAGGGCTGGTCGTCGCACAACGTAAGGTCGGACGATCATAGGCGAGTCAGTGCTTCACCATGTCGTCGGTCAAAAGATGAGCCTTGAGCGCCAAGGTGTGGGCCCGTTTAAAATCGCCTTCCTTGAGGGCCGAACGCGCGTCCGCGAGATAGAAGCGCACTTGCTTCACGCTATCCTGCCGCGGTGGGCTAAGGTGGCGATCGGCCAATATTTTGAGATCGCCGTCCGTTGCACTCAGCCACTGCTCCGCCTCACGGCGCTCGTGCTCCCTCTCTTCGGGAGCCAGTCCTGGTGCAATCTGTTCGGGAGGCTCTTTCGCTCCGCCTTCGGGGACCACGGTTTTGTTCTGGCTTTCGTCGTGAACCACCGGGGGGGCAGGCTTGCGGTGCTTCTTAACTGGGGCGGGCGCCGCCCTGGAGGGGGCAGTCTGGCTCGGACTGGCGTTTTTTAAGGCGGTCGACTGTGCGTACGACGCGCTACCCACGGTCTCGCTAGAACACATGAGCCATGCACTCAAAGCAAACGAACATCCCCAAAAGAAACGCATGAATGATTGTTGTCTGATTGATGTGAAAAATACAAGAGAGCGTGAGCCTTGCTAAAAAATAAAAAACCCGCCCAGACGGTGCCTGAGCGGGGCGATTTACCTTCCTGCAACTATCTCGAGCCGTGTGCACTGACCGCGGCGCTGATGGATTCGTTCTCCGGTTGAAGAACAACACCATCGAACGGAGTCGCACCCACGAATCGCCCGCCGATCACGCTTACGCGGCGCAGCGGGTAACCCGCATCCGGCCCACGTTGCCAGGTACGGCCACCGTCGCGGCTTTCGAAAATCACGCCGGTGACGTCGCTGGTCGCTAGCAATTGTTTGTGAGCAGCGTCGAAGCTGACGGAAGAGATGTCCCTCGCCGGCAGGCCATTATTTGCCTGCTGCCAGGTCAAACCACCATCTTCGCTGCGGTAGGCGCCTTCGCGCGAGGCAACCACGAACTGGCTGTCAGACGCGATCGCTGCGCTGCGGATGCTGACGACATAAGTCGGAAGCCCGCCCTTTTTCCACTCTTTGCCAGCGTCATCCGAGACGAAAACGCTGGAGCGAGTCGCAGCAAGAATAGTGGAACCCGAGGCTCGCACCGAGACGAAATCTTTCTGCCCCAGAACTTCCCCGCCCTTCCACATCTTGCCCTGATCGGTGCTGACGAAAATGCCAGCGCTCGTAGCGGCAAGCCAGCGCGACGGCTCGATTTCCAAGTCATTGACGCGAGCTTCCAATTGAGATTTCTGATAAGTGGTATG
Source organism: Acidobacteriaceae bacterium (assembly GCA_043749775.1). Lineage (GTDB taxonomy): Bacteria > Acidobacteriota > Terriglobia > Terriglobales > Acidobacteriaceae > Acidiflorens. The sequence continues at coordinate 324 of JAYVCW010000496.1, read as the reverse complement.
AGCAACTTCTTTGCTCTTGCCTTTTTTCGTCTTCGACGCGACCTTCGTCATCGTCGTGTGCTCCACCACAACCACGTTCATCGGCTTCCACGTCGAACCGTTGTGATCGAGTGAATAGATACCGTGGTTAGTTCCCGCTACCAGCGTGCCGTTGGCAGCCTGTTTGAGTGCGAACACGTCTTTGCCGCCCAGGCCAGCCGCTTTCTGCAACCAGTGTTGCCCGGCGTCGCTGGAGTAGAAAACGCCACCGAATTCGCGGTCATTGACGACTGCGACGTACATCGTGTTTTCATCCTTAGCGTCGGCAAGAATCGCGGAAACGTA
>JAYVCW010000495.1:0-21268 GCA_043749775.1 Acidobacteriaceae bacterium | reverse complement strand
TTCAAGCTAGCATGGGCACCCTAGGCCCCGAATACAGTAAATCCTGTAGGCCTGCAGACGCCATAAATTCTGTGGCACCTTAAAATCGATGCTCTGTAGCGGCAAATCAATGACTTGTAGCGGCAATTTCGCGGAAGAAAGTTTTTTTATGCAACAAAGTATCTACTGCTTCCACAATCGAACCTACATCTGATTTCAAACAGACGCCTCGAATACCTGCTTGACGAGCCTCATCAGCCAGTTGACGGGAAAGATGAATCGTGACCATCAAGATGGGTATGTCAGGGAAGCTGTCCGAAATCTTACGGGCGACATCAAGTCCATTTAAATCTGGCATTTGGAAGTCAAGCAAGATGATATCGGGACGGCTTTTCTGCACCCGCTCAAGCGCTTCGCCCCCGGTCCTTGCCTCATCCGAGACTTTCCAATCGTTTTGTTGCTCGAGTAGCCCTCGCAGATAGTGTCTTACCACTGGATTATCGTCTGCGACCAGAATGCGAACCACGTCGTGCCTTTCTGTCTTGCAACCGACGGAAGCGAAACCAAGACGTCACTTCGACCTTAAAATCTGAGCCTTGAAGCCGCAATACTGTAAACCCCTGACACCAAATCAGAGCCCGATCCGATCTGCCCTCGCGATTCACCTCCGCAATACACGGCAGACAAGTAATGGCTACCAAATACCTTTGTCGCTCCCGGTGAACTTCATCTCGAGAGCTGCTGCAGTCGCCAACCCTGGGAGCAAACTCAGGCGAAGCGTGTTCTCGAATTCGCCGTTCATCAGCAGCCTGGCCCACTCCGAGGCGTAAAGCTTGGCTGACTGCGGAAAGATTGGAATGCGAAGAAAGTTCCGCTTGAAGTAGACGAGGTCGTTGCCAAAGCGGGCTGCGTCAGACACCACTGGAGGCAAGTTGATTCCGTAGCCCCGATACGATTCGACGTATTCCGAAACGATTACCATGTACGTTGCCAGGCCGCCCCACAGCCCTGCGGACTTGGCGAGCGTGCGCAAGTACATGTAGTCAACCGCGCCAGAATCCATCAGCTTGGCGTTGTCGACAACATCGCAGAGGCGTACATAGAAGTGCCGGTACATGCGCTGCAGGGTGCTGATTACCAGGCGGTGTTCTGGAGCCGGGACACGGAACGTATGCCCTCCGTACTCCACGGTGCCCGAGCGCTTGATGAGCGATTCAGTGATGGCTTTCTGTTCGCCAGTCTGCCCTAAACGCGCGATGTGCACTTCTACTAATTCGGGCAGTCCCGGAACGATGAAATTCCATTTGTTGGCGAGGCGATCTCCCCAACTCCGCTCGTCAAGTTCGGCGTTGAACTTTTCTTTCATGATGCTGACGACGTCAGCGCCTTCAGCGTTTGTGTACAGGTCGAGATCATTGCCTAGGTCGGGCCAGTGGTCGAGTGACTTGATCACAATCACGTCCCCGGCATCTTCGAGGGATTGGCAAATCGGAGCGAGGAAGGAAAGTGCGTGGTCGATGCGGGCTTGCTCTTTGCTTAATGCTCGATCGATCCATCCCAGCTTATCGCCGCCCGGCTCCACCATCATCATCTGACGCAACCCGGGGAAAGCCCGCATGATTACGTGATGTGAGTTCGCCAGGTTCCAGAGGTCACCGAAGTCATCGCTGCGGAAGTCATCGGTGCCGAAGTTGCCGACTGACGGAGTGTCACGGCCTGTAGCGTTCGAGTCCCGATTTGTAGCTGGATTAGCGGTTGGATCGTGGCTGTTTCGCAGCAAAATGTGCGAGAGTAGGCTTAAGCTTCGAGCAGAATTCTTCATTTGTGGCGACCCCATTGGTCACCGCACCCGGCCAGGACGCGGTGATCCCCCAACCCTTTGGGTGTGAAAAGTATATGAAAGGTTGGTAAATATCGCAAAGTTTCCGCCAAAATCTCGCATCACTGAATCTTCTCGGTATGCCTGGAGTTCTCAGCTTCGTCTTTGTCTTTGTCTTTATCTTTGGCGGGGCATCCCAAACCCCCGGAAATGCCGCGTTCTATGGCGGTGCCTTCCTCATAGTCGTTCCACGTCTCAATGAGCAGGAACGGAATTGCCTCCGTCCGGTCAAAATACCGGTCGTACATATGCAGCGTCTCAGCGAAGGTCTTACCGCAATTACTCCGCATGTGGCGATTCAAGCCCCATTTCGCGCCGGAGTCGTCAAACCCTGGCCAGGCGGCTCCAATCGTGATTTTGTCGGAGTGCTTGTCATGCATGTTCTTGTAGAAGTAATCGAGATACTGCTCGCCCCAATTACTGCCGTCCGGCTGCCAGCCCGGGCCTCCCGGCTGCACCCAGGCGTAGGATCCTCCAAAGGCGGACGCGTATTGCGCCGGGGGCTCGTCTTTATAGATAAATAGCGGGGTTGAAAGCCATGTGCCACAATGCTCGCGGACTCGATTCCAATCGACGTGGCCCTGTTTGGGAAAAATAAAAATCATGGGATGACCCTGATAAGTAAGGTAGGCATCCCGATATTTTGCCGAAGGCCCAATATAGTCGTTATAGGCCTTGTCGAGGCCGGCGATGGCGTCGTCCGTCGACTGCTGATCCTGATCTTCGGGCTCGTTATAGAGCAGCGCAACTTGAAAATGGTTCTTGCTCGCTACTTTTTGCAGCAGAGCAAAATTCGCGTCAGAATAAGGAGCGCTCTCACCGTACCAATCCACGACGAAACCGCTGATGCCAACCTCTCGGGCATGTTCGATTTGCTTTTTTAAATTCTTTTCATCGTGGCTGGAGTAGCCCACATCCATGTGGGTGTGATCTCCGAACCAGGGCATGTAAACCGCGAGCAGCGTCGGTAGCGGGGTAGATTTGTGTGGGGGTAGAGCATGCCGGGCGGTGGATGGATTGCATCCTTTCAAGATCGCAAAGCACGCCATCAGTAGACATAACAACGCTTTCGGCAAACTGTTTTCTCCATTCTTCTAACCTGCGATGCTCTTCGCATCTCGTCCAAAAAGTAGGATGCGGCCAGGAACCGCCCGGTTGGTAACCAGTCTCGGGACGAGACTAACGGGCCAGGATGCGCATGGTGACTCAAAATTGTGGAACGCTTTGCAGCAGACGTACCGTCCAGCGGTCGGCGCTCGGAGTCATGAGTACGACGTAATGCGCCGTGACGCGCTCTTCGTGAATCACTTTTCCCTGATCCAGAATTTGCAGCTGGTAATCGGCCGTATCGTGGAGTTCGATCACATCGCCCTCAGGCGCATAGAACACCGCTTGCACTTTGTGATTTTGATCCGTGTAGCGGCGGCTGAGACCGGACTTCTGCTGGCTGCTCACTGACTGCCCTAGCCACTGCCGAGCCTCGCCCGTAAAAGGCCCGGCCAAGGGCTCGGCGGAATTGGACTCAAGCGCCGCAGCCATGCTGTTCCAGGCTCCGCGATAATCGCGCAAGATGCTTTTCTGCGTGAGCGGCTCAACCGCGCGAGGGCCGGTCTTGGCCGCATCCAACTGCACTTTAATAGCGTCATCGCTTGCGGCGGAAGCTTGCGTAGCTAAGACGAGCGCTATTGCCATAAGCCTGTTTGCGCATGAAGTGAATCGGAATCGCCCCATCACTTGGCCCCCATGCGGAGTTCGTTTCCCATCACCACGCCGGAAGCGCCCGAGATGACCGCCGCGCCGTTTGCGTCCACCTGCGCGCGCGCTATACCTTTTTTGATCGGAGCATCGACCGTGCTCTTCACCCCGCCGGCGTTCGCGGTGAAGCTAACGATGGTTCCATCGGGAACGGGATTGCCGGAGCAATCATGCACCGGCTCTGTTTGCACCAGAATGCCGGTCGCATTGCGCTGCCCGGTGAGGCGTAAATTGCATGGCTCGGAGGCAACTTGCTGCACGACGCGCTTCGCGGAAATATCCTGGAAGGCAGCGGTCACTTGCAGCGCTCCGGCGGCTTTACTCGACGCGGTACGAAACCATGCGGCTCCAGACTGTGTCGTCTCTGTCTTATTGAGAAGAGAAGCCTTGCCTGCCGCGAGTTGAAAGTTTATCGGCACTGGCGCGAGCACCAGGTTGTGAAACTGATCGAAGGGAAATGCGACGCCGCTCACCGCGTCCGATTGCGATACCGGCACGCGCGACGGGTGCACGAGAAAGCTGATGCTGAAAGGCTTTGCGGGCATGACGTAGAACGTCGCGCTCTTGCACGGATCACCGCAAACTACGACGCGATAGTCGCCGGCAGTGCGGAGTACGTCGCCACGCAACTTCATCTCTTCGCCTAAATTGATTTCGTGTTTGTTCGAGATTCCCGGCCCGATCAGATAGAACGTGGCCTTACCACTGCCGGCAATCGAAAGTGACAACTGCTCGCCGGCGACGGCGGACTTGGGTGCGGTAATATCCTGAGCCCAAGCCTGAACCGGGCATAAAGTCAGGGATAGCGCCAGGCACGCGACTCCGTAACGCAGAAGCGATCGCATGTTAATTCCTGCCCATGCTGTATTGATTGACCACGACGTGGAAGTTCTGAACTTTCGACGCCATGTTCTTTGGAATTTCGATGGAGAAGGGCGCCGAAGTCTGGGGCAATAAGGCTCGCTCCACATATCCGTCGGCAACCCACAAGACCTTGCCGTTGTTGTCATACAAGCTTGCGATCACGTGCGGAATGTTGACGGTTTGCCCGCTCTCGTTGAACAGGTCTCCGCGCAGAACCGCCTTGCCCTGATAGTCGGGGTCGACTCTCTGATTCATCACACCGATCACGGGGTCGGCCGATGCGGGAACCAGCGTCGCCTTGACGTTCATGCGAACGTTCTTCACGTTCTTGAGGTTGACCTTGGGAAAATCGATGCGATATGGCGTGACCTGCTTCGGCAGCAAGATGTGGTCGATCTTGTCGAAGCTGGTCTCTTCGTCGATGGCATTGCCCGATCCGTCGACGAGGGTTGCGGTCACGTTAACGAAGGCGGGAATCGTGTCTTCGTTCACCACTTCTCCGAGAACGACTGCTCCTTCGGCGAAGTCAAGCGGGTTCATGGAAACGATGCGAACATGCGGCGCGTCGATATTTTTTGCGCCCCACTCATCGTCGCCGCCGCCGCTGACGAGGTCCCAACGAAGATACGTAACCGGAATGACCTGCGAGGGAACAATCGGCATATCGCTCTTAGGCCAGACGGTCTTCCAGATTTCGCCTTCGCGCGCGAGACGGAAATCGCGCACGTCTTCGATGGGGCCAACCGGCGTCGTCCAGTGCAGCCGCACTCGCATCTGGGCTTCGTCATTCGTAATGTGAAGCGGGCGAATGTCGTAGCCTTCAAGCGCCGAAAATGCGCGCAGGCTACCATAAGAACCCGTCCAATCCTGAATAAAAGACTGTTTGTTTGGTGCTTGCGCATTCGAAACCGAATTGAAGGCTTCATCCCAATTGCGGCGTTTCGCATTGAGCAATAGATTCGAGAGCGCCTGATCGGGAGTTGTTGGCTTCGGCGTCAAAAACGTCGAGCCAGCCGAAATCCCTACCGTCTTTCCGGTGGCGTTCGCGGAGGTAAGAGCGACCGCAATCAAAACTACGGTGACCGCAACAAGAACGATGGGCAGAATAAGTCTCATGTCGATTTGGCTCTCTTAGATGCTGGCTACGGAATGCTCGGCCCGTACCGGAACGCCGCTTGCGGTTTGAACCCGCCGCTTCTCGGGCAAAATGATTTCAAGCAAGATGGCGAGGAAGCTGACACCGATGGGCAGAATTCCCCACATCAAGCCCTGGGACGCAGACGGCTTCGCGTCCGATTCAATAGGATGCGCCGGCGGCACATCGTCTTTCGACCACGCGGTGATCGCGCCGTTATCGAAAGTTTCAATTTTTCGCCAACCGACAAAGGTCAGCAGAGGTTCGTAATACGGATCATGAACGAAGATATATTTCAGCCCGTAGCGATTGGCATGCTCGAGCATGGCTCGCAACGATGCCATGCCTGCCGATCCATAGAACTTCGAGTTCGTGAGCTGAGCGGAGCCGTAATTGGTCATTTCCGGCAACAGTCGGGCGGAATTGTAATCGCCGTCGACACTGTTTGCGATGGTATTGTTTGAGACCCGGGCGAGATCGCTGCCAAAGCCCAGAGCGACGTAGCGGTAGGCGTCGTGTCCATCACGGTTCAGGAACGCGGTCACGGGAGAGATGTTCGTCGACGTTTGCGGCTTGAATGGATTGGCGCCTAGCCAGTACAGGGCAGCGCCAAAAGTTCCAACTGCCGCCAGCACAAGACCGACTGCCGCTTTCAAGCGGAATCGGTCGATCAGTTCTGCCGCAAGAATTCCAACTAACGGCATCGCCAGCAGCGTCGCCCAAAAGGTAAAGCGCTCAAATGTCAAAACTTCAAAAGCACGTCCGAGCAGCCATCTAGGCAGCGGCGTGGTTCCGCCCAGGCCAAAGATCATGGTCAGCCAGAAGCCCATAAGCAAGGGAATCAGCCGTCGCGACGAAGCGCCTTTTAATAAAATAAAGGGCAATGCCAGAAGCAAGGCGCCGTAAGGAATCAAGAAATAGTTGATGGCAGTTGAGGAATTTAAGAGGAAATTATTTCGGCTATCGTGAGGAATGGGAATCTGGTGAATGGGGTGTTGGATGAGGGCAAGCCAGTACGGCGCGAGTACGAGGCCGACTCCAGCCCCAACCGCAACCGCAAAAATCGCGCCTCTGGTGATTACGCCACCGACCGAACCGGAGGCGCGCCCGTCGTACGCATCAACGATCGCGGTCCACAAGACCGGGCCGGCGAAGAGTACTACGCCGAAGATCAAAGTCACGTGGTGCGCAGCAGCCGCGGTCAAGCCTAGAACTATGCCTTTTATGAGCGATCGAACCGACGACTTGGTCATCCACTCGTACAAGTAAGGGAGCGCGTTCAAATAAAGCGCAACTGAAGAAACCGTTGCCAACTGCCCGGCCTGATAAACGAGACCTGCTAGAGCACCGAGAAAAATGCTTCCAATGGCGGCATAGCTCGCCTCCCGATCGCTGACCCAAATTCGGGCAAAACGGTAAACTCCGACGGGCAACAGCAGTACAGCTATCAACTGCACCAGCATGTAGGCCATCTTCAAACCGACGACATAAGAGAAGAGGGCGATCCACTGGTGCGTAAGCGGTGGATAGGTGGTTTGTGAGAATCCGGCGAACCACTTTACGTTCCACGGATCAAACCAGTGCTGCGCGTAGTGCGACGCGAAAAACATGTGGAAGTTCGCGTCATACGAACCGGCAGGCAGCTGCATTAAAAGGAGCGGACCGTGGATCGCCAGAGCCAGGAGAACTATGGCAAGCAGTGGAACGGGTCGAGCATACGATTGGGAGACGTTTGCCACTGCGCGATCGGAGCGCTCCGCGTAATCTGTAGGATCCATAGCGAGTAGATTTGATTCCTTAATTCAAGTCTGGGTTTACTCCGTATATCGTATACCTCAGCCCCCGGCGATAAGACTAACTATGTGGTTTCTTTTAGGAATTCGTCACCCCAAGCGGCACGAGAGTAACGTGTTACCAGAGTAGACGATGGCGATGATACGAAAGCAGCCGTAAGCTTAAGAGGCGCATCTGATTAAAACCGCGAAGATCGAGGTTTGCGGAACTGGTTTGCGGACTGATACGCCAATACTTATACAATTCGCCAATACTTATACAATTCATCGAGTGATGACCTTCTTGAAACGCCGATTTCTGCCCGCCGCCGTGTGCATTGCTGTTTTTGCTATCGGTGCGTGTGCTCAGACCTACGAAGTGAATCAGGGTGGCGCTCCGGCTGGCAAAACTCAGAAGCCTGCAGCCGATCAACGGGAAGCGAACACCAATCAAGGCGAAGCGAACACCACGCAAGGCGACCTCGGTTGGGGATCGAACATAGAAGTGGCCCGCGAAGGGCGTGCCGCGCAGGATGCGCTCAAGCGCAACGACTACCCTGCCGCCATGACTTTTGCGGAGAGAGCAGCGAAGGCAGCTCCGCAAAATGCGGAGCTTTGGTTCCTGCTCGGGTACGCTGCGCGTTTGGGAGATCGCTACCAGGTTTCAGTGGACGCCTACAACCGCGGGTTGAAACTTCGCCCGGGCTCGTCGAACGGCATGGCAGGCCTCGCCCAAACCTACGCCAGGATGGGGCGCGATGCCGAAGCGCAAGCGCTTCTGCAAAAGGTCGTTGACGCAAATCCGCGCGACGCCAACAGCCTGCAACTGGCGGGCGAGTTGATGCTGAATTCGGATCCGAATAAATCTCTGGATTTCCTCAAACGAGCTGACGCTTTACAGCCGAGCGCGCACAGCGATCTTTTGATCGCCCACGCTTATGACCGGTTGAAGCAGCCGGATGAGTCGACGAAATATTTGAACCGAGCGAAGGCCAGGGCTCCGAGAGACCCGGAAGTGTTGCGCGCGGTGGCCGGGCAATATCGCGATCAGGGCAGATTTGACGCGGCCATCGAGGCTTTGAATTCGATTCCAAATAAAACGACTGACATTCAGGCGGAACTTGCCTACACCTATCAACTGGCTGGACGGCAGGAAGATGCCGCGAATTTATATGCCAGGCTGGCGAAGTCAGCCAAGGGAAACATTGGCCTTGATTTAAGCGCCGCGCAAGCGTTGATGGGCTTGGGACAAACCGACCCGGCCCGTGAATTTCTTGATGACGCGCGAAAAATCGACGGAAACAATTACCGGCTCCACTCTTTGCAAGGCGCGCTGGACGCGTCCGAAGACAGGCTTCCGGAGGCAAGTGCTGAATACGCCGCCGCCATCGGTGCGATGCCGAAGAATCCGCCTGAAGGTCCGCTTTTTCCGATTGAACTGCGCCTCAATTTATACGAGCTGAAGCAGCGTCAGGACGACGATGCAGGGGCGAAAGAACAACTCACCGTGGCGATGTCCGAGATTAATCAAGTCAGAGTTCCCGATTCCGCTAAGCCAGAGATGTTGCGCCTGCGCGCTGCGATTGAGGCCGGCTCGGGCGACATGGACGCCGCGAACAAGGATTTGAAAGATGCTCTTGCGCTCGCGCCGACAAACGTCAATTCGCTGCTGAACTACGCGAACCTGCAGTGGAAGCTCGGGCAGAAGGACGCTGCCCAGGAAAGTTTCTCGAGAGTTCTGGGCCTTGATGCGAACAATCGCACTGCGCTGTCTTCGCTCGGCTTCTTGGCGCGCGATAAAGGAGACAATAAAGCCGCGGAATCGTTTTTCACGCGGGCCGCTGCCGCTCATCCGAAAGATTACGGCCCGTATCTCGCTTTAGGAGACATGTATACCGCGCAAAGAAACTTCCCCGAGGCGCAGAAGAATTATGAGACCGCATACCAGCGCAATCAGAATAACGCTCTGGTGATCGCGGGGGGCGTAAACTCGGCGCTCGAATCACACAACTCTGATTTGGCAAAAAGCTGGCTTGATCGCGCCAAAGGGAAGATGAACGACAATCCCCAGCTCAGTCGCGAGCACGAGCGCTACCTCACGCTCAAAGGCGATTACGCGGAGTCGGCGAAGCTTGGCGAAGTTGTAATTCAGAAGCTGCCGAATGATCGCGAAGCGGTTGTCTATCTGGCTTACGACCTTTATTATCTTGGCCGCTTCGACGAGGTTTCCGCGCTCGTCAATAAATACGACCCCATCATTCGAAATGATCGAGACCTTCCGCTCATCGCGGGCTACCTGCATGCGCGTGAAGGAAAGAAGCGGGAAGCGGTTTCGGATTTCACGCGCGCCCTCGACCGCGATCCGAAGATGGCCACTGGCTATGTGAATCGCGGCTTCATGCTGAACGACTTGAAAGAAGCCGACAAGGCCGCGCTCGATTTTCACGCAGCCATTCGTCTGCAGCCGGATTACGGCGAAGCGCATCTTGGTCTAGCGTTCGCGGATCTGCAACTGCACCGCCCGAAGCAGGCGCTCGTCCAGTTGAACGCTGTCCAGAGAATTTCGGGCAAGTCGCGCACCGTACGCCTGGCGCGGGCCGAGGCTTTTCGGCAGGAACAGGATTTCGTTCACGCCGAGCCGGAATACCGCGCCGCTCTCCAGGAGAAGCCAGACGACTTCCCGACGCAGCTCCAATATGCCGACACTCTCTACCGCATGCGGCGCTTCGATCAGTCAATCGCGGCGTTAGGAATTGCGGAAAAGCTCGACGCGAACAATCCGCAGCTCTATGCTCTGCGCGCCCAGGTCTACGCACGGCAAGGTACACGCGAGCCTGCACTGCGTGATATTCAGCTGGCGGAGAAGTACGGTCCGAACGACATTGCCATCTTGATGCAGACTGGCGGAGCATTGCTGCTCCTGGGCGATCGTGATGCCGCGATGCAGCGCTTCGCGCGTGCCCTCGACGTTCCGGGCGGAGATCGCATCGGCGTTCGCTTGGCCATAGCGCAAGTATTTCTGCGGCAAGGGCACTACGACGACGTCAGGCACCAGTTGGCGCTTGGCTTCTCGGAAGCTCAGATTGACCAGTCGCCGGTAACTCCGGACGACATTCTGGAGGCGGCTAACATTTATCTGGCAATGCACGACTTCGATCTCGCGCAAAGCTATTTCGGCAAAGCGCGCCAGGCAGGGGCGAACAACCGCAGCGTTGCAATCGGCGAGGCCAACGCTTATCTCGCGCAGGGCGACACGCGGAAGGCCGAAGATTCACTGGCTAGCCTCGGTCCGGCAACCGACTTCACCGACGACTTTGACTATCAGATGGCTGCTGCCAATGTGTACCGGCAGCGGCAAGATACAGTCCAGGCGCTCACCTCATTTGCGCAAGCTAGCACCATCGCGGGCCAGGAAAACGAACGCGCCGCGCAGACGGCGCAGAATGAACTCGCGACCGAAGAAGGCCGGCAAATCACGCGCAACCTGAGTCTGGCTCCAGAGGCATCGTTCGCGCCGACTCTCGAAGACATTAACGTATACACGCTGGACGCGAAAATTTTGGGGGTGACCGCACCCAGCCTGCTGCCGCCTCCGCGGCATTCATTTCAGAGCTTGGCCGATACTCACTATCGCCTTCATCTCGGAAAATTTCCGGCTATCACCGGGCTTGTGGGCGAGAGCGAGACGAGCGGAACTTTGCTTTTCCCCAGTGTCAACGTGATTCAGAAGCGTCACACATACGACACATTCTTCAACGGCGGCGTTACCCCCGTTCTTCACTTTGGGGCCAATCGAATCGCCTTCAACGGCGGGCTGCAGTATACGATTCGGCGGGATACGATATCTCCGCTTTACATGAGCCAGAATCTTTTCCGACAATTTCTCTATGTTTCGACGAGTTCATTTTTCAACTGGGTCTCGGTGAATCTCAGCGGCATTCATGAATCGGGTCCTTTTACCGACAGGCATCTGAATTCGCGCGATCTTTCGGGGAGCATCGCATTTACAGTCGGGCATCCGTGGAGCCGGACGGCGCTCCTGACGGGTTATTCGGCGCGTGATCTGCTCTTCAATCCGACGATTGAAGAGTATTTCAACACCGCCAGCTATGCCGGCATTCAGCACCGCTTCGGAAGCCGGATCACGGCCGCGATTCTTGCGGAAGACCTGCGCTCCTGGCGAGTACAGGGCGCAAAGTACGCCATCGCACAGGCTTTTCTGCCGGGGGGCAGATTCGAATTCCGCGTAAACCCACGCTGGAACGTGCAAGGCTCATTCCTTCTCTCGCGTGGCAGCGGATATCACGCATACGACAACGCGCAGAGCCAGTTCCTGGTCGCTTACAGCCGGCCATGGAAGGGCACTTTGAAAGACGCGACAGGGACCGAAGTTGCGTATCCGCTGCGGCTCGCTTTTGGCGTGCAACAGCAAACCTTCTACAACTTTGCCGGATCGTCCAAGACCACTCTTCTTCCGGTAATACATCTCAATCTTTTCTAAAATGACGTTTCCCTATTTCAACTTTTGTCCTCTAATGGAAGAGGGCCAGTTTTTAACCTGCTCCGATGCATAATGAGTGTCAGGAATCACCAAGAAACAGCCAAGAAAAAGCGAAGAAGCAGGAATGACCGACTCAGCAAATAATTCCGCCGCCACCGCCACCGCAAAAGCCGCAGGCGCGCGCAGCCGAACTAAGGGCTTTAAATCACAACTGCTTGGCGGCAGCTTGACGCTATTGGCCGGGTCGGGCCTGGTGGGGGTGACCAATCTCGCCTTTAATGTCGTAACCGCTCGACTGCTTGGCCCCACTGGTTTTGCCCACGCCACCGCGGTTTACACCATCCTGATGCTGATCTCCTGCATCACCCTCGCTTTTCAGGTTGTGTCAGCCAAATACATTGCCAGAACCGAGGGGGAAGAGGAGCGAGCGCGTATTTTCGCTACTTTGCTGCGGCGCTCATGGTTGGCGGGAGTCTCGATCGGCTCTTTGCTTTTTGTTTTTAAAGGCTTGCTGACCGTCTATCTGAACTTGCCGGATCCAGTATTGATTACGTTGCTCGCATTCGGGGCGGCGTTCTATATTCCGCTCGGGGTGCGCCGTGGGTTCATTCAGGGCACGCGCGCATTTCGACCGCTCGCCGTCAACTTCATGCTGGAAGGCCTAGTCCGCCTGGGTGCGTTGTTTCTGCTTACCTACTTAGGCTTAGGAGTAAAGGGAGCGGTTCTCGCCAGCGTCCTGGCGGTGATTATCTCCTATTTTGCCGCGCTTCCCAGCCCCGGGTTAAGCGCGCTGCGCTTGCCGGCAGTCGCCATCTCTTTTGGCGAGGGGCTACAGGCGATTGTCTTCTTCTCAGGCCAGACCATCATCAACAACATTGACATCGTGCTGGTAAAGCATTTCTTCCCGCCCGCGGAAGCCGGTTTCTATGCAGCCGTCGCTCTCGTCGGGCGCCTCGTCAATATGTGCGCGTGGTCGGTGGTAAACACAATGTTCCCCGTATCCGCCGGAGCTGGGACTGAAGAAAAAGAGGGACGTCCTGTGCTCATGACTTCGCTCTTGCTGGTCTTCGGAATCCTCAGCGTGCTTATCTTCGGCCTGTGGCTGGTTCCGAGTTTCCTCTGGAAAATCCTTTTTGGCGGCCAATTCAGCGTCACCGCTTTTGGAGCTTTGGCGCCGCTGCTGATTCTCTACGCCATCACCACCGGGATCTACTCCTTGAGTTCGGTGATCATTACCTATGAAATGTCGCGCAAGATCGCGAACACCAGCTGGCTGCAACTGGCTTTCAGTGCAGCTGTTGCGATCGGGGTGTACAACCTGCACGACAGCTTGCGGCAGGTGATTCTTGTTCAGCTGATATTAATGATCGTTCTGCTCGGCCTTTTGTTTATTCCGCTACTGCGAGCCAGGAAGGCTGCGATTACGGCGGAAGCCGGTGAGGGACTTCGCCTTCTCCGCCCGCTGAGCGAGCAGGAAGTCATGGGAGAATTTTTGCGGAGTGAGTTTCATCACTCCGAATATGATCAGTATCGCAACCAGTTCGACAGCCTGGTGAGAAATCCCGATTTCAGCAACGCGCGGCAAAACTCTGTGCGCAAGGCGCTGCTGTTCCTGCGCCGGGGAGCGATGTGGCGCGAACTGCCGCAAGACACAAAATGGTTTGAAGTGGAATTGACTCCCAAGGATTTAGCGCGTATTCGCTTCTTTCCGCGCGCGCAATGGCGCAAGGTAGCCGACGGCAGCTTCTATCTGGTGGACGTCGTCGCCCGCATTCGCAAGAAGCTCGACGATTCGGCGCAAGGTGAATTCTTCGACAAGCTTCGTTTGCTTAGCTATTCGGTTCAGGAAGATCTGGTGAATCCCTCCGTCGTTCTCATCGGGATTGACGAGAATGAGCCGCTAACAATTTTGGACGGAAACCATCGCATGGCTGCGGCAATGCTGAACCCTTCGGGCTTAGCCTGGAGCAAACTGCGCTTCATCTGCGGGCTCTCGCCCAACATGCGGCGATGCTGTTGGTACTACACCAATTTCAATACCCTGCTGCGCTACTTCAAGAATTTGGTGCGGCACTTCTCCTACGACGCCGAGTCCGATATAGGTCGCTTCCAGGATTCGGACTTGTATTCTCCAAAAATTTCAAAGTGACCTGGTTGTTCCGCTTGCTCCACACGCGGCGGGCGGGAGTATTTCTCCCGCGCCGCGTATAGATGAAATACGTTAGAGCAAGGGAAGCACTTCGCCGCTGGTGCGAACGCCCGCTCCGATCGCGCTTTCGTTTGCCGGGCTCGATTCCAGGTCCTGTGCTCCAAATGAAATTCTTCCGATTTGCTGCCGGGCATAAAAGCGCGCTGAAGGCACGCGCGTAAATTGCCCGCCGTTCATGATCGGAGCGCTGAATGGCCATCCTGGCTTGGGATAAACCATGCTGTGCCCCCAGCGGTACAGGTACATAGAGGAAACGTCGCGATCAAAGTCGAAGTTGCGGCCCGCGAAGATACGGTTCATGTCGGAGCGAAGCGAATCCTCATAGCTTGAGAAGGGCGTCGTCAACAGCTTGATGCGCTCGTTCGGTTGGTCGGCAACCGAAGCCGTATTGCCGCCGTAAAAGGTAAGTACGGTTTGGCGGGTCGGATTGAGCCGGTTTGGATTCGGCCCGGTCAGGCCCATCCAATCCGCAACCACGAAATCCGCGAAATACTTTCCGCCCCAGTAATAACCGTCGTATCCCAAGTCAACCACCGGCGACGCGCTATTGATAGCAACGTTCGCCACTACTACGGGAGAAAGCGTGACCTGATCGAAGGCGGCAGCTTGTGAACTGCTTAGCAATTGCGCGCAAGCTGTGCGGGCAGTGTGCGATTGGCCAGCGAAGATTACAGCCTTGGCTGTGGCTCGATAGAAGTTTCCGTTTGAGTAATAGACGACGCTGGCGGTTGAACTGGTTGGATTTTCGCCGCGGAGAACGAGCGCATTCTGCCGGATGCGAATATTGTTGCTGGGCGCATCCATGTTAGCGAAGTTATAGGGATTGGTGAGAATTTCCGTGTCGGAAGATCCAGTGATCGCCGTCGGAATCAACCACTTGATGATGTGCCGAATCATTCCCGAATTACCGCCGGGGAAGGCGAATTCAGGGTAGTACTCAGCCCCCAGAAAACTGATGGAAGTGTAAGCGCTCGCCTGGCTGGTTGTGCCATCCAGCGCGTCTACAGCATAACGTGTGTAGAAATCCGAAACGGCTGGGTGATAACCCTTCGTCTGGGTTAAATATTGATCGAAGGTCATGGGCGACAGATAGTCGTACTTTGGGTCGCTGTTGTCGGCGGGATCCGTCGGCGAGCCCGTCTTGTGATACCAGTTTTGCAAGTCCGCGCGTGCTGCCTTCAAATCGTTCACGATATTCATTGGGTACGGACAACTGCTTAGTCCGGGCCCGTAGGTATCGATATTCCAACTGTTGGTTCCAGGATTGACGTAGGGTGTCTGCGAATCGAAGTAGTAGCTGTAGAAAGGCGCCGGAATGACGTAATTAGCCCAGTCAATCCCGGTGGTGTTGTAGATATCCGTGAGGAACGGGGCGTAAGGCTGGACGCCATAGGCGGTTGCCGTCGAAGCGATAGTGGGAATAGGAGACGCGTCGTCGCGATTGGCATTGCCCCCGGGAGTCGCCTGGCCGTCCAGAATGAGGATCTTTGTCCCGGGTCTCTGCCTCGTTAGATAATAAGCGGCCGAGCAGCCGGACATGCCACTGCCTACAATAATGGCTTCGTAGTTCCCGTTGTCGGTAAGAATCGGCTGGCTCCCACCGTAGCTGTCGCAGGGCGAGGAGCCGATTACAACCGAATTGTTGTTCTTGAAAGTCAGCCGATTGTCGCGAAGCCAGTGGGCGATGTTAAAGACGGAGGGGCGATTACCGCCGCGCAGAACGCGAGGATCGCTCCCTATTGGCCCGTCGCACGGGAAGGTAGTTCCCGAAGCAAACGCTCTCATGGGGAAAGATCCGCCGACAGCTGCGCCGCCCGCAGCCAGCATGATTCCATTCATGAAATCTCTACGATTGATGCCACCTGGCCGCTTCGCCATGGGTACTCTCCTTTGGAATAAATAAAATTTGTGGCGGCCATATTGGACCGGGCTTGAAGCGTTGTCAAGGAAATGTTCGCTTCGCTACATTTCTAGGAAAGAACAGCGGCAGTACGGCTGCATGACTTAGACTCATTTTTGTGTTTAGCAGCGGAATGGATAGTCGGATGGCTAATCCGACAAGAGACTGGGTAGGTGACTGGCCGACCGCGACAACTGACTTGGTGGTTGATTGCTCCGTCTATTGGGGCTGCTGAGCGCTTGCGGGAGGCGTTTCCGGTTCGTTTACCGGCGTGTTGTCACGATGTCGCAGGACTATCGGCTCTCGCTTACGACGAACGACCTCACGCTCCTGCGAAACTTTGGCCTCAACTTTTGTGTCGCTCTCGCGAGCAACCTGATAGAGCTTTGCGCCCTCTGCCGTGCGGCTTGTGGCGAGTCCGACCGTGCCCCCCGCGCCAGCCGCGGTGCGAGCACGATCGTAGAAAAATTGCGCGGTCTCGCGGTCTCCCTGCATTTCGGCAAGGTACCCAATGTTGTTTAGCGCGAAAGCATTGTAGGGATCAAGCGCGTAGGCATTTCTGAAATTCTGGTCGGCCGCTTTAAGATCGTTGCGATTGATCGCGGAGACGCCGCGGAGATTCAACTCCGCCAATTGCATCTCGACGTTCTGGCTTTCTAAACGCGTTTGCAGTTTCCGGGCATTCTCATCGGCCATGCGCGAAGCCGGCTTGCCTCGCCAGTTGCGATCGCCAGTTACGATGGCTGCCGAACTTGAATGGAGCGCGGCGGCGGTGGCGTAGTATCGCATCGCCTCCTGCGACTCGCCCTGCATTTCTTTCGCAACTCCAAGATTGTTCAGGGTGAAAACATTCTGCGGATCCTTTTTCAGGGTGGCCTGGAGCATTTGGTCGACTTCGCGGGCTCGTCCGAGGGCAAGCAATCGCACCGCTTCAACGTTGTCATGGTTGATCTGAATGGGGCCGTTCGGGATCGCGGCCACTTCCTTGATCGACCGTCCTTGCACTCGCTTGGCGCTGGCGTGTTCGATCACCGCGTCCGTCGGCTGCTTCGCGGCCAACGCGTAGAACTGTTCGGCTCGATCAGCCTGGCCTTCGAGCTCCGCGACGTAACCAAGATTGTTGAGCGTGAACGGGTCGTCCGGATCGAGCATGTACGCTTTATAGAAGAGCGCTTCAGCTTTGCGATTATCGTGCTTGCGGACGGCATCAACGCCCTCACGGTTCAATTTTTGCACTGGCGTAAGTTTGCTTCCTCGCGGAATGGAAATTTTCAGGTCACCGGCATTTGCTTTCGCCGCGCCCAAAAGAGTTACTCCAAGCACCATCACCGAAATTTTGCTCCACGCCATCTGTGACCTCGAAGAAGCTCTCTGGGACAATTATCTACTTCACTCTAACTCAAAGAACCATGGATTAAGATGCCCCAAATTGCCGATTGTTTGCCGCCGACAACCTTTCGTTATCAACGGCTTGAGTACTATCGTGCGAGCATCCGCATCTAAAACACTCAACTGGAGTTGCTGGTATAGGATAGCCTGTAAATGGAGTGGAAATGAGCATTCGGCTTACGTCGTGGCTGTCTCGAATCGTATTCTCGGGCGCAATTTTACTCAGTGTTGCATTTGCCCAAGCTCCGCCTGAAACCGTCACGCCAGTGCCCGCGGCTGGGCCTACGACCGCGCCAGCACCCGCCCCTTCTCCCAACGCTCCAGCCGCGGCGCCCGCCCCAGCGGCTGCGCCCACCCCAAACGACGCTGCCCCGGTGCCTGACGCGACTCCGGCTGCCTCAGCGCCAGCGGCCAATAATCCTGCCGCCACTACCGGCGCCGCGAGCGAGGGTAACGATGCTGACGCCAACGATGCCAAGCCCGAGACCGTAGTGAACCCGGCCTCGTTGCTGCCAGCGGTTCCGTCGCTGCCTCCGCAGAAGGCCTCTTTGATCGGCGGCACGGTCGACAGGATGGATCGCGTAAAAGACGAACTCACGATTCGCGTCTTTGGCGGCGGCAAGATGAAAATTGCTTTCGACCCGCGCACCAAAATTCTGAAGAATGGCGACGCGGCGCTTCCTTCGGACCTCCGACGAGGCGATCACGTTTCTATCGACACGATTCTGAACAGCGGCGCGGTCTTTGCGCGAACCATCCGTTTGACGACTTCGATTCCGGGCGAAAGCCAGGGAACGATCATGGCCTATCACGATTCGAGCCATGAACTCGATGTGCGCGATCGCCTTTCGCCTCGCGTGCTGAAATTGCGCCTTACGCCGCAGACACGCATCCTCGACCAAGGCAAGAATGCTTCGGCCAGTCAATTGGCAAACGGTTCGCTCGTATCCATCCGCTTCGGACCGCAGCGCGAAGGCCGCAACACAGTCGAGGAAATCACCGTACTCGCGGTGCCAGGACGTAATTTCACATTTGTTGGACACGTGACGAACGTAGATTTTCGGGTTGGACTGATCGTCCTCATCTCGTCGACAGATGGCAAGACCTACGAAATTTCCTATGATCCCAGCGACACGAAGATTGGTGACACCATGGGCCAGGCGGCGGATGTAACAGTGATTGCGCGCTTCGAAGGAAATAGATATGTGGCGCAGAGCGTGAAATCCAACTAGCGAGCCGTACTTGATCGCTCCAGAAGATGAATTTGCTGCACGAAAAAGCCGGGCGCCCGCCTGGCTTCGATTTTTGCTTTTAAAAATCCTACATATTGTCAGCAGAGCACTGCCCGGGCGGTTGATTCGGCACCGGCGGAGCTGGCGGGTTTGCCCAGGGCACATTGATTAAGTCGAAGAAGTCGAGCAGATTCGGCTGCGCGGCATCACGATTCGTCAAGTGTGCGCTCGAGTTGATGAAGCGGCTTTCAACAAATTTCAAAATTGCGGTGTGATCCATTGGAATGTGCGAGACATAGTGCCTTCGGGTAAACGGGGAGATCACCAGGTTCGGCACGCGAAATCCCAATTGAGCGGCGAAACCCTGCTGCGCCGGAGCGTCGGTAGAAA
Source organism: Acidobacteriaceae bacterium (assembly GCA_043749775.1). GTDB lineage: Bacteria > Acidobacteriota > Terriglobia > Terriglobales > Acidobacteriaceae > Acidiflorens. The sequence goes on along the minus strand of JAYVCW010000495.1, from coordinate 2,263 downwards.
CTGCTCCGGGATCAACTAGACGAAGGTCGCAATTGACCGTGAACACTCCGCCTGGCGGCAGGCAAGGATTGAAGCCATCGGCGTTGACTGCGATAGAGCTAATGTCAGGAACGGTTCCGATAGAACTGCTGGTGAAGTCGTTAGAATGCCCCGGAACCGGGGGCACGTGGTCGTATGGACCGCCCGCTTCGTCATAACTCAGGAAGAACACCGAACTTGGCCATGAGGTACTGTTCATCATGGCATTGACGAGATTCGCAACCTCCTGCTGGCCGTTCAGGATCGACTGATTCGACCCTGGGTGCTCATCGTTATTTCCGAAACCGGCCTCGATGAAGGAATAGCTCGGCAGCGCGTTGTTGGCAACGTCAGTCAGGTATTGGGCGATAGGCGCGATGTGCGCTGGATCAACGCAAAACGCATTCGTCGTATCCCCCACGGCCTGCTGTGAACCGACGGTAGGAGCAATGCAGGCGGCTTGCTGCGGGTTCTCATACAAATATTTGCTGGCGTAGGTAAAGTCCGAAAAGCTGGTTACGGGGAAATCGTTCGATTGGGCTCCCAAACCGCAGTCGCCGCTTCTGCTGCTACAACCGCCCGCAGTCAGGGAGTAGTAGATCTTCCACGAGACATTGTTCTGGTCGAGTTCTTGAAAAATTGTGTTGATATTTAAAGGCGTCGTAATGGCATCGTCGGCGAAGGGATCGTGGGTGAGGCCCTGTGTCGTTCCGCCACTCACTGTTGCAATTCGGTTCGGCGTGCTTTTACTCGATACGGGTGAGAACCAGCGATCGGAAACAGCGAACTGCGAGGCCATGTAGTAGTAGTAATTCAGAATCCCCTCATCGTAGTAGCCCATAGCGCGCTGCCCGACGAGATCGGTAAACGCACCGTCGCCGGCTCCCGATTTCGCAAAGCCTTCCGCGGTGTGGACGAAGCCATCCATCAGTATGGGACGGTTGACGCTGAAGTCGAAGCGGTTTACGTCTCCGTAACTTTCGAGCCAAGCGGAGCTCATGTCATCGACGCAGGTACTCTTCAACTTGAAAAGAGGGAAGGCTTGACCTTCGTCATCACTATTGGAAATCGTCGTCAGCTTGTCGTCGATGCCGTCGACGAGGTAGGTTTTGCCATCATCGCCAACGTTGTAGGAGTTCGACTGGCGGTAGGGATTGAGCATGCCGAAGTAGGAGTCGAAGCTGCGATTTTCCTGCAGCATGAAGACAACGTGCTGAATCTGCTGCACGTCGCCAGTGCCGGTACCCGTGCCCGTTCCGGCCCCCGCCACCAGACCACGGCAAGCGCCGAACAAGCAGATAGGCAGAATGACTGCGCATGCCGCCAGAATTTTACGAACTCTTTCATTTTTATCGATATCGATGCTAAGCACTTTGGAGCCTCGGGGATGGAATCAAAAGGTAATGACAATGTTTCGATGAACTTGTGAGCTGGCAAGTTGGATGCATTGCCGCTAAATGCAAGATAACTAATCCCTGCGACTTAGCCCGCACTTCAGGCCAACCACTGCGAGCCAACCAGTTCAAGGCAACCAGTCGAGGGAAATTTGTAGCGCCGCCGGTCCGTGCTCTTCAGTGGGCGTCTCGCCCATGGCGTTGACAACCACACGCAAGTGGCGGATAACTACCTGGCGTTGGTGACTGCTGGCTACTGACTACTGACCAGAAGTGGCGCCGTCCGCGTGCTTGCCGATTTCGCTTCTTGAAACTGTCGCTATTTCCTTAGCCGCGGCGCTGGTGAGACGGTCCGTACGGTCAATATCAGTATCGATATCAGTATCAGTGCGATCATTATCAGTGCGATCATTGCCAGGTGGATGATCGAGCGGCGGCACGGCGCTCGTCGCTCCATGGTTTTCCTTCGTGATGCCATCGGTGCGTTGCTTGCGGTTGGCCAGGTCTGCGACTTGGCGGCGAATCGCGGAGCGTTGCACAGGACCTAGCGTATTGCGTGTCATCATCCTCAAAAGCGGCGCCCGCGAGGGCACCCATCCGGGTATCCGGCGAAAACGCGTCACATGGCGCAGAGCTACCGATCGCTGCTCGAGTTCGAAGTGGCGCAGATACTTCTGCACGATAGTCGGCATGGTCATGCGCAGCGCAGCGGCAAAGTTCTGATGGGCCATCGATTCCTGTTTCGCGGGATCGGTCAAAAAGCGAACTAGGCAATCGGCTAAATCGTGGGCCTGTCCGGGCTTGTAAAAGTCAATCGCAAGCTCTTCGCCCTCCGCCATCTGGCGGAAGTC
>JAYVCW010000494.1:0-3642 GCA_043749775.1 Acidobacteriaceae bacterium | reverse complement strand
TGCGCAAATCATAAATACCTGGCGGCCCAGTCAGCTGCGTGGGCGTTCCGATTTCAATGCCTCCCACCAGATCAATGCAAATTGGATTTTCGATCTACCCGTCGGCCACGGCCGCCGTTGGGCCTCAAGTTCGAACCGCATGCTGAATGGAGTTATTGGTGGTTGGCAGATCAACGGACTTTTTCGTTGGACGAGCGGCTTGCCATGGTCGGTAGACGAAGGCTCAACTTGGCCGACGAATTGGGATATAGAGGGATGGGCGTTGCCCAAGGGACAAATTCCGCCGCAGCACCTTAGGCACGGTACTGGCGTGAACGCATTCGCGGATGCGGCTGCGGTTTTCAGCGATTTCCGGGTGCAATATCCCGGTGAATCTGGCGTACGAAACATTTTGACAGGAAACGGCTATTTTGAACTTGATACAGGTCTCACCAAACTATTTCATCCAACCGACCGCATCGCCCTGCGTTTTCGGTGGGACGTGTTCAACCTGACAAATGGTGTGCGTTTTGATGTCAATACGATTGGCAATCGTTTGGATCAGCCTGGGACCTTCGGTGTCTACACCCAGACACTGACAAACCCCCGCGTCGTACAACTCGCCTTGCGAGTGGAATTCTAGCGCCTCCTCCCGGGACCGTGACTCGTGCCGGGCATCGCCTTGCGCCGAGTGAGCCGATGGGTTCGCCGAGGATTAACCCTAGTCTGCTCGGAAGTATCGTGTCACCGAATCGGCTACAGGAAAATTTTCTTTCGTCCGGCTCAAAGAAATAATTCTTCAAGCCGAAGGTTGGAGTCAAGTAGTAGTCAATGACTCCCTGGTATCGCGCAAATCATCAACCCATCGGGAACCCTCGCGCGAGCTCCTGGGGCTAAGAATTTACGTGATACAGTGAACGAGTTTTAGCGATACACACAGTAAGGGCTCCATCTCTCGCTCTTCCGGAGGAAAATATGAAGCGACTACTTCCCAGATATCTTCCGTCTCTTGTTCCTAATCACAATGTTTCCTGCACTTGGCGACTCTGCCGCAACGATGGTCCGAGGCGAAAGCGAACTCCTCGTATCAGCAGCAGGCTTGGCCAGTGGGAGCAATTATATTCCGGCGAATGCAATTAACGAGCTAGAAATGTGGCAGGCAGAAACTTTTGATCCAGCACAAATCGACAAGGAACTCGGATGGGCAGAAGGAATCGGCATGAACACAATGCGAGTCTTTCTACACGATTTGTTGTGGCAACAAGACGCTGTTGGCTTTAAAAACAGGATTGACCGGTTCCTGGCCATTGCATCAAAGCACCATATCCGCCCGGTCTTGGTGTTGTTTGATTCTGTCTGGGATCCGTATCCGAAGCTGGCCCACAGCACCCGCCAATCCCCGGTGTGCACAATTCAGGATGGGTCCAGAGTCCCGGGGCGCAGACCTTGTCGGATTCTTCTCAAAAACGGTCGCCTCAAGGCATACGTGCAGGGAGTTGTCGGGGCATTCGCCAACGATTCTCGCGTACTCGCATGGGTTGATCTAGTTTCATAACTACAGCTGGCCGGAGGATTTCGAGCAGCGTATTCAATGGCTGGAGAGCTACCACCGTCCGTTGTTCTGCACTGAGTACATGGCACGTCCGATGGGAAGCACATTCGACGCTATCCTGCCCATCGCAAAAAAACATCACGTCGCCGCCATCAACTGGGGACTCGTCGCGGGCAAGACGCAGACATATCTACCATGGGACTCCTGGCAGAAGCCCTACGTGTTCGAGCAGCCTCCAGTGTGGTTTCACGAGGTTTTTCGAGGGGATGGAACACCATACCGCGAGCGCGAATTAGAGATCATTCGCGAGCTATACTGGCAAGAAGAGTGGTTCCGCAACGCGAGTAAAACCGACTCATGAGGAGATCGGTAGATCACTACCTTTAATTTCTCTCGAATATCTGTATAACATTCGATTTTTGAGGTTAAACAGATATTTAAATTTCCAAAGTGAATTTGCTCTCCAGTATGTCCCAGTGAAAGAGAGCGCTTGAGAAAACTCACGGCTTTCGACTTGACAATGCCAGGGCAGGTTCCGAGATCCCCGACGACCCGAACTCGCTGCCGATCTGACCGGTCCGCAGTACGGCTACAGCGCGAAGCAGCAGATCTAACTTGAGAAGAAGGAAGACATGAAAACCCAAGGGCTTGCATCGCCTGAGCTTGGCGACGCCGTGGCGGTCCGACCTCGCAAGCCCAAGTTCCGTTTCAACAATGGTCGCGAGGTTCGGTAGGCGAGCGCGCATGGCTCTCCTGATCCGCGCGGTTACGGTTGGCACCCTTTTCCTGATCTGATTTTCGCCATTCGGGCGGGGATAGGGCATTGCGTCTCCGCCCGACCTTTCCGCGCAAATCATCAACCCCATCGGAAACCTCCTCGCGCGAGCTCCCGGGGGTTGGGCATCGCGCGTAGTGCATTTGGGCAGTAGTTATTTTTTGTTGGGATCATCGGCTGGGTTGACGTAGGTAAACTTTATCGGCGAGACTCCATGGATTTGGACTACAACTTTGCCCGAGGCCATCGCGTAGTGATGCATCTCGGGATCTAAATATCGAAGCTGAACTGCGCGGGATTCCCACTTTCCCACCGCCCCGACGGCTGCTGCTGGCTAACAGAAACCGGGCATGTCATGTGCTACGAAAAGCGGGCATTTTAACTTGCTACAGACAGGTAAGATAAATGGCAGCTATGACGCTGCGGTATTTCGTTTTATTGTGTTTATTGACGGGATCGTTGAGTGCAGGACAAGTATTTGCAGTCGTACCACCCGCGACAGAAGCGATTTCGACTCTTGATCGTGCTGTGCGACTCGCGCGAGCCCACCGGTACGCAGAAGCTGAAGCCATCATGCGAGGAGTCCGCCTTCCGGCTGATCGTCAGCAAAGAATTGTTTTTTACCGGTTGAAATCCGCAATTGCATCGGGGTTGGGTCATTCGACCGCTGCCGCCGAAAATATGGAAGCAGCATCGAGGCTGCTCCCTGACAATCAGGACCTTCGCCTCGCGGCAGGCCTTGCACGATTGCAAGCGGAGGTGGAGACTCAGGTTAATCCGGTTCTCACGCTGAAACATTTACGCTCGGCAGAACTGCCACCGGAACGAAAAATCGAGATTCGCTTGCACGCGGCCGAGATTCTTAGCCGGGCAGGTCTCTATGCGGAGGCGCTTACAGATTTTGAAGAATCAAGCAGGCTCGCGCCAAACCGCGCCGACCTATTCTTCGACCAGGCCCTGGCGCTCTTTCGCTTGGGCAAAATAGACGCTGCGCTTGCGACGGCAATGCAAGCCAAGACGCTCGAAGACAGTGCATCGCTCGAAAGCCTAATGGGCGACATTCAGGAAAAGCGTGGCGACCCGCTGGTCGCAGTCCAAAGCTATCAGGCTGCAGTTACTCTCGAACCGTCGGAGGAGCGTCATCGCGTGGCGCTGGCGCTGGAGTTGATACGGCATCAAACGTTTGACGCCGCGCTGATTGTCCTAAATCAGGCGACGAATCTATTTCCTCAATCCATTCGATTGAAAATTCTTCAAAGCCTCACATATTATTTTGTGGATCGCTCGACAGATGCAATCCACGTTTTGCTCGAGGCTACCGAAATGGACACGCACA
>JAYVCW010000493.1:0-8474 GCA_043749775.1 Acidobacteriaceae bacterium | reverse complement strand
GCGGCTCGATAGAGATCGGCTGCAGCTTTATCGTTTCCAATCACAACCACTTGCGCGTGTGGATGGGTAAAACGTGCGACGGCGAGCCCGTAGGTTGCGGCAAAAATGCCGTGCTGTCCTGCAACTGCGGCATAAAACTCGAGCGTCTCTTCGGCTTGCTGCCGATACCTCGAGTGAGCGGCGGTCCCATCGTTTAAGTAATCATGCAATCGCAGTAATGCAATCGCTGCCGCTGGATTCGCGGCCGGCGTCGGTGAGTCTTGAAAAGGTTTGCGCCGCGTACCCAAAATTCCGAGTGCCGCCTTCTCTTCGTTGGCGGAACGAGTGTCGAAAAATCCGCCAGAAGCGTTGTCGAAAAACCCGGCGGCCATGCTGTCGGCAATTGCCTTGGCGAAATTGAAGTAAGTGATGTCGGCAGTCGCTTCATAAGCATCAAGGCAAGCAATCACGGTGAAGGCGTAGTCATCCAAAACGCCATCGACCGAGGCATCGCGAGGCGCTGCGTCTGGATCCGAATAGGCAATCACATGCTTCAGTGTGGGGCGAGCGGCCTCGTCCGTAGCGGGTGCGCGCTGCTTCGAACTCCGCCCCTCGGAGAGCAACCGGTCGAGCGATCGTAGCGCAAACCGCCGAGATTCCGGCAGATCCAGGACCTTGGCCGCTTCGAGATAGGCGGAAATGCACATCGCATTCCATCCGACATAAATCGTCTTGTCCAGGTAAGGCGTCGGTCGCTTCTTACGTGCCTCATACATCTTTTTTTGCGCGTCAGCAAGCAGGATGCGCACGCGCTCTTCCGCCAGATTCAACCGCCGCGCAATTTCGTCGACCGGAGCTTTGATATATAAAACGTTCTTGGCGGGATTGTGGTGCATATCGCCGATCTCCTGAATGTCGTAAAAGAGCATCGCTACCGCAGCTTCGTCGTCGCTCAGGGCGGCTTTTGCTTCTTCGAAAGTCCAGGTGAAGTAGTCTCCGTCGTCGTCCATCGAATAATCGGCATCCTGCGAAGCGTAGAAACCGCCACGGGAGCGATCGCTAAGCCATTCGTCCATCCAGCGGATCATGTCTCGCGCCACTCCCGCGAAGAATTCGTCGCCGGTCGCTTGATAAGCATGAACGTAGTTTTTCAGCAGCTCGGAGTTGTCGTAGCACATCTTCTCGAAGTGAGGCACAACCCAGCGCTCGTCGACCGAGTAACGATGGAAACCTCCGGCCAGCTGGTCGTAAACTCCGCCGCGTGCCATCTTTTCGAGGGTGGTTGAAAAGACTGTTTTGAGATCGCTGTCGCCAGTACGCGCGTACCGTTCCATGATGAGATCGAGCGCGCCGGGGTGCGGAAATTTTGGCGCTCCACCAAAGCCGCCGTTCGTGCTATCAAACATCTTGTGCGCCGATTCAATGATGGCGTCAATCACGCTCGCGGAAACTTTGCCGCCGCCGCCGAAAGACTCTGCCCGTGCGATCGCGCTTTCGACAAGGCCGGCCTGCTCAAGGACCTCGCCCTTCTTGTCGCGATACGCTGCGGCAATGGAAGTTAAGACTCGCTTGAAACTCGGTCGCCCGTAGCCATCGGCGGGCGGGAAATAGGTTCCGCCGTAAAATGGCTTGCCCTCGGGAGTAAGAAAAGCCGTCAGGGGCCATCCTCCTTGGCCGGTGAGAGCGCTGACGGCGACCTGATACCGGCTATCGATGTCGGGCCGCTCGTCGCGGTCGACCTTTACCGCGATATAAAGCTCATTCACGATGGCCGCGACTTCAGGATCTTCGTAGGATTCGCGGTCCATCACGTGGCACCAATGGCACCAGACGGCGCCAATATCCAGCAGCAGAGGCTTATCAGCCGCCCGGGCGGCCGCGAAGGCTTCCTCTCCAAACTCATGCCATTGAATCGGTTGGTGCATGGCGGAGCGAAGATAGGAGGAAGCGGCGCGGGACAAGGCGTTGAGTTGGTTCATGCATATAGTTTATATGGAAGGGTTTAAATGGAAGGCTGGGCGATGAATTCCCGCTACTTTCAGGTGCGGCCCAAGCGGGACATTGGGCAATTTGGTACCAAAAAGATCAAGATCAAGAAAGACAGAAAGATCAAGAAAGACAATTCTCTGGATGACACGACGCCCCGCGGGGCCTACAATCCCCGCCATGGGCCCAAGAGAACTGAGCGTGGAGCGTTACGACGGAGTCGCCGACGACCAGAGAATCCTCATGCTGCGCGGCCCAATAACGGTTGAGACGGCACCCAAATTTGAGCGCGCGGTGCACCATGAAAGCGCCGATAGACTCATACTGGATTTTTCCGACGTTCCCTTTATCGACTCGGTTGGCCTGGGATCATTAGTAACTGCCTACGTTTCACACCAGAAGCACGGCCGATGCCTGATTTTGACCGGCATTAGCCCTCGTGTCCGCAAAGTGATGGATGTTACGCGGGTGGGCGATTTCTTTATGACCTTTGCCACCACATGGGAAGCCGCCGAAGCTCTTGCGAACACAGGAACCGCTTAATTTTGACGCGGAAACGGGCTGCCTGGCCCGTTACCGACTCGGGCCGTGGCTTGAATCGAAAGCGACACTACACCATCTAAATTGCATTGCTCGCGCAACCATTATTTGCGTGGGCCTCCGCCTATGAATCTTCTGTATCAATATGCAAAGCAATATTGGAAGCTGTTTGGCGCAGCACTCTTGCTGGCTGCCACGAACCAGATTTTTTCTCTGCTCGACCCGCTTATCTTTCGCCATGTCATTGACAGCTACGCCACAAAATATCACCAGTACACGCAAGGGCAGTTTATCCGCGGGGCGGGATTGCTGTTGCTGGCTGCGGTCGGCGTGGCGTTCGTGTCGCGAGTCGCCAAGAATTTTCAGGACTATTTTGTCAACGTAATCGTGCAGCGGCTCGGCGCAAAGATGTACTCGGACGGTATTCGGCATTCGCTCGATCTGCCGTATCAGGTCTTCGAAGATCAGCGAAGCGGCGAAACTTTAGGCAAGCTACAAAAAGTTCGCAGCGACGTCGAGCGTTTCATTACCGCAGCGATTAATACCCTCTTTATTTCTCTGATCGGAATTATTTTTGTAATGATTTACGCCTTCCGCGTCCATTGGGCGATCGCCCCGGCGTTTCTGTTGACCGTCCCTCTGCTTGGGGTGATCAGCTCCGTCCTCAGTAAACGTATTAAGAAGATGCAGAAGACGATTGTCGCCGAGACTACGGCTCTGGCCGGTTCGACAACGGAATCGCTGCGCAATATTGAGTTGGTGAAAAGTTTGGGTCTTGCGCAACAGGAAGTCCTGAGGCTCAACGGGATTACCGGGAAAATTCTCAGGCTCGAACTGAAAAAAGTTAAATATTTGCGCAGCCTGAGTTTTATCCAGGGGACCGCGGTCAACGCCCTGCGCACCAGCATTTTGTTTCTGATGTTGTTCCTGATCTTCCGGCAAGAGATCACAATCGGCCAGTTTTTTTCGCTCATGATTTATTCGTTTTTCATTTTTACTCCGCTTCAGGAGTTGGGGAACGTCATCAACATCTATCGGGAGACGGAAGTTTCACTGCAGAACTTTCAGGCAATTCTCGATACGCCTCGCGATCCGAAGCCGGTGTCGCCGGAAGCAGTGGACGAGTTGATGACGCTGCAGTTTGACCGCGTCAGTTTTCAGCATCATAGTTCGACCGCGCTCGCTCTTGATGGAATCGGGTTCAGCGCCGCGCGCGGAGATACGATTGCCTTCGTCGGGCCTTCTGGGGCGGGAAAATCGACGCTGGTGAAATTGCTCGTGGGTTTGTACGCGCCGAAGGCGGGCGAAATTCTTTATAACGGCATCCCTGCGGATCGGCTTGATCTCGATATTCTTCGCGAGAAAATCGGTTTCGTTACTCAGGATACTCAGCTCTTTTCAGGTTCGATCCGCGAGAATTTACTGTTCGTGAATCCGCACGCGACGGATGCGGAGTGTATGCGGGTTTTGGAACAGTCGGCGGCGCACAGCCTGTTGTCGCGGGCGGATCGCGGACTCGACACTCTCATCGGCGAAGGCGGGGTGAAAGTCTCTGGTGGAGAAAAGCAGCGACTTTCGATTGCGCGCGCGCTGCTGCGACATCCGCAATTATTGGTGTTCGACGAAGCTACATCTTCGCTTGATTCGCTGACCGAAGAAGAAATCAGCCGCACCATTCGCGAAGTGGCAACCAATCAAGAAGCGATCACAATTCTGATCGCGCATCGCCTCTCGACCATCATGCACGCCGATCGCATTTATGTTCTGGAGCGCGGCCATATTGTTGAGTACGGACGGCACTCGGAACTTGTCGACCAGAAGGGCCTCTACTACGCGATGTGGCGCCAGCAGGTTGGCGAACGCGAGGCGATTACCTCCAGTAGGTAGCGTCAGGTTTTAGGCTGAGCACGTCATCCCGCGGATGACTCGATTGCAGAAACCATCTGAGGCGGCAAAGATAATTCCCGGCTGGCCAAATCTTCCTTCATGTGGTCGGCGCTCGTCGTGCCAGTCAGCGGTAGGATTCCGATCGCAAGCGCAAAGGTAAAGATGAGCTGTGCCGGTGTCGCACCCAGGCTTTCTGCCATCCCGCCGATTACCGGGTGATTCACTAGATCCTGATTTGCAGTAAGCAATGAAAACCCCTGATAAATAATTTTGTGCTCACGGCAAAAGTCACGCACGCCGCGATCCCAGCCGAGGCGGGCATAGCAGCGGTTCTGCACGAAAGTGGGCAGTTCGTCGCCATTCTTCTTTAGTTGCTCGAGTTGAGCGAGGGCTACATTGCTCACCCCTAATAGCCGAGCGCGCCCGTCATCACGCGCTTTACGCATCGCCTCCCACACCTCCGCGTCATCGTTTGTCCAGTCATAGTTAGAGGATGGCCCGTGCAGCACAAAGCTGTCGATGTGGTCGGTCGCGAGATGTTGAAGCGAGCCTGCGAGCGATTGCGCTACCTGAGTCGATAGCCGGGCATCACGATCGTAGGGCAGTCGATGATCCTGCCCGCGCTGATAGGTGAATTTCGTTTGCAGGAAAAGATCTTCGCGTTTGACTATGCCTTCGCGGTAGACATCCGCCAACCCCTGACCGACTCCTGCTTCGAAATAATGTTTGCGCTGATTGGCCGTGTCGATGGCACGAAAGCCGGTGCGAATTGCGAGAGCGGTGAGAGTCGCGGTTCGTTCTTCTTTCCAGGCGGTGCCATATAGAAAGTCGGGAAGGGCGCGGTGAGAAGCGGCGGTCATTTCAACATTCTCACACGTCATGGCCAGCGATGATTGTTCGTCCGAAGCTCCGTCGAATCTCCTAAAGGAGAGTCTTACGATTACGCTCAGCGCGCTTCTCATCTTGGGAAACATTTCGAGTATTTCGTACATTTAACCAACGTTTAACGTTGTGTCCGCCGGTCTCTGATTTATGATCGGCGCAACTCGGGGAAAATTTCGCGGCCCCGAACATTACTAATCTCTTCTTAGAACTTGAGTTTCTCGGCATTCGTCCGAATGTCGAAATCGTGTGAAAGGACATCATGAATGTTGACAAGCAATTGAATGGGAGAGCCTCGTCTGCCGCTATGGAACGCTCTCTCTCGCGCAGATTGTTGATCCGATTCGGTTATAGTGCAGCGCTATTTGTCATGTTGATGGCAAACGCCGCGGCGCAAGTTGTTCCCTTGGCGCAACACGTGGTGTTGGTGATTGACGAGAACACTTCATTTAATACCGTCTATCCGACCGGGATGCCGTGGCTGGTTAGCCAGGGCAACAAGTATGCTTTTGCCAATAATTACGTGACCGAGGTCGGCGGGTCGCTGCTCGAATATCTGTATTTGGCATCTGGCAGTTGCGAGTCGAGCTACCAATGCGGTGGGGCTCCTTCATGCACTCTCGCTCCGGGAACGCACAACTTTTTTTGTAACGGCAACAGCTGTTACATGAACAGCGCCTGCGTGTCGACTGGAACCAAAGACCCGATTACCGACGAGAATATTTTCCACTTGATGAACAACTCCGGAATTTCATGGAAAGTGTATGTCCAGAATTATCTGAATGCCGGCGGCAATGTGAATGTTCCAGACTTCAACACCCCAAATCAACCGCCCTACACGCACTACTACGCGCGTCACAATGCCGCCGTTTGGTATGACGAAATTCTTAACAATGTGTCGGGCTCGCAAGGAAACGTTGTCGATTTGGAGCAATTTGAAATTGACGTGGCGCAAAATGCTTTACCGCGCTTTTCTATCATTGTTCCCGACGGCTGTTGGGATGCCCATGAAAGCTGCTCTTCCACTGCTGTTACAAGCGCCGATAACTTCCTACAAAATAATCTCGCTCCCGTTCTCAACTTGCCTGATTTCAAGGTGGGCGGCAGCGGGCTGATTATCGTTACCTTCGACAATGGCGATGGCGACGGCCCGGGAAAAGTCTATACAGCGTTCATCGGACCGAATATTAAGCTTGGCTACGTTGCCAGCGCGCCCTATACGCACCAAAATACGCTGCGCACCATGCTCGACGTTTTGGGAATCTCCACCTACCCAGGGTGGTCGGCAAGTGCCACAGACATGGCCGATGTTTTCGGGCCGAAGGCGGGCAGTGTAGAAATCGACTCGCCTGCGGCCGGATCAATTCAAGGCCCTTCCGTGCTTGTGCGAGGCGCGGCTTCAGAGCTTGGCGCTTCCATCGATCACATTGAAGTTTGGGACAGGCACAATGGAATCTTGAGCCAAATAGGGAGCGTATTGGGAAAGAGTTTTAATCTCGCTCTTCCGATCGCTGGGAATGGCATCCATAGGCTGACGGTCACAACCTCTACGCGGTAGATGAACGCTTCGGGATTCCTAGGGAGAGACGTAAATAGAGCCTTGCCGTCGGAAGTGAATCGGATCGGAGTTTCCTCTTCCTCAATCCCGGGAATAGTCTGCATTTTGCCATTCTCGAGCGAATACAGGAACCATTCGTGCTGGCAGTTGCTGACAACCAGGAACCTTTCATCCGGCGATAGCAACTTACCCATAATCCCTTCCGGGGTGAGTGGTTGCAGCTTGCCGGACCGCAAATCCTGGACGTAAGTACGCGGACTGTGGTTGGCTTCAGCGGCCACCAGGAGAATCCTTTTCCCGTCCGCGAAGAAGGCACCAAGCTGGTGCAGAAGGTTCCCTCCTGGCAAGCTTCGGGGCTGCCCAACGCCTGTGGGGTACAACACTACCTGAGTGGGAGCCGAGTCAATGAACCCGAGCACCCATTTGCCATCGGGTGAAAGGGCCTGCGGTTCGCCGGTACCCAACCTGACCGGAGCGGCCCCATCCATTCTCCGCAGACAGATTACTCGGGCACGTCAGCTTTCGCGACGGAATTCTGGGAGCAACGCCTACAGACAAACCTTCCTGCGCGCAGGAACGCGGAGTACCGCCGGCAAGCGGTATCGTCGCCAGCGCCCTGATTTTCTTAGAGTGGGGTGAGGCAATGGGTGACATGTCCGGGTCTCCAGACTCTCCCGCAGGCGATCCGCGTTGATGCGCAGGCCAGGGGCGGACCCCTCAGAGAGACCCAGGCAAGGGAAAGCTGCAGCAACGGATACGACGGCGAGGCGGGAGATTAATTCGCGGCGATTGATCGACATGGCGAACACTATTCTAGACTTGATGATGTACCGCTGCTGCCTGAACTTCGCTCTCCTCGGTCGAAACTAGGCTCATTAAATGTATAGACGCTCCTCAAAGGATTACGGGAACTTCTTCCCTAATTTTGAAAAGGAAGGGCTGCCGACACTCCGCCCGCGAGTCTGGACGTCTCACGGTTTGGCTATCGAATCGGCAAAAGCTGAATCACTCGCATCGGGCAGCCGCAATGGCTTGGATAGGGAACATCAGCGGCGATGCTACGTCAGAAGTGAACATGCAACGAAGGCTGTGAACTACAGAACGGCACGACGACCACGCTGTGATGTGCGTGGAGATGTTCGTTCACGTATTTAGGAAGCGAGGCCTCGTGGGGCCCTGCGCCATCGCTGGGCACGGCACGTCAAAAATTCCAAACGCCAACACGTCGGCTTCGCCAAGGAAGTGGGCGAATGTGGATTAATTTGCTCATCGCCAGCGTTGACGAGTAAGCTAATCGGGCCTTTAGTCCGTATGCCAGAGGTCGTATCCAGTGCAGTTCCTCGCGTCGGCCAAAAGGCAAGAACGCTGGCGACGGATTCTTAGAATTGAAGCAAAAGCTCTCTTGTCGACTTTATCCCTCAATTTCTTGAACCGGGTCTTATAATTAAGGTCTTCCCCTGCGCGGAGGTGTTGCATGCGTAGAGGCCTTCTTTTTTGTCTCCCCAGAAGTTAAAGATCCAAGCAAGGGGCTGAATAACGTATGGCAGTGATCTGCTCCCTTAAATCCGCATGCGGCTGAGTATGATTTCAGATTGCGGAAAGGGGACGAGGCATGTCGAAGAGTCAGCACAGCGAAGCGCAG
>JAYVCW010000492.1:0-11366 GCA_043749775.1 Acidobacteriaceae bacterium | reverse complement strand
TCCTGGCCCCAACGCAAAACGCATCATTGCCGGTGATGACAAATTCATTTCGCCGTCTTACACGCGATCCTATCCGCTGGTTGCCAAGCGCGGCCGCGGGATCGTGATTGAAGACGTCGATGGCAACGAGTTCTACGATTTTTCCGCCGGTATCGCGGTGACTTCAACCGGCCATTGCCATCCGGAAGTCGTCTCCGCCATTCAGAAGCAGGCCGCAGAATTGATTCATATGTCGGGCACCGATTTTTACTACGAGAGCATGGTGACACTCGCCGAGCGGCTCTCGAAGATCGCTCCCATGCCGGGTCCGCATCGAATTTATTATGGGAACTCGGGCGCGGAGGCGGTCGAGTGCGCTCTGAAACTCGCACGCTACCACACCAAGCGCCAGCAGGTGATCGCGTTTCTGGGCGCGTTTCACGGACGCACCATGGGTGCGCTCTCGCTTACCGCTTCAAAGCCGCAACAGAAGCGCCGCTTCTCTCCCATGGTTCCGGGGGTGACGCACATCCGTTATCCCGACGTGTATCGCGGATGCTCCGGCGGCCCGCAAGAGGCTGAAGCCTTCGCGCTTGGCTGCGCGCGCTATATTGAAGAAAAACTTTTCAAGACGATTCTTGCGCCTGAAGAAGTGGCTGCAATTTTTGTCGAACCGGTGCAGGGCGAAGGCGGTTACGTCGTTGCTCCCAGCGTCTTCATGAAGGAGCTGCGCCGCATCTGCGACCAGCACGGCATTCTGCTCGTAGTCGATGAAGTGCAGAGCGGAATCGGCCGTACCGGGAAATGGTTTGCGGTAGAGCACTCCGGTGTGCAGCCCGACATCGTTTGCATGGCGAAGGGCATCGCCTCGGGCATGCCTCTCGGTGTGACCATGAGCAAGGCCGACATCATGGACTGGATTCCGGGCTCGCACGCTTCAACTTTCGGCGGAAATCCTGTATGCATCGCCGCTGCTCTCGCTACGCTCGACGTCATTGAGAAAGAAGGCCTGCTCAGGAATTCGCAGGAAGTTGGCGACCACATGCGCAAGCGCATGGCGGATTGGCCAACAAAACACAAGCTCGTCGGCGATGTTCGTGGCCTCGGACTGATGATTGGAGTCGAGATCGTAAAAGATCAAAAGACACGAGAGTATGGATCCACCGAACGCGATCGCATTATTGAATTGGCTTTCGAGCGCGGCGTTCTCCTGTTAGGTTGCGGACCAAGCACAGTACGCATCGCTCCTGGACTCGTCGTGACCAAAGAAGAAGCCGACGTTGCTGTCGACGTCTTAGAAGAATCGATCGCCGCGTTGGAAGCGAACCCGAAAGCTTAATCAGCTTCATCACCGGAGGTGTCAAGCATGCCAAAGGGAAAAGTAGAATCGATCCACATCGCCCCCGCCGCGAGGGCCACCGCTCAGTCGGTCGAAGAAGTGGTGGCCCTCCCCGGGGGAGGGCTTCAGGGCGATCGCTACGCTGCCAGAACCGGCACCTTTTATAAGCCTGAGCCGGACTACGAGTTAACCCTGATCGAAGCAGAGGCGATTGAAGCGCTGCATCGCGATTACAAAGTTGAACTCGCCACTGGCGACGCTCGCCGGAACATCGTGACTCGCGATGTTGCGCTCAATCATTTGGTCGGAAAAGACTTTTCTATCGGCGATGTGCGCATTCGCGGCATCCGGTTGTGCGAGCCTTGCGAACATTTGCAGAAGCTCACCGGGAAGAAATTGATCAAAGGCTTATTGCATCGCGGCGGGTTGCGAGCGCAAATCTTGACCAATGGCACGATCCACGTCGGCGATGCAGTGACCGCTGACTCATAATTCGATAGTCACCACTCGCGATGTCATCCTGAGCGAAGCTGACGGCCCTATGCAACTTTCCGGACCCGCATGCTGCCGGCGATCGCATAGGCCCTCCGATTTGCTTAGGATGACAATTTTTGTTGTATTTCAAGTAGCGAACAAAACGACCGGACCGACGGTGACTGGCATCACATAAGCGCGGTGTCTTGGCCCTTACAGTGATAGCGGAGTTACCCATGCTCGCTGGACGCTTAACTCAAGCCACACTTCGCATCCTGGATTGGTTGGCGTCAAGCACGCTTCCTCCGGGAGAAATTCCGGAACATTTGCGAACTGGACGCCGCGGCGAAGAAGACGCTTATTTTTTTCTGCGCCGAAGCGGTTACACCATGATTGCACGGAATTTCCGCTCGCCTCATCATCGCGGAGAGCTGGATCTCGTGGGCTGGGACCATGACGTTTTATGTTTTATCGAGGTGAAGACTCGCACTTCGCGCGGCTTGGCAACCGCCGAATCCGCTGTCAACCGCGATAAACAGCGGGAGCTGTCGCTCGTTGCCCGCGACTTTCTGCATCTGATGCCGGACGGATGCCAGTCGCGGTTCGACATTGTCTCGATTTATTACGACGGCGGCAATCACACCTCAAAGAAGCACGGCCCTTCGTTCGAGTTGTTTCAAAATGCTTTTTCGTTGTCGTACAATCGGAAATCTTCACAACGACGATAAAGTCCGCACTGAAAGGATCTGATATTTGCCGGAATTGAGAAAAGATCCCATCGTGGGACGGTGGGTGATTATTTCTACCGACCGCGCCAAGCGGCCAACCGATTTTGCGCGCGACGTGGTCAAGATCAAGGGCGGCTTCTGCCCGTTTTGTTACGGGCAGGAGAATAAGACTCCGTCAGAAATTCTCGCTTATCGCCCCAACAACAACGGGCACCCGGCAGTGAAAGATGGCCCGGGATGGACGGTGCGCGTCATTCCGAATAAGTTCCCCGCCCTAGGTATTGAGGGCGTGTTGAACAAACAGGCCGAGGGGATGTTCGACAAAATGAACGGCATTGGAGCGCATGAGGTTGTAATCGAGACTTCCGACCACAACGCCACTCTCGCCTCACTGCCGGCTAAGAAAATTGAGGACGTGCTGTGGGCTTTTCGCGATCGCATTCTTGATCTGAAGAAAGACCGGCGCTTCAAATATATTTTGATTTTCAAGAACCATGGAGAGGCAGCGGGGGCGTCGCTCGAGCATTCGCACTCCCAGATTATTGCGTTGCCGATTGTGCCGATTTACGTGGTCGAGGAACTGCAGGGAGCGAAGCAGTACTACATTTATAAAGAACGCTGCGTTTTTTGCGATGCGATCCGGCAGGAGATCGATAGCGGCACTCGCGTAGTCGCCGAGAACGAAGACTTCATCACGCTCGCGCCCTATGCGCCGCGATTCCCTTTTGAAACCTGGATTCTTCCTAAACGTCACGAGTCGGCATTTGAAAATTCTTCATCGCACATGTTTGAGAATTTAGCGAAAGCACTGAAGTTGCTTCTGATGAAGGCAGACCGGGTGCTCGATAACCCGCCGTACAATTTAGTCGTGCACACCTCGCCCGCTCAAGACCCGGCCAACGAGTACTATCACTGGCATATCGAGTTCATTCCGAAGCTGACTAAAACGGCGGGCTTTGAATGGGGAACGGGCTTCTACATTAATCCGACGCCGCCGGAAGAGGCGGCAAAGTTTTTGCGGGACGCGCGAGTCGAAGATATAGCGACCCCCGTGGCCGCCAAGTGACCTTTACTTCTGAACTACCCGGCCACGATGCGCCTTACCCCTGCGTCCGGTCGAGAACCTCGGCGTGCCAAGCCATCTGAATCGCTTCTAACTTCGACTCGTTTGACTTCGCCGGATCATCTTTGAAGTCAGGCAACGCCACGACATATTTGTGAAGGTCAGTAAAGCGAACCGCCAACGGATCGAGCTTCGGATATTCCTCAGAAAGCAATACTCCGATGTCTTCGGCATCGCTCCAGTCAAGTTGCTTTGGCATGAAAACTCCTGATGCTTAATCGTGAAAAATTTTGATATCTCGGGCCTGAAAGCCAGAAGCTAAGAGGCCGTAGCTACAAACCGCCCCTAGTGCTCTTCTGAGACGTAATTCCGATTCCACGCAGGAATCTCGACTACAAGTTTGCCCGGCTTCGTGATCACGGTCTGGCACCCGAGGCGCGAGTTTAGCTTGAGGTCGGCCGCCATGTCGAGTTTGTCGGCTTCGTCGTCTTCCATCTCGGAGATCAGATCGGCGCCCTCTTTCACCCAGATGTGGCAGGTGGTGCAGGCGCAGTTACCGCCGCACGCGTGATCGAGACGAATGCCATAATTCAAGGCGACGTCGAGCAGCGACTCGGGCTTGCCGTGATCTTTATACTTCAACTTGCCATGCTCGAAGGTCACCGTTTTGCCTTCAGGAAGAAACGTAACTTCAACCGTATTTTCACCGGGAGCATCGACGGTCGCAGCCCCGGCCCCTTGCGTTTTGTCGTCTGACATTTGAACCCCGTTTCTGAAAATCTGAAATTATTCGAAATCTGCCTTCGCCATGGGATGGCCCGCATGCGGACCGTCCTCGTGATCCTGTTCGTCCATATTTTTACCCTTGAGCGCGGCTGACACCGCCGTGTCCATCATTAATTCAGCCAGGCGCATAGTCCCCGTGTTTAGGGTGTCAATGCCGTCGCGGATGGCGTGGTAATCATCGCCGGCTTTCGCACTAATAAGGCGCTTCTCCAGCGTCTCGGCGTTCTGCCGCTCTTCACTCGAAAGGTCGTGCCACGCCTCGCTCTTCTTCGCTTTTACGAGAGCACCGAGAATGGTTTCAGCCTCTCTGCGCGCCTCAATCACCTGACGCTGGCGGAAATCCTCTTCCGCGTAATCAAACGACTCGAGCAGCATTGTCTCGACCTGCTCGTCGGAAAGACCGTACGTGGGTTGGACATCGATTTCCGATTCTTTCCCGCTGCGTTGCTCGCGTGCGGAAACGCGCAAAATGCCATTTGCATCGATCAGGAATCTAACTTCGATGCGTGGAAGGCCCGCGGTCATCGGGGGAATGCCCTTCAAATCGAAACGCGCGAGTGAACGGCAATCGCGCGCTAGTTCCCTCTCGCCTTGCAGCACGTGAATCGCGACGTTAGTCTGTCCATCGACTTGAGTTGTGTAATGTTGTGTCGCCGATGCGGGTACGGTCGAATTACGCAAAATAATTTTGTCGGTCACGCCACCCGCAACTTCAATCCCAAGCGACAACGGCGTCACGTCGAGCAGCAGCATGTCTTTCGTGATCTCCGAGCCGCCGCCAAGAATGTTTGCCTGCACCGCGGCACCGAGCGCTACAACTTCGTCGGGATTCAGTTCGGTATGCGGCTCGCGATCGAAAAGTTCTTTCACCAGAGTTCGTACCCTGGGGATGCGCGTCGATCCACCGACGAGCACGACTTCATCGATCTGCGACGGTTTGAGACCTGCGTCCTTCAACGCCTGCTTACACGGACCGACGGTTCGATCGATGATGGGTCTGATCATTTGTTCAAAACCGTCGCGCGAGATTTCGCGCCGATATTTTTTTCCTGCCGGCAAATCGACTTCGAGCTTCGCGGACGCCTCGGAGGAGAGCGCAATCTTCGCCTCAATTACCGCTTTCCGAATTCGCGCCACAGCTTCCCCGTTGCGGCTGAGATCAAGCCCAAGGTCTCCTCGAATGTCGTCGAGCGCGATGGCAATCAGGAGATTATCGATATCGTCGCCGCCGAGGTGGGTATCCCCGTTGGTTGCCACAACTTCAAAAATCCCGTCATGCAATTTAAGAATCGAAATGTCGAAGGTTCCGCCGCCCAGGTCGTAGACCACGATGACGCCATTCTTCTTCTTGTCGAGGCCGTAAGCGAGCGATGCCGCGGTTGGTTCGTTGACCAGGCGCAGAACATTGAGCCCGGCGATTCGCCCGGCATCTTTCGTCGCTTGACGTTGTGCGTCGTTAAAATATGCGGGGACGGTCACAACCGCCTTCGTCACTTGCACCCCGAAAAAGCGTTCGGCATTACGCTTCAATTGGCGCAGCACGAGGGCTGAAATCTCGGGCGGATTATAGGTGCGGTTGCCGATGGCGATGCGGAGCACTTCACCCGGCTGAATGTCATCCGCCAAGCGGAACGGGAAAAGTTTCAGTTCATCTTGAATGTCCTCAACCCCTCGCCCCATCAGGCGTTTTACCGAATAAACTGCGCGCTCAGGAGTTTCGATCAGATATTTGCGAGCGGCATTGCCGACCACAATCTGGCTCTTTTCGTCGAGCGCCACGACCGACGGAACTAGATTGATGCCGTCTTCCCCGGGAATGACGGCAGGCGCATCACCCTGCATGTACGCCACGAGAGAGTTCGTAGTGCCAAGATCGATTCCGACGATGTAATCAATAGCCATTTTTAAATCAAACTTGAAATTGGTAGTTGGGCGGACCGCTATTCGATTGCCTCATTCACGTTTCGAACCAGATTTCGCACGTAGTTTCTGCGATTGAGCACGTCGACCATTTTGTCGAGGATCTTGCGGCGATCGGGATCGCTGGCCAAGTTATTCGCGCCATCTGCCAACTGGTCCCATTTTTTCCACTCCGCCTTCAGTTCATCCACCAGCGCGTCGTGCTTTTCTTCCAGCGAAAGTTTGGCCTTGCCAATCTCTTCAAGCAACGCAGGATCGTCTTCGCCCAGCTTTTTTTGCGCCCGCAATTCTTCGAGATGCATGTTCAGTTCGAAAACTTCTTCCAAAAGATCAGGCGGAACAACCTGCTTCTTCAAATCGCCTGATGCGCGAGCTTTTTCCGTGGCCTGCTTCGATTGCTCTTCCAGTTCCACACCCTCGAGCTTTAAAAGATATTCGGTGCGCTTGATCGGATCTTTCAGCGTCCGATAGGCGTCGTTGAGCCTTGAACTCTGCTCCAGACTCCACGAACGCTCCTTGTCTTCCGCCTGCCCAAACACGTCGGGGTGAAGTTTGCGGCTCAATGCGTAAAATTCCTTTTCTAGAGCCGAAGTATCCAAATCGAGCTTGCGTGGAAATGCAAAGAACTCAAAGTAGTCGACTGGGGATGGCGGTTGCACTTTGCCGCACGAATGGCAAAAATGCTGTGCACGCATTTCTCCGCACGACCAGCAGGAGGGCGTTGCTTCCAGGTTGGCCTGGAGCATTGCGCCCGGCGGCGCAACTAGCGACAATTTGGATTCTGCATTTGCCATAAACAATTTAGGGCGAGCGCTTCGCCCGCCCCACGTTTGATTCTCGGCAGACTTCCCGCAGGCGAGGGCGCCCGCGCCACACTCGCAAATTTATGAAAACGAACTGCCGCAACCGCACGATTTCGTCGAGTTCGGATTCACAAAAACGAAACCTTGTTGCATCAACGTTTCGTTGTAATCGAGGATCATCCCGTGCAAATAGATGAATGATTTGGGGTCGACAAACACTCGCACGTCTCCGAACTGAAAGACCCGATCACGTTCGCGCGGATTCGAATCGAAACGGATGTTATAGCTCAATCCGGAACATCCCCCGCCTTGCACACCCAAACGCAAGCCGCCGGCATCAGGCGAGACATTTTCTTTCGCCATTGCGGAACGGATTCGTCCGAGCGCCTTGTCCGTAACCTGAATGCCTTTGGCCGGAGCCTTCGGCGGCGCAGGTTTCGTCACTGCCTCTATCGAGGATTGCTCCGCTCCGAGTTTTACTGTCTGTTCCATTTGTAGCTCTATTTGTAGACGTCGGTTCGCCACGTCTCTCGCCCAAAGTGCGATCGCGGCAAGCGGCGCAAGGCGGGGCAGCTACACTCGAACGTTACCCCGTCTGTACAGAAATTATTGAGCTGCCTGTACGGTTTCTGGCTTCGCTGATTCCTGCTTCTTACGCCAATCGCCAATCGCGGCGCGGATCGCGTCTTCAGCCAGCACGGAGCAGTGAATCTTTACCGGCGGCAGGGCCAATTCTTTCACGATCTCGGTGTTCTTAATCGCGAGCGCTTCGTCAATCGTCTTACCTTTGACCCATTCGGTCGCGAGCGAGGAAGATGCGATCGCAGAACCGCAGCCGAAGGTTTTGAACTTCGCGTCTTCGATGACATTGGTCTGCGGGTTGACTTTGATCTGCAGCTTCATGACGTCGCCGCATTCGGGAGCGCCAACCAAGCCGGTGCCCACGTCGGAATCTTTTTTATCCATGGAGCCGACGTTGCGTGGGTTGTTGTAATGGTCGATTACTTTATCGCTGTATGACATTGGGTCTCCTTAAAATGCGGCCCCTAAAGGGGGAGTTTTATTTCTCGAACTGCAGCATCGCCAAAGCGATGCCCTGATACGAATGCTACGAATCTCTAATTCAAAATCTCTTTGCCTAATTCAGCACATCAACAAATTGCGCCCGCTAACAGCTTTTTAATGCTCTCTTGCTTTAGTGCGCCTCTGCTGCCCACTTCACACTCTTGAGATCTACGCCTTCTTTCGCCATTTCGTAGAGAGGCGAAAGCTCGCGCAGGCGGAGGACGGTTTCTACCAGGCGATCGCCGATGTAATCAACTTCGGCGTCGGTATTAAAGCGGCCAATACCGAAGCGAATCGAACTATGCGCCAGGTCATCTCCGGTTCCAAGAGCTTTCAGTACATAAGATGGCTCAAGCGTCGCGGAGGTGCATGCCGAACCGCTAGAAACTGCAATGTCGTTGATGCCCATCAAGAGTGACTCGCCTTCGACATAGGCAAAACTGATGTTGAGGTTGCCCGGCAGTCGATGCTCCTCCGAGCCATTGACGTAGACCTCATCGAGACGGCTCATTATGCTCTGCTTCAATCGATCGCGCATACCTGCCATCTTGCGCGATTCCTGTTCCATCTCTTTCTGTGCGATGTCGCAGGCCTTGCCGAGGCCAACAATGCCCGGGACGTTCAAAGTTCCGGAACGCATGCCACGCTCGTGTCCGCCTCCATCGATAAGCGGGACAATCTGTACGCGCGGATTCTTACGGCGTACATAGAGAGCGCCCGCACCCTTCGGCCCATAGAGCTTGTGCGCCGTGATCGAGGCAAGGTCGATATTCATTTTGTTCACGTCTATCGGAACCTTGCCGATAGCCTGCACCGCGTCGGTGTGAAAGAGCACGCCTCGCTCGCGACATAGTTTGCCGATTTCGGAGATTGGCTGCAGCACCCCGATTTCGTTGTTTGCGGCCATGATCGTCACCAGAATCGTCTTATCGTCCATGGCGCGCTTCAGGTCGTCGAGATCAACCAGCCCATCCTTTTGGACAGCCAGGTAGGTGACGCGGAAGCCGAGTTTCTCGAGATGCTTGCAGGTATCGAGGACGGCTTTGTGCTCGGTTACCGCGGTGATGACATGATTTCCTTTTTCGCGGTACATCTCCGCAACACCTTTGATTGCCAGGTTGTCGCTCTCGGTCGCACCCGAGGTGAAGATGATTTCTTTCGGACTTGCACCGATCAGTTTCGCAATGCGCTCACGCGAGAGTTCCACGGCCTCTTCAGCGGCCCATCCGAAAGGATGGTTGCGGCTGGCCGGATTACCAAAATTCTCCATGAAGAAAGGCAGCATTTCTTCGAGCACCCGCGGATCCATGGGAGTAGTCGCATGGTTGTCCATGTAGATCGGAAGTTTGATCCCTGCGGGGACATTGCGTTGACTGTAGTCCTGGTCGGTCTTCTTGCCGTTCGTGCTCATGGTCACAATCTCCTTAGTTCCTCGGGCCCCAAACGGGGCGGATGTTAATGTGCCGCTAGGCACCGCTAAGCGATATCACTACTGATCACTACGAATCCGCACTACGAAATCGTTATGAGCTCTTGCCGCTTGAGCTCAAGTTTCTTCTGCTCAAACTTCCTGCCGTCTGGGTGGTTCGCGATGCTCTCGTTCACGCTTAAGATTTCAGGCTCTTCCTGCATCTGAGAAATTTTGATGTTTCTTAACACTTGCTCGATGCTTTCATTCACTTTTCGAAGCGGCTCTCGAATCGTGCAGCGCTCGCTCTGACCGCATTCTCCCCGAACAGTGATGCATGATGTGATAAAAAGCGGTCCATCGATGGCTTTGATTACTTCAAATGCCGAGATCGTTTTCGGATCGGCCGTCAGCATATAGCCACCGTTTACCCCGTGCTGCGATCGGACCAAGCCGATTTTTGCCAGGCGCTGCAAAATCTTAGCTAGCGCCTCTTGCGGGATGCCGTAGGCCTCGGCAATATCTTTTGCGCTACAGGCGCCCGCAGCAGCATTTTCTGCCAAATGCTTCATCGCCATCAGGCCGTAGTCCGCTTTTTTGGTGAGTCTTAACATCAGCAAGTTCCGGAGTCGTATGGTCGAATGCAAATCCGACTGATTCAGTCGTATTTCGATTCTAGCCCTTTTTTACGGAAATGCGCAACTGGGGCCAGCGACTGGGGAAAATCGATAGGTGAACGGTAAGTTTATAAATCCAAACGCTTTAAGCGAACATCTGGATGGGTTGGCCCGTAGTAGGTTTTATCGTACTGCGCGACGTATCGGGCGCGGCATACTCCTCGCATTCGAAGGCTTCAATACCAGTTGACAAATTTCGTCGGCAAAACCTTCATCGAGCTTGCGATGCCTAATCAAGAATCTCATATATATCGGCCCGTAAAGCGAGTCGAGCAAAAGGTCCAGATCGCTGTTTTTCGGCAACTCGCCTCGGTCTATTCCGCGTTGCAACGTTCGATAGGCTTGCCTGCGACGCGGAAACAAGAACCGTTCGCGGAAGGCTTCGATCAGCTCCGGATCTGACTGACCCCCGGCAAGCAGCGCTGCCACAATCTTGCCGCGATCGGAGCGGAAGACATGGATCAGACGTTTCATCTGCAAGCTCATATCCCTGCAAACGTTGCCCGTGTCAGGGAACTGCAATTCGCGGTCGGCGCTCGCCGAGAATGCGTCCGCAACCAACGCGGCTTTCGTAGGCCACCAACGATAGACAGTTGTTTTGCCGACGCCCGCGTCCGCCGCAATGGCTTCAATACTCAGGTCGGAAAATCCCGCTGCCTGCTTGAGAATCTTGATCGTGCTGCGCAAGATTGACTGTTGCGACTCTTCGCTGCGCGGACGGCCAGGGGCACGCCTCTCGGCGGTGCGGTTATTTCCATTGACTCTGTTGCTTCCGGCAGCCCCGTTTCTGCTGGCGATGAGATATTCCGACCTGTCATGGCCTTGCCGCATAGATACAGTGTAATATAATTTAAATCCGAAACGTATTGTTTTGAATCTCATTTAGAATCGGACTGGCAGCGCTTGGGGCCTCCCGCAAAATGATCTCCAGTCCTCTTGAGAACCTATGTGGATTGTTGCATTAGCGCTTCGCCGGCCCTACACCTTCGTGGTGATGGCGATGCTTATCGTCATTCTTACGATCGTTACCGTACCGCGCACTCCGGTCGACATCTTCCCGGAGATCAACATTCCGGTTGTCAGCGTGATCTGGAACTACAACGGGTTTTCCCCAAGCGACATGG
>JAYVCW010000491.1:0-38001 GCA_043749775.1 Acidobacteriaceae bacterium | reverse complement strand
CTTGGTCCTCAACCTCTCTGGCGGCAAAAAAGCGGTGCTTGGCACTGCCTAGGACTTTTATGCCCTTGACACCGCCTTCGTTCTTATCGAGGGGCACCCCCGTTGATACTGGTGCCGGCATGACTTCGGGTAAGCCATCTTAGATTGACTTTCGTCCGCGATCGACTTTCGTCTGCGGTGCATAGGTTAGATACCCCCTCCCCCCTCCCCTCCCCCTGATCTTTTGTAATCATGAGGTTAGGCGGGGACTGGCATCGAGATCTTTCAATCCAAAGGAGATGCGCGCAAAATCTAGGTAGCAATGGAGTTATAGGTCAGGCGCCGGCACCCTCTTCGTGTGTGTAGGTCGACGGTAACTAGAGACGGAGGGCAAAGTCAATGTTATTCGTGATAGTTTGCGGGCGCTCGGTTTCGAAATGGGAAAGCGGGGAAGGCTGAGCGATTGCTTGCTTGGTACTCGAGTTAGTCACCGCGCTTTGGGAGTTGTGGGTGTCCGCGTCGAAAGTCCCGAGATGGATGAGTGCGTGGAATGGGTATCCGTCCTCAAGACTTCTCGTTGCTCGCGGTATATTATTGCGGACGCCGTGGAATCACTCGACCCTGCACTCGAATTTCTGCGGATTGCTGAGCGCTATCGTCAGATGAGCGACGAAGAGCTTCTGGTCATCGAAGGCGAGAGGGCTGGCGGACGCGCGGAGCTGACCGATCTGGCGCAGCAGGCGCTGGCTGGAGAGTTCCAGAGCCGCGGCCTTAAAGTAGAAGAGGCCAATCGAGAGAAGGCGCCGGAGCCGATCACGCCTCCCCCCGCATTTTTTGAGCACGAGTCTGCGGAGCTGAAAGGTTCTTCGAAGTACGAATACGGTACGTCGTACGACGAGGATCGCAAGCTGGTCAAGCTCTGCACCGTCTGGAGCCTTCGAGACGCGCTACAGGTGCAATCGCTTCTTGATGTGGCGGGCATCCCATTTTTTATGGGGCCGGAGAAGGCCACCGGAGTCGATGCCGTAACCTCAAACTTTTCAAATGGCGTCGAAGTAACGATCATGCAAATCGGACTGCCCTGGGCCGGTCCGACCATGCGGCACTACGAACCAGCCGATGATCCGGATGCAGAAGGTGAAAAAGCCAAGCAGGACGACGAACTACTCATCCGCTGCCCGAGATGCCATTCGACGGACGTTGTGTTTCAGGATCGCGTTCTCGATGGCGTGGTGGCAGAGGATGAGGCTGCAGATAAGTTCGAGTGGACTTGCGACTCTTGCGGGCATAAGTGGGTGGATGACGGAGTTGTGATGGACGGATGACGGAGGTCGTGCGCTGTCGTGCATGGCCTAGCGGCTTAAGGTTCTGCGGGCCACCCGTCTCGGCAGTCAGCTTCCCGATTCCAAGATCAGTCTTTCGCGGTATCCAGAGGGAGGGTTAGTTGGGCTGCATCAATGTACCGGTTCTCTCGCTCGAAAATTATTTCGACCGCCTTCTCTTTGTACGAAATCTTGAGTGTCAGGGCCAATTGCCGAAGATAAATGCGGATGGGGCCGCGCAAGCGGTTCGGGACAGCGGGAATTAGGGGTACTATTAATCGATCCTGTTGTGTTTTCGGCAGGCGTCCAGCAACAACTACAGACTTATTGGAATTTGCGATGTTGGATCGGTTTCGCTCGAAGAGATCTGATTCTCCTCGCACCGCGACCAGCGGCGTGTCTTCGGTTTCGACCAGGACAATGCCGCTGCCGAATCCACCAAGTTTCCGGCGCTTTCGGGCTGCATCCTTTTCAAGAGTCTTTGTGGGCTGTTTGATAGCTCGACACAAAGCCCTAAGTACCTCGTATACGTCGGCCATTTCAGCCCGAAGCGCCACTACGGAATCTGCCCCTAAGACCTCGAGGGATTCCTCAACTACTTTGGTTTTGAGTACATCCAAAAGTTCCTCGTTGGGCAGCGTTAGAGTCTCCGCTCGTTCCCCACGTCGGCGGATTTGAACCGGTATTCTGTCCCGTACCAATTTTGCGAATTTTTGTGTTACGGACTTTGGATTAATTGGATCAACGCAGGCAACCTGTGCTCCGGTGCGTTGGAGAATATAAAAGGCATGTGAAAGGGGGCTGCCTTCTAGATCGATGCGCAATCCCTGCTTTTTGACCGCGTTGCCTAAATGCTTCAGAAACGACTCATCGCGGAGATGCGGGCCATCCGGTCGCAAAACGATCGACGATGCTTGGGGTGGTGTCTTCTCCAGGGATGCTAGATCCTGTTTATTCTTAACAAGGAAAGGCCGCGATCTAAAGTGGGAACCGACAGCGGACCCGATCTGAGTTGGGGCGTCGCCTGGCAAACTTCTCCAAGGAAGCAGCTTGGGGTGGCCAGAGTTGGGCGGGATCCCTGCAAACCACATCGTGATCACGGGTTTCCCCAGTTTATCTGCTAGGCGTGCACTGGCTCGGGCGATATCTCGCAAACTGCTGCTGTCCAGCGCTGGCTTCCAATCCCATGGTGGCGCAAGCTGTTCGACGCTCCATTCTTCACTAGGCAGAGCCGCGAGAAACGTGGGCTTATATCTAATATGAGTCGCTAGTCTCGCGCCCGTTCGTTTCTCAATTTCGAATGAGTCGTGTGGACAAAACTCGAGTCCGTCGGGCAGTCCCCATAGGGCATCGATTCGAACACGCAGACTGCGTGGCGTCGCGAGAGAAAAAGCAGATGCAACAGCTGGAATGAAGCGATGCGCGATGAAACAAATACGGTCGGCGTGCACGCCCGACGAGACTAGGTCGCGGGAAGCCCGCCTAAGAAAGTCAAGGGCTCTGTCCGCATTCGTGAGTCCTGTCGTATGCTTCGCGAAGAGCGTCGTCTTGCCGCGTATATCCGTGCGAATAACCAGCGGAAACGCAGTTAATTCTTTTAAATCTGACATCAGCCCTTTAGGAGTTCTTCCTTTCGCCAGAGCATCAATATTGCCCCTGCCCTTTAGTGTGAACAGGGATGTGGTGGGCAACCCCGCCGACTTGAATGTAGAAACGCATTGCAGTTTTTGCCAAGCGCTTCTGTTGGCCTTAAACAAACTGAAAACGTGCAACTTGGGGCTCCGCGATGGAGCCGAGGTTTTCAAGGACGGTGGTTCTGGCGAGCAACCCACTTTCTCAATGGCTTCGTCATTCTGGACGATCCAAAGCCGCTCGCCGTCCCAAACCCACTCTAGATGCCGTCTTGCCTTCCCATCATAAAAATATCTGGCAACTCCACGCAGATGTTCCAGCAGTATGCGACGCGTCTCACATCGCAGCGCATTGGTCGAAGCAGGGCGGTGCCGTTCGACTCGAAGCGGAAAAACCTTTGGAGTAGTCTCAGCGGTGCTGTCTTTCGAAGGACTCATCTCGCAAATCCATCGTCTTAGTTCCTCCGCCACTCGCCGCTGGTTTGATAAAAATCCACTGCTAACGGGGGGTCGATACACCTGAACTATCAGCCCGATCGCATTTTCCGAAGTCGCTTCTGTAGCCGCTTGGAAGACAGCATTTGCCGCGGCGAGAACCCCGTCCAGCGTGCCTTCGCACCGAAAGCTCTTCAATAAGCCACGCTCATCGAGCCCCTCATGTTCTGCATTAGATCGGACGATAAGAGAGTTATTTTCCAGTGGAACTCCAAACCTGGCCAGCTGGAATTCAATCTCCGCAGTCTCTGTATTATCTAGAAGATCGTGAAGGGACGAGAATGAGGACGTGGCGAGACTATAGCGACGGTGAAGTTCACTAGATAACGAAAAAAAATCCGGCACCCATTCCTTCGGCAAATCTAACAGGCCGGTGAGTTTACCGCCGGGCTCCCGAACATTGCTAAGGGTTGCCATCTGATTGTGTACCTTGGCTGGGCGGAGCCAATGAATGATTAGTATCGCGCCTGTCACTGGACGGGTGCCGGGTGCGACCCAGGAGAGTTTCAGCGACCTCGGCAAGTTTGGCCAATGCATTGTCCGAAAAGAAACCGACGAGAAATCCGAAGGCGGCACTTCGAGTGTTTGTCGACACAATAGTCGGATCGAATGCCGAAACTGACTGAACAATAGCCACCGAAAAAAAGGCTAGACCGCCAGAGATTAATGGGGTCAAGTATCGCCATAACCGCCTATCCAGATGCCATGTCCGCTTTGCAACTGTGTGATAAAGCCACTTCATTGCAAAGAGCACACCGCCCAGGCCTCCGCTGAGCCCAGCAAATGCATATCTGGAAAAGATTTTAGTTTCACTAGAGGACAGATGTAGGCGGTACTGAGGATATCTGAGCCACACGAACAGCATCATCAACAGCGAGACAAACATCAGGACAACAAGGTAAGTTGCTTCCCGCCAAATATAATTAGACGCCTCTCGCTCGTACTTAGAACGCCAATCCCCTGGCTGTCGCCCGTCGGTTAGATCCTCAGGGGCGAATCCCGCCTCCTCACCTAGGCCGCTCGGATGGCTCCCATGTGGCATTCAGACGCCAACCGTGACCCGCTCAACGGTGCGAAGTACGTTATCGAGATACGGATGTGTGGCGTAGTCGAAGCGCTCGGATATGCCCAATCGGTTTGCGATGGCCCGTCTCAGGGGTTGCCGGATATTTGTCGGAGGCTCGAACCAAACCATAGGACTTCCCGGTTCACCAACCACGGCGTAGCCGATACCTGATCTGTGAAGAGTTGCCAGGTCACGAAGATTTTCCAGCGCGCTCCAATGCGCATTTTGAACAACCGATCGAACCGCTTCTACCAGAGAAAAACTTAGTGGTGCCACATGGAAGTGGAGGTGGTCGATGCCACAACCTAGAGATGTCCCGGAAACCGCAGGACCATGTTCGAAAATGGTTGCCGCCCCGAAATGACACTCTACGACTGTCCGGGCCAGACCGATTGCTTCTTGCAGATCGACAAAGTCACCTAACGGTAGTTCCCCCGAGCACAAAGCATGCCGCTTGGATACAACCAGCACCCACCCTGAGACTAGAGATCCCTTTGTGGGCACAATCACATAATTCTTGGTCTCTCCAAGTGTTGTATCCCAAGGCGCGTCCGAGGGACCAAGTACAAGCCGTTCACAAAACGTGCACTTGGTTTTCTGAATGGGTTCCATGACGAGAAGTGTATCGTTCGTCAAATCGAAGCGCAATATACACTAAGTGCCCATCGTGGCGTCCTTTTTTGGCGGGGGCACCCCAAGACTAGCTGCAGCCGCTAGTGCTGCCGCAGCTCATGCACTTGTAGCAACTCCCATTGCGCACCATGATTGAGCCACAAACGTGGCAGCTGGGGGCGTCTCCCATGTCGATCATGCTGGAGAGGGCGTCGGCGGCGTGGATTTGACTTACTCTTTGGTCGCGGTTCTCGACTCCTGTTGACATGGGAGCGGAATCGGAGGCAGATCCGGTTCCTTCGGTCGTTGGAATCGGCTGCACTCGGGGGCGGATGTTGTCGAAAAGGAATTGCTGCTGCCCGGTCATGAAGCGCAACTGGAGCCAGCGGAAGATGTAATCCATGATCGACTTGGCGAAGCCGATGTCGGGATTGCTCGACCATCCGCTTGGCTCGAAGCGGGTGTGCGCGAACTTCTCGCAGAAGAGTCGCAGCGGCACGCCGTGTTGCAGCGAGATGGAGACGGCGAGCGCGAAGCTATCCATGAGGCCGGAGACGGTCGAACCTTCTTTCGCCATCTTGACGAAGATTTCACCGGGCTCTCCGTTGGTGTAGAGGCCGACGATGATGTAGCCCTCGTGGCCTCCAATATTGAACTTGTGCGTGATCGACATGCGCTCGTCTTTGAGCTTGTGACGAACGGCGCGGGGCGGAGCTTCAAGGTTCTCTTCTTGCGCGAAGGCGTGAGCGGCGGCGTTGCGGGCCGCGTCATCTTTGGTTGAGTTCGCCGTCTTCGATCCGGCGGCGGAGAGCGGTTGCGACTGCTTGCAGCCATCGCGATAGACGGCGACCGCTTTCAGGCCAAGCTTCCAAGCCTGGATGTAGGCTTCGGAAATGTCTTCGACGGTCGCGGAGTTTGGCAGGTTGACGGTCTTCGAGATCGCTCCCGAGATGAAAGGCTGCGCCGCGGCCATCATCTTGAGGTGCCCCATGTACTGAATGGAACGCGTGCCCTTGGCCGGCTTGAATGAGCAATCGAATACGGCGAGGTGGTCGTCTTTCACGTGCGGAGCGCCTTCGATGGTTCCGGTCGCGTCGATGTAACTCACGATGGCGTCGGTCTGCTCGTGGGTGTAACCGAGCTTGAAGAGCGCGCTCGGCACGGTGTTGTTGACGATCTTGATCATGCCGCCGCCGACGAGTTTCTTATATTTGATGAGCGCGAGGTCAGGCTCAATGCCGGTGGTGTCGCAATCCATCATGAAGCCGATGGTTCCCGTCGGAGCAAGCACTGTGACCTGCGAATTGCGGTAGCCATGCTTCTCGCCGTGAGAGAGCGCTTCGTCCCAGCACTGCTTTGAGGCATCAAGCAATGACGGAGGCACATTCGCCTTGTTGATATTGTTAACGCTGGCGCGGTGCATTCTGATGACATCGAGGAATGGCTCGCGATTGATGTACCAGCCGGGGCAAGCTCCTCCCGGCATATCTTCTGACTTAGTTACGCCGAGGCGCGATTGCACTATGTCAGTAACCGGAGTCAGAGGCGGGCATTGCTCAGCGATGCGGGAAGATTGCAGATACGCTTGTCCGCACATGATGGCGGTGACGCACGAGGCATAATCGCGTCCGCCATGGGAATCGTAGGGCAGACCGGCAGCCATCAGCAACGCACCAAGGTTCGCGTATCCCAAACCCAGCGGGCGATAATCGTGCGAGTTCTTACCGATGATCTCGGTCGGGTATCCGGCGTTGTCGACGAGAATTTCTTGCGCGGTGATGGTGATGTCGACTGCGTGGCGGTAAGCTTCCACGTCAAACGTGCCGTTGGGCGCGAACTTCAAGAGGTTCAAGCTGGCCAGGTTGCAGGCCGAGTCATCCAGAAACATGTACTCGCTGCAAGGATTGCTGGCATTGATGCGCGCCGTGTTCTTCGAAGTGTGCCAGCGGTTGACCGTGGAATCGTATTGCATTCCCGGATCGCCGCATTGCCAGGTCGCTTCAGAAAGTTTGTTTAGCAGGTCTTTCGCTTTGTAAGTATTCACTACGCGACCGTCGACGATGGCGCGGGTTGAGAAATCTGTGTCGCGAGTTACTGCGATCATGAAGTCGTCAGTTACGCGAACCGAGTTATTCGCGTTCTGAAAGAAGATGGAGCTGTAGGCATCGGAGTCAGGATGCGAGCCATCGTATCCGTGCGCGACAAGCGCGTGGGCCTTGGCTTCTTCTTTACTCTTGCAATCGATGAAGTCGACGATATCCGGATGATCGATGTTGAGGATGACCATTTTCGCCGCGCGGCGAGTCTTGCCGCCGGATTTGATCACTCCGGCAAAGGCGTCGAAGCCCTTCATAAAGCTGAGCGGACCGCTGGCAGTCCCGCCGCCGCTGAGTACTTCGGTCGACGAACGCAGCGGAGAAAGATTAGTGCCGGTGCCTGATCCCCATTTGAAGAGCATGCCTTCGGTCTTTGCCAGCGTCAGAATCGAGTCGAGCGAATCATGTACGGAGTTGATGAAGCAGGCCGAGCATTGCGGACGCGTGTATCCGGTTGCTCCAAACTCTACTTTGCGGTCGGTCTCGTTCCAGTGCCAGTTGGTCGCGTCAGAGTTCGGTTCAATACGATCGCATCCCACGTTGAACCAGACTGGGGAGTTAAAGGCGACGTGTTGGCGAACTAGCAGGTGCACGAGTTCGTCGTGAAATGTGGACGCGTCTTCTTCAGTGCGAAAGTAGCCATCCTTCTTGCCCCAATCGCGAATCGTTTCGGCGACGCGCGTGATCAACTGGCGAGCGCCCGTCTCGCGCTCAGCCGTTCCAACCTGCCCGTGGAGATATTTCGAGGCCACAATATTGGTCGCCGTCATCGACCAATCTTTGGGAACCTCTACATTCTTTTGCTCGAAGATCACCCCACCCTTGGAGTCAGCAATCACAGCGTCGCGAAATTCCCACTCGACCTCGGAGTAAGGCGAGACTCCCGGCTTGGTAAAAAAGCGGCGGAAGGCCAGGCCCTGGGCCTGGGTGGTCTTTTTGGTGGCGGCGTTGCTGGCTGAGGTTTGGGATTTCAATTGATCTCGCACTTCGGGCATTTCTCTCTCCTAAATTAGATGATGGGAATGGACGGTCGATCCTTGGTTTTGAAGCTGATTTCTGTAGGTCTTTGCGCAATAGTGTGCTTAGGGCGAGGGGTCGCCCTGCACAATCCGGCGGTAATTATGTTCGGCCAGAGGGGTAGCGAACCCAGGATCGTTCGAAGACTTAAGAACGTTCGAAGACTTAAGAACCTGAGAGGCTACCGGGTCAAAGGACTTTGACTCGGCCGTCTTGCACTCAATGCCGTGGCGCTCGAATGAGGCGGCAACCAGTTCCATCAAAGCTTCCATTTGGGCTCCTATTGGCATGGACATTTAAACTTTCGAACCGCAAGATTCAGGTAAATCCCACCGAGCGCAACCGGGAGGATCGGTACCCTACGTCACCGCTGCTTCCACCCTTACGGCGGGATGGACTCCGTGATGGAAAAGACGAAAAGTGACCTCAGCTTTGCGTCAAATCCAGGTTTTTTGTTTGCTCCTCCCCTAATTTAAGGAGTCTCAAAAACTGCTTGGGATGCTTAACGTACTCCCGCATATAGTGCCTGTCAAGACCTAAACACTACCTGTTGTAGCCCGAAAGTGGCATGGGGCATCTCAATAAATTATGATCGCCGCTAATGCGTTGATATTTCGGAGCTTCGAGATGGCGAGCGGCTGCGATTTGCGGAAATCGGCACCCAACTCACTACGAGTATTTCTGGATACGAGACTTTCTTGGTTCATTTCAATCCTCTTTTGCACATGTCGCTTGACTAAGTCGTGAGAACAAAGTTCTAGCCCGCCTTCGATCGGCGAGTCGTTTGTTGCCCCGGCGCCGCCGTCGACGTTGAACTAAGAAACAGTTTGGGAACCAGTGGGACATAAATATCTTCGAACAAAGCTTGAGTAATAATTCTCGTCGTCCCGTCGCTCGAGTCGACGACATAATCATCGGCGCTTCCGGATTGTTCGCGTCCCAAGGCATCGACGAAACGCAGCGGTTCCTTAAGCTGGCGAGCTCGCACTAAAAAGCGCGTGCGATAGACGGTCCAATCTCCATCGAAGTTCATAAATACTTTTTCTCTTGCCTACTGGGTGTCTGGTTGGTTGATGACCTTAAGATTTCAGAGCTAGCACTTCATCAGAGGAGTTGTCGTCGTCAGTGCAGCGAATGTACGCGCGTTGCATCGTCATTACAATTACACAAGAATTGTGCAACGGTGGAATTCCGGTCCCGCCCGTAAGAGGTTTCTTTTCGAGCGTGGTGCCCGATCGAAAGTATCGTCGCGCCCTTGACAGGCACGATGTTTGGCGGTCTCCAGGGAAAAATAATTTCGCGGTGAAATTGCTAACGATCGCTATTTGCACAACGGGTGCACAGGATTAGAACAGTGACGCCTGCCATCGGACGGGTGCCCCGCAATTTAAAATCTTCGGATAAACTTACTTTCACTTCCATGGACAAGCACACAGATCTCAAACAGCACAGCCGACAAATCACCGACGGACGCGATCAAGCGCCAGCACGCGCCATGTATAAGGCGATTGGCTTCACCGATGCCGACCTCGCAAAGCCGCTGATCGCCGTCGCCAATACCTGGATCGAAACCATGCCCTGCAATTTCCACCTGCGCCGCCTTTCGGCCAAAGTGAAAGAGGGAATCAAGGCGGCGGGCGGCACCCCGATGGAGTTCAACACCATCGCAATTTCGGACGGCGAAACGATGGGCACCGAAGGGATGAAGGCCTCGCTTGTGAGCCGCGAGCTGATTGCGGACTCCATCGAACTCGTTTGCCGCGGACAATTGTTCGACGCAGTCGTGTGCGTTGTTGGTTGCGACAAAACCATCCCCGCCGCAGCCATGGCTCTTGCCCGCATGAATCTTCCCGGCCTCGTGCTCTATGGCGGCACAATCGCTCCGGGAAGATTCAAGGGCAAAGACGTCACCATTCAGGATGTTTTCGAGGCGGTGGGGGCGAACGCTGCCGGCAAGATGAGCGACGCTGACCTGCTTGCGCTCGAAAACGTGGCCTGCCCCGGCGCCGGCGCGTGCGGCGGCCAGTACACCGCCAACACCATGAGTACGGTAATGGAGTTGATTGGGCTCTCGCCAATGGGCTTCAACAGCGTACCGGCGATGGATCCACGCAAAGACGACGTCGCTTTCCGCTGCGGTGAAGTAGTCATGAACTTGTTGAAGAGCGGAATCAAGCCCGCGGACATTCTGACTCATACCGCATTCGAGAATGCGATCGCGGGAGTTGCCGCCACGGGGGGCTCGACAAACGCGGTTCTCCACCTGCTGGCCATCTCGCGCGAGATGGGCTTGCCGCTGCAAATTGATGATTTCCAACGCGTGAGTGAGCGCACTCCTTTATTAGCTGATCTCAAACCTGCTGGAAAATATGTTGCCGCCGACGTCGACGCCGCGGGCGGCATTCAATTAATTGCCAAACGTTTACTGGAAGGAAAGTTAATCGACGGCTCGACGATGACCGTCACCGGAAAGACGTTGGCTGAAGAAGCGAGCGCGGCGAAAGAAACTCCAGGGCAACAGGTGATCGCACCTCTCAGCAAGCCCCTGAAGGCTACCGGCGGCCTCGTGATTTTGAAAGGAAATCTTGCTCCCGGGGGCGGGGTAGTAAAGATGAGTGGCCACGAGCGCGGCTCCCATAGTGGCCCTGCCCGCGTCTTTGATTCCGAAGAAGCAGCGATGAAAGCCGTCACCAGCAAGCAAATTGAGCCCGGAGACGTGGTGGTGATTCGCTACGAAGGGCCAAAGGGAGGTCCTGGTATGCGCGAGATGCTGAGCGTAACTGCGGCAATCGTTGGTGAAGGGCTGGGCGAGAGCGTCGCATTGCTAACCGATGGGCGTTTCAGTGGCGCGACCAGAGGGTTAATGGTAGGCCACGTGGCTCCGGAAGCAGCCCTGGGAGGGCCGATCGCCGCCATCCGCGAAGGCGACAAAATTAACATCGACACGAAGACGAGGAAACTCGAACTGGAAATTTCAGAAGCTGAGATGGCACGTCGTATGGCGGAATGGAAAGAACCAGCGCCCCGTTATAAGACCGGAGTCTTCGCAAAATATGCCGCGCTTGTGACGTCAGCATCGGAAGGCGCGATTACGACGCCCGGCAACCGCCAGTAAGTGGTGCTTACAGGTTTTGCCATCCCGGGCAAAAAGGACCAACGTCAAGGTGACAGGAGTGCCCCAGAAGATTGAAGATGGAAGATTGAAGACTGAAGCAGGCTAAAAATGGGGCAGCGGAGTTCCGCTCAGCGCCGCCGAAACGACGGTCCCTGCGTAGGCCAAATCTGCTGACAGAGAGCTCGTAAAAGGCAGAGAGCCGCGCCACGCCGCGGGAGCTTCCGCATGGATTCCCGTGAATACCACGAAGCCCTTTCCTGATTGGCCTTCCACGACGGCAGGAGTGCCATCAGGAAATTTCGCGACTACCGAGCCCCACCCAGAAAGCTGTGGGCCGTCCTGCCAATACACATCAAGTGGAGGACTCTTCGGAAACGTAAGCAACACCGGCTCTACATGGATGTTCTTGTTTTCGTCGGCATAAAAATCGAAGGACACGCCCCCAGTCAGATCGACCCCGTTATAAACGGAATAGGCTCCAAAGAAAGCGCCTGCACAAATTCCAAGATAGTGAGTGCCATATTGCTGCACCGCGCCGCGAATCTTTGACGCTACACCGGCCGAAACCCCCTGCCCAATGATGATCGAGTTTCCGCCCGGAACGATGATCAGTTTGTAGCCGGCCAGTTGCTGTTCGCTTAGCGCCTCAATTTGCCTTGAATCCGCCGTGTTGTAACCAATGTTTAAGCTCCTGAGAACGCCTTCAACCGCCGAGACGTCGGAGGAAGTGCCTGTTCCATCGAAAAGCAGAACGGGCTGGGAGGCGGCGATTGCAGGTAGCAATGGCGCGGGTGGCGCCACGGCCGCCAAGTGGCTGCTCGAAGGGGACCCACAGCTGATCAGGATTGCCGCTGCAACCACCGAAGTAAATATTGCGAATAAACGATGAGTGCGCAAACTAAACCGCCCAGAGTATCCCTACTTATATTCCATATACTTATAACAAAGATGTCAAGCCCGGCAGGTGCCGAGACCCGAGTGTTAGCAATCTTTTTACAACTCCGCCGTTTTAACCCATCGTTCGAGCGAGAGTCGCTATAGCGCCTTAGCCTGCCATTGTTTAGACTTCTGTTTCCCGTCGAAGGAGTGACCATGTTGAAATCCATCGTTCGTTTCCTCGCAATTTTAGGTGCCTTGCTACTCGTCGGAATTGTTGTCTCCCTGGTCTTGTTCGTCGGTTCGAAAGGGACCGTTCCGTCGAAGACGATCCTAGAGGCCAATTTTGAGCAGGCGCTTCTGGAGTACGTCCCCGACACGCCGGTTGCGAAGTTGATGACAAGCGAAAAGCAGACGCTGCGCGACGTGATCGATGCCATCGATCGTGGCGGAATGGACGATCGCGTCGTGGGCCTGGTGGCCAAGATCGGTTCCGCTCCCCTGGGAATGGCGCAGACGCAAGAAATCCGGGATGCTGTGCAGCGTTTCAGATCGCATAAGAAGTTTGCGATCGCGTATTCCGAAACCTTCGGCGAGTTTGGCCCCGGCAACGGATCTTATTATCTGGCGACTGCATTCGATCACATCTACCTGCAGCCCTCCGGCGACATCGGCTTGACCGGCATCATCATGGAGACGCCATTCGTCAAAGGCACACTTGCCAAACTTGGCATGACGTTTCACGGTGACCATCGTTACGAATACAAGAACGCTCTCAACTCGCTCACCGAAACGAAGTACACCCCGCCACACAAAGAGGCCATGACCGCGATCATGACTTCCTGGTTCAACCAAATGAAAGACGGAATCTGCGCTGCCCGTCAGATTCCGCCGGATAAGTTTCAGTCAATCGTCGACGCGGGCCCTTATCTGGGCAAAGAAGCAATTGCTGCGAAATTAGTCGACGGCGTTGCTTACCGCGATGAAGTGTATGGGCTGGTCAAAAATCAAGGTGGCAGCGGGTCAGAGTTGCTCTATCTTGACAAATATCTCGAGCGTGCCGGGCGTCCGCACGATAGCGGCAAGACTGTCGCTCTGGTATTTGGCGTGGGCGGCGTGACGCGAGGCAAGAGTGATTTCGATGCCGTGCAGGGCAGTCAGAACATGGGTTCTGATACGGTTGCGGGCGCGATTCGAGCCGCGGTCGATGACAAGAGCGTCAAGGCTATTTTATTTCGCATCGATAGTCCGGGAGGCTCGTACGTTGCCTCCGACACGATTTGGCGCGAAGTGATGCGGGCGCGGCAAGCGGGCAAGCCGGTGATTGTTTCGATGGGCAACCTTGCGGGTTCAGGCGGATATTTTGTGGCCATGGGCGCTGACAAAATCGTCGCCGAGCCAGGCACCATCACCGCATCGATCGGCGTTCTCGGCGGAAAGATGCTGACCAGCGGCTTGTGGGAAAAAGTCGGTCTCTCGTGGGACGAAGTCCACCAAGGCGAGAATGCAACCATGTTTACCGGCACGCAAGATTACACGCCGGCGGAGTTGGCGCGTTTCGAGGCATGGCTCGACCGCGTCTACGTTGATTTCACGAGCAAAGTTGCCGACGGTCGCAGGCTTCCTAAGGAAAAAGTATTGGAAATTGCCAAAGGACGGATCTGGTCAGGCCAGGACGCCAAGAACCTGGGTCTGGTCGATGAACTCGGAGGCTATGACACGGCGTTACGCCTAACGAAAAAAGCTATCAATGTCTCGGATGGCGAAGAGGTGAAGCTCGTCGTCTTTCCGCGGGAGAAATCGTTGATTCAATCATTGATGAAGCGAAATGGCGCGGAGAACAGCGACAGGGAAGCGGTTGGCCAAACCCTGGCGCGCATTTTAGATGAAGTGCGCCCGATCGCAAGAGAGCTCGATGCGATGGGAATCAAGGGTGAAAATCACGATCAAGACGAAGTGCTGCAAATGCCGCACATAAAACCCATCCCGTAGAGTTCGACTCTGCCGCGTTTCGTTGGCCGTGAGCCAAACGCTGCATTGAATCTTATGGCGAGATCAATGCGCGAGAACAATACCAAAGTGAAATGAATCGACGCGGCGGAGGGAGAAGCCTCGGGCGGCCTCTCTGCGGCGATTAAGCGCCTAACTTCTTGACTTCTTCGTTGTAATACTTGCGGTACAGGATTGACCACTCTTCCGAGCCTTCGATAATCGTGCGGCGCTGGCTCTCGATTTTTAGCCGGGCTGCCTGGTCGATGCGGGCCTCCTGCATGAGCAACGTCTCAATAATTTTGCGAACCTCAAGCCGGATGGTATTGCGATCTTCGATGAACTCTACTTCATCCATTTCAGCGACGGCATCGGTGACCACATGAGCGAGTTTATTAACTTTGTCGCGGCTTAGTCGCACTGTGGCAGCATCCTCCAAGGACAAGTACTAAGTCTTGCAGATTCGCGAGAGTTACAACGGA
This sequence comes from Acidobacteriaceae bacterium, assembly GCA_043749775.1. Classification (GTDB taxonomy): domain Bacteria; phylum Acidobacteriota; class Terriglobia; order Terriglobales; family Acidobacteriaceae; genus Acidiflorens. Next base: position 23,321 of record JAYVCW010000491.1, on the reverse strand, counting down.
GCTAGTCCTTAATCTACAGAAAATCTACTGAACAGCGCCTACAGAACAGCATCTACAGAACAGCATCTACAGAACAGCCTTGTATTTCTTCGTGAGCTCGGTCTTAACCTTGCGAAACATTTCCTGATAATTCGCACCGCTCTTTTGCATCTCGTCGGAATAAGCTTCAAGAATGACGCGCACCTCATCGTTGATGCGGTCTTCAAGCGCCAGTTCATCGAGCAGCGCGGCGTGCACTTTCTCGGTCAAAGCAGGCATCGCCTTGGTCTCGATGAGACCGCTGGCCACCAGTTTTTTGGATACCTCGCGGGACAGATAGCCCACGTATTCTTTCGAAAAGAGCATGATGGAGACGATGTCGAGTGAAGAAAAAGTTTATCACAGGGTGAGCGCCGCGCAGGTACCGGGCGACCAGCCGTATGTAAATCGAGCGCCGAAATAACGGGTTGTGCCATGCCAGAGGCTCACTCCAGATTTGGCGGCCAGGTAAGAGAAGCCGTACAATGCCGTACAATAAAGAGCGCATGTCTCCCCATCCGGACGATCTCACGGGCCTGAAAGACGATATGACCGCCTTCATCGAAGGGCTGGGCATGCGTCGATTTTTCGGCTATGTCGAATGCGAAGAGGTTCCTAGCGTTTTATGGGACACGGAGCACAACCCCGATGGCTGGAAGGATTTTGTTGAGCTCGCCAAGGCTACCGGCGCTTCGTTTCTAACCATGCATTCCTGGACGTTTGAGCACGAGGAATTCGACCAACTATCGCAAAGGCTGGTGGAAGGCGACTTCAGCAGCGAAGATGACGTCGAAGAGGGTCGGTGGTTGAAGACCTACATCGGCAAAACTGGTTTTGTACAACTCGGATGGGCGTATCAAGGTTGTATGTTCGTTTTTGAAGCTGGAACCGAGTGGTACGGACACTACCAACACCTGCGAGAACTCTCCGACGACGCCGGTGGCTTCATGATCGACGAGCCCGGCTCTGACGAAGAGCGCTAACGCTTCGCTACTTTCTCCTTCTGTATTTTGCTGACGCGCGCGTCTCGCCGACTGACCGGAGAGCGTCCCGCCCTTCAACGAAGTTCGTTCCCCAAAATCGCGACGGCGCCGCTAGAAGTTTCCCGTACAATATCGCAACTCAAAGATTGCAACTCAATATTCCAATTTAAGCTCTGCGATGCGATGGATCTCTAAGCCGCTTAATTCTCCAAAGGCCCGACTGTTGGCGGCTGCTCTGCGCGATTCAAACCTCAGAATTTCCCCGGCATCTCTGGATGTTCTAGCCGACCTGCTGGTTGGTCGCGGGATAGACGAGCCCGAGACCGCGCTAAAGTTTCTCTCTCCATCCATAGCGGATCTTCACGACCCGTTACAGATGAGCGGCATGAAAGTCGCTCTCGACCGGCTCGAGGCGGCGCTCGAACGCAAAGAAAAAATTTTGATCTACGGCGACTACGATGTCGATGGCACGACTGCGATCGTCATCCTCAAAACCGCGATCGAGCTTTGCGGAGGCGCAGCCGACTTTCACGTCCCGCATCGCATCCGTGAAGGTTACGGCATGCGCGATGAGGTGATCGAACGCGCCGCGGCTGACGGCGTCCGGCTGATTATCAGCGTCGATACCGGCATCCGCGCCTTCGCCGCGGCTGAGACGGCACGACGCACTGGGGTGGACCTGATCGTCACCGACCATCACCTTCCGGGCGTCGACGGAGTTCCGCAGGCGATGGTAGTCGTGAATCCGAACCAGAATGGCTGCGGCTATCCCTGCAAACATCTCTGCGGCGCAGGCGTGGCGTTCAAGCTGGCACAGGGGCTGATGCAACGAAGACTCGATTTCAAAGACCAGTCTCGCCTTCTGATGTCGTTTGTGAAAGTTGTAGCGATCGCAACCATCGCCGATGCCGTGCCCCTGCTTGGAGAGAATCGCGTCTTCGCGAAACTGGGACTGCAAGGCCTGCGGCGTCCGGTAAACGTCGGTCTGCGCGCCCTGCTCGAAGTCGCCAAGCTCGGGGACGGACGGACCCTGTCATCCACGGAGGTAGCCTTCCGCATCGCACCGCGACTCAATGCCGCCGGCCGCATGGACGTTGCGCGCGATGTAGTCGATCTATTTAACGAGAAAGATATCGGTCGAGCCAGAGCCATGGCGGAACGCCTCGACAAACTAAATGCCGAACGCCAGGAAGAAGAGCGCCGCATCATGGACAGCATCGAGCAGCGCCTCGAGGCCGAACCAGCATTGCGCGACGCATACTGTGTCGTGCTCGACGGCGAAGGCTGGCATCGCGGCGTAATCGGCATCACTGCGTCGCGGGTTGTTGAACGCCATGGGCGCCCAACGCTGATCATCTCGCGTGAGGGCGACGAAGCGCACGGCTCGGGGCGATCGATTCACTCGTTTCATTTATTGCAAGCGATAGAGTCGTGTCCAGAATTGTTCTCGCGCTACGGCGGACACGCTCACGCCGTTGGTTTTGCCCTTCCCAGCGCGAACGTCGAAAAGCTGCGTCAACACCTGGATAGCTACGCGCGAAGCCGCCTGACCCTCGCCGATTTCGAGCCGCGACTCGAATTTGATCGCGAGCTGTCGCTGCGCGAGGTCACGCCAGAGTTGCGCCAAGCGCTGCTCTTGCTCGAGCCTTTCGGCATGGGCAACGACGAACCTGTCTTCACGGCTCGCGGGGTTAGGCTGATGGCTCCTCCACAAGCAGTGAAAGATAAGCACGTGAGGCTGCGCCTCGCGCATGCGGTGAGTAGCGCGGCTGCAACCTCCGGCGGAGATTACACTCCGCGTTGCCATCCCGATTCGTCAGTGCTCAAAAAAGAGCATACGGTGGCAACCGTCGAAGCTCCCTCATGGCGCGATAACGTCACCTTCAAGGCCATGGGTTGGCGGCTGCGCGAAACTTGCGATCAGCAGCAACTCTTGGCTGGTGATCGTCTTGACGTAGCATTCTCAATTGAAATGAACGATCATCCCGACTTTGGCGGTTTGGAGTTATGCCTTCAGGATGTGTTCCGCAGCCGGTAGTTCGTGCGCTCCTGCGACTCAAAATCGCTTTTTGACAAGAAGACGCTGTGGTTCTATAGTGCCGAGGTCATGAGCGAAACGTTTTTCTGCAATAAGTGCGGAGCGCAGAATGCCGCCGGAGCTCAGTTCTGCAGCCGCTGCGGGACACCAACGAATGCGGGCGCGCCACTCGGGTCAGCTTCTGCCGCAGCACCCACCTTCGCCAACCCAGCAATGGTCAATCCAGCAATGGCCAACCCAGCAATGGCCAACCCAATTCCTCTACCAGCATCGCCCGGGGCAACCTACTCCCCTCCGCCCGCTCCATATGCTGGTTATGCAGCGGTCGGCGTCGGCTACGGCGGATTTTGGATTCGAGTTGTAGCGGCGATTATCGACTCCGTGATCTTGCGTGTCGTGGTTGCTCCGATCGGGCTCATCTTCGGCGGGATCGGGTTAGCCAGCCGAATGTCTGGACTTCCACACCGCGGGCTCGCGATACTCGGAGGCGGACTGACCTCTATTTTCCTGCTCTTCGGTTCCTGGCTCTACTCGGCGCTGATGGAAAGTTCGTCCTACCAGGCCACTCTCGGCAAAATGATTCTTGGCATGAAAGTTACCGATCTTGCAGGAAACCGAATCACCTTCGAGCGCGCGACCGGTCGCCATTTCGCAAAATTCCTCTCCGCCATAATGCTTTTCATCGGCTTCCTGATGGTGGCTTTCACGGAGCGCAAACAAGGACTGCATGACATTCTTGCGGGAACCCTGGTCCGGCGTTCCTAATTGCCCACGAACTTTATCCATCGACTTTATCCATCGACTCGCTAATACCGGCGCTCACAGCAGGCTCCCGCTTGTTCTTGCCATAGCGAAAAACCTCATGCTGTGTTTCGTGCAAAAGACAAGTCGTTTGAAAATTTAGCTGACCGAATTTGGGCTAACCGAATTTAATCTGACCGATGTCAGATCGAGTTACGCGACATCGATGGCGCGCGAAACTGGCCCTTCCCGCTACACTAACCACAGATGGCCTCTCAAGTCTCACGTCTACGTCGCTGGTTCGCCTGGGGAGCGATCCTGATGATCGCGACGGTTGGGGGAATGTTTTTTTATGCCCGCTGGAGGCTCTCGAAAGTCGTGCACGTTGTACCTGCAAAGCTTGGCCTAAATATCCAGCAGACAGCCGAGGGATTTTCCATTTCGAAGTCTCATGAAGGACGCACGCAGTTCACCGTCAGCGCCTCGAAAGCCGTTCAGTTCAAGCAGGGAGGCCACGCCGATCTTCATCAGGTAAAGATAATCGTCTACGGCAAGGATGCCTCCCGCTTTGACCGAATTACCGGCGACAATTTTGAATACGATCCTGCGTCGGGGAATGTTACCGCGAAGGGCACCGTTCTCATCGACCTTGAAGCGAATCCCGAAGGCGAACATCAGCACGATCAATCACAGCCGGCGCAGGGCAGAAGGTCCGTTCACGTCGAGAGCGACGGGCTCACGTTCAATAGAAACACCGGCAATGCTCACACTGACGGCACGGTTGTATTTGAAACGCCCCAGGCACACGGCTCATCCGTTGGCATGGATTACGCCGCCGGCAGCGGGACGATGAAGCTGTTATCCGCAATTGCCATCGACATTCGCGGCAATAAGGTAATTCACTTGACCGCCAACCGGGGGAGCATTCTGAAAGAGCCTCGGCAGATCCTTCTCTCAAAGATGCATGTTGTGAAAGAACAGCAAGATCTGCGGTCGAATCTGGGAACGTTCCTGCTGCGGCCCGATAACACCGTCGAGCGCATCGTGGCAGAGGGCGATGTAGAAGGCGATTTTCATGGGCGATCCGAAACGCACGCGCGCTCCGATCGCGCTGAATTGCTCTTGACCGGCTCGCGCAATCTCGTGACTACAGCCGTTCTCAGCGGCAACGTGAAACTGGCTTCGCTTGGAGACCAGCTCGGAGACCAGCCCGCAGACGGCTCCGCGGGCCGCGTGACTTTGCAATTTGCCGGGCAGCAGATTCTACAGAAAGTGCATGCGGAAGGCGGGGTTCGGCTGTCACAGAAGAGAAGCGCGGAATCGGCAGCGAAACTGATCAATGCGTCGGCGAATAAATCGAACGCCGCTGAAGGCGCGACGCAGGACATCGAAATGACCGCGCCGAAGATGGACTTTTTCGTAAAAGGTGGCCGCATTCTAGAGCGGGCGGTCACCAGCGGACCGCCAAAAATTGTAATTCTGCAACCTGCCTCGAATCAGAGAACCGAGGTGACGGCGGAAAAATTCGTGGCAAAGTTCACAGCCAAGAACCGCATTTCAAGTCTTCACGGGGAGCCGAACGCCAGGATCGTCGGCAGTCCGATCGAAGATCGTCCGCTCTCGAGCCGCAACTCCGTTCAGAATCCGGGAAGAGACAAGGCCGGAAACGACGCCTCCGCAACGAATGCATCTAGGTCGCAAACTCAGGTTTCATCCAGCCAGAAGCTCGACGTCGTCTTCGCACCCCAAGGAGGAATCCAGTCCATCACGCAGGCGATCGATGTCTCTTATGTTGATGGCTCCGAGAAAGCCTGGGGGCAACGCGGAACCTACGATGTGGCCGATCAGGTCCTGCAATTAACGGGTTCGCCTCGCATCGTGGATAACGGATTGACAACGAACGCGCAATCGATGCGCATGAATCGTGTGACCGGCGAGGCGGTAGCTGATGGGAACGTAAAGAGTACGTATTCCGACCTTAAGGCTCAACCAGATGGAGGAATGTTGTCCTCCTCTGATCCGATTCACGTAACCAGCCGTACGATGACGGCGCATCGAGCTTCGGGCATTGCCTTGTACAGCGGAAACGCCAGGCTTTGGCAAAACGCAAACGTAGTTCAGGCGCCAACGATAGAGTTCGATCGCGATCATCGATCGCTTGTGGCTCAGGCGGGCGTAGCGGAAGGCCAATCGTCTGAGAGGACGAAAACCGCCCAGCCAGTGTCGACAGTTCTCGTTCAAGTCGACAAGAAGGGGAACGCGAACCCGGTCAACATCACCTCCAATCGCCTCGCTTATACCGATGCCGAGCGGAAGATTTTTCTGAATGGCGGGGTGACGGCGAAAGGTGCGGATGCGACCGTCGTGTCGAGGGAGATGACGGTTTTCCTCTTACCAAGAAGCCAGGCCAAGGCAAAACCAGGTATTGGGGAGCCGGGTCAAGTCGACCGGATCATCGCTCAAGACCAGGTTGTAATTACCCAACCGGCTCGCCATGGCAATGGTGAAAAGCTGACTTACACCTCGGCCGACGATAAGTTTGTTTTAACCGGAAATTCTCCTAGCATTTTTGATGCCGAACACGGCAAAACCACCGGCGATTCGTTGACTTTCTATAGGCTCGATGATAGGGTGCTCGTAGAAGGCAGAAAAACGTCTCCGGCGGTCACTCGGACACAAGTGGCACGATAAATGCATACGCTGGCCACCGACGACATCAGCAAATCTTACCGCGGCCGTCGCGTGGTGAATGGGGTCAGCCTCCAGGTTCTTCAGGGCGAAGTTGTTGGTTTGCTCGGACCAAACGGCGCCGGAAAAACCACGTCATTTTATTCCATCGTTGGTCTGGTTCCCCCCGATTCTGGAAGAGTACTTTTCGACGACAAAGATATTACCGCCGTCCCTATGTATTTGAGGGCGCGTCAGTTCGGCATTAGCTATCTGCCGCAAGAGGCTTCGGTATTCCGCAAGCTGACGGTCGAAGAAAACATCCTCGCGGTGCTCGAGGTGCAGCCTATTTCGTGGCATGAGCGCCGAGAGAAGGCCGAGAAGCTGATTGACCAGCTTGGCTTAGAGCACATACGACTGAACCGTGGATACGCCCTTTCGGGCGGCGAGCGGCGCAGGGTTGAGATAGCCAGGTCGCTTTGTATCAACCCAACATTCATCTTGCTCGACGAGCCGTTCTCCGGAATCGACCCCATCGCGGTGCTGGATCTACAGAAGATCATCTCCGACCTGCGCGCGAGCGGGATAGGAATTCTGATCACCGACCACAACGTACGGGAGACGCTGTCGGTGACCGATCGTGCCTACATCATCAACGAAGGCCGAATTTTCCGCTCGGGCACGCCAGAGGAACTCGGCGGGGACCCGGAAGTCAGACGCGTCTACCTGGGCGAGAGTTTTTCGTTGGTGTGACGGCGATACCATAAGCGTCAAGGACCGAAGCAAGTTACTACGGCGTGGGCGCACTGTCCTTTCGTGTACTCACAATCTACCTAGGTGCATGAGAAGCTATTTTTCAAACACCTCCAGATGAGGTGGCGAACGATAAATCTTTAGCAGGGAGCAATGGTTCTTCTTCAACATCGGTTAAACGTTAAGTTGTCCCAGCGTCAGATTCTGACGCCGGGTCTTGTGCAGATGGTGTCTGTGCTCGCGCTGAATAAGCTCGAACTCAAGGACATGATCAACGCCGAGATGGTGGAGAATCCGGTGCTGGAGGAATTAGAAGACTCGATCCCCATGCTCGACGATGTCGGGCGTCAAGAAGAAGAACGCGATCGTATCGCGGCCAAAGCCACCTCGGATGAGGCCACGCCGGTTGCGGACGAAAAAAAGGATCCTTTCGAAGAGATTGATTTTGGTTCGTTCTTCCAGGAATATCTCGATCCCGGTTATCGCAGCTCGGGAGAGATGGAAGAAATCGATCGTCCTTCTTTCGAAAATTTCCTTTCGAAGCCCGGGAACTTGAGCGACCATCTGCTCTGGCAACTGGGAGCCATTTCGGTGAGGCCGCCGGTTCATCAAGCTGCGGAACTGATCATTGGCAATCTCAACGAAGAAGGCTACCTGATGGCGAGCGATGAGGAATTACTCGGCATCGCTCCGGTGGCCTCTCCCGAGGCGGATTTGGAAGCGGCCGCCAGGATAGTTGGCGAGGCGGAAGCCCTTGGCTTGACCGTCGACGCTGCGGCTGCAGAAAACTCAGACGGCGATGTTCCTCACGATGATCCTGACGATGTTGCTCATCTCGAAAGTGAAGTTAAGACCTCTGATCTTGAAAGTTTCAATCGCCATGGTTCAGGGCGAGCGCCCGATGATCTGCTGGATGCAGTCGGTTTCGGGCTGACAGAAACCGTCGCTGAAGGCGGGTCTTTAGAGAATTCGCATGCCGCGTTAATCGGCGGGACTACAACACGCTCGAATCACTCACACGAGCTGTCCAGCGCGGCGAAAGTTCCTTCCAATGGGGTATCCGCTGCCGTTGGATTGGGCACGGCGACAGCGCGCGCGAAGACGCCGATTCCGGCTGTAAATTTTTCGGTTGTTGACTTGCACGAAGCTCTTGAAGTCGTTCGTCAATTCGATCCGCAGGGAATCGCTTGCCGCGATCTCCGCGAGTGCCTGCTTTACCAGCTTCGCTACCACCTGGAGCAGCTGCAATTGACTCGCACGGGCGGTGGAATCGACGAACAGGTCATCAAAGATGCGGTAGCGGTTGTCGATCAGCACCTGCGGGCTGTCACGCTGAAGCAGTTCAAAGAGATTGCCCGAGCCATCGGGCGTCCGGTTGAAGCGGTTCAAGCGGCTCTGGAGTTCGTTCGCACTCTCGATCCGCGCCCGGGCTTGCGTTACAACAAGGTTCCGGCGCGACTGATTGAGCCGGACGTTGCCTTCGTGAAGCATGGCGACGAGTGGCTGATCATCATGAACGATGAGGACATGCCGCAGTTGCGTTTGAACCCGACCTACAAGAAGTTGCTGACCCGCGACGGGAATGACCGGGACACCCGCAACTACGTCAAAGATCGCTACAAGTCCGCGATTCAGCTGATCAAAAACATCGAGCAACGGAAGCAGACGATCACCAAGGTCTGTTACTCGATCGTAGCGCGGCAGCACGACTTTCTGGAACGCGGCATCGATCATCTGAAGCCCATGATGATCAAAGAAGTTGCGGAGGAGATTGGTGTGCATCCTTCGACGGTAAGCCGCGCTGTAGCGAATAAGTACGTTCATACTCCACAGGGCGTCTTCGAGTTGCGCTACTTCTTCTCTGAGAGCGTGCAAGGACCGGAAGGTGGCGGAACGTCGCTTCTCATCTTGAAGCGCCGCGTGAAGAAGCTGATCGAAGAAGAAGATCCGAGCCGACCGCTAACCGACGAACAGATCACTCGAATTCTCCAGTCGCAAGGCATTCAGGTCACACGCCGCACGGTCGCGAAGTATCGCGAAGACATGAAGATTCCCAGCACGCATCAGCGAAGAGTGAAGAAATAGTCCGGCGTCGTCATTCTGAGCTGAGTCAAGGATGTATGCAAAGTTCTCCGCCGACAAGCCAAATCAGTCCCTTATTCAGGACGACACTGTTTTGAACCTGATGGTGCTTCCATTAAGAATGTCGTGATACTAATTACACAGTGTGACTTCTGATTCCCGTATTCAGGAGGACTCTAGATGCAAGTGGACTATACCGCCAGGAAGTTCGAATTAACTCCTTCCATCCGCAAAGAAGTTGAAACCGGCCTTAATAAAATACGCAAAATTCTTGGGGATCGCTTCGAAACGAAAGTGATTCTCGCGGTCGAGAAGCGCCGCCATAAAGCCGAGATAACGATCAACCCTCCAAACGGCCCGATCGTGGCCCTGGCCCAAACAAACGATATGTCATCAGCTATCGGCGAGGCCTTGGATCACCTCCACAAGCAAGCCCTCCGCTACAAGACTCGGTGGCTGAGCAAAAAGCGTAAGGCTGTCAAGAAACTTGATGGCCAGTCGCCCGACTCAAACTACGAAGCCGCGATCGGACTTCCAGAGTCTTCAACCGTATCGATCACGGTACACAAATTTCCTTCCATCGCACGCACCACGGAAGTTCATCTGGTGCACAGCAGCGATTCGGTCGCGCTGCGTCCCATGACGCTGGAAGAAGCAATCAAGGAAGCGCACTTCCGCGATCGCGATGTTTTCATTTTCAGGGATCCGAAGGGGAAGTTGCTCGTGCTTCACCGTACCCGCGACGGAAAGATGGAACTGATCGAAGCTCCGTAACGCTCAATGTGACAAGAGTTAGTAAGGCTGCGAAACGACCGCGCCTGATATGGTGGCGATGCGGAGGCGATGCGGCGGCCCCGTCTACAACTTTTTGCGTTCTCTAGGCGCCAGAGGTCGCTTCCTGGGCCCAATTCAAGGCTTGCCACCAGTGAGTCGCGACCTCTTGTTCGGAAAGGTTAAGTACCTTGGCGAGGGCTGCCGCTTCCGACCATTTCCCGGCCTCGCTCGCAAGCATTAACTGATACAGCGGCTCAAGTTTGCTTTCCTGCCCCAGCAAAACGGCTTTAGTTTCTTTCTCGACGGGAAGCTGTTGCAGCAAGTCTTCCATGCTGACCTCAAGAATCGAATCCATCACGGAAAGCAGCCCAACAAGAAATAAATCGCCGTGCGATCGCACTCGATTGGAGAGCAGCTCGCAGAAGCGGGCGCGAGTCAGGCCCATCAAGATCAGTTCACTGCAGGCTTGCTCGGCGGCACCGACGGTGACGACAAGGCGAATCCACCGGCGCATTTCGCGTTCGCCGAGAATCGCCATGGCGTGGCGAATCGAAGTGATTTCGAGCGCCATGCCGAATACGGGGGAATTCAAATAACGAAGCAACCGATAGGAAATGGATGCTTCCTGCTTCAACAGCCGCTCAAGCTCCAGAACATTGATTTCTGGCCTCGACACCAACTCGAGCAGGCGCATGTAATGAAGCTGGCTGGCCGGCACCTCTCGCCCGGCCACAAGTTCAGGCTTGCAGAAAAAGTGTCCCTGGAAGTAGACGAACCCCATCTCGGATGCTTGCTGGAACTCTTGCGGGGTTTCGATTTTCTCGGCTAGCATCTTGCATTTAGCCGATGAAAACCGCCGTATCAATGCCGCCCGCTCTTCCGGGCGGGTTGCGCGAAAATCGATTTTTATGATGTCGGCATATTCAACCAGCGGAATGCGGGGATCATTGGGCGCGAAATCGTCCAATGCAATGAGATATCCAGCGGCTTTCAGGCGCTTGCAAGCAGCCACTACTCTATCTTCAGGTTCGACTGTCTCGAGAATCTCGGCGACGGCTTGCGTCGGAGGAAGGAGCGTAATCAGATCCTTGAACAAAACTTCACGAGTACAATTTACGAAGGCGCGGCGGTTGTCGCAGAGCGTTTTGATTCCAAAAAGCAGCGAGCTGTCTAAAGTTGATCGAGCCGCAAGTTCGGGGTCGGCGTTAAAGTAGTCTTCGACACCATTGCGAAATAAAATTTCATATCCGAAGACGTTTTGCGCACAATCTAATATCGGTTGTCGGGCAACGAAGCGCTGGCCCGGCAACGAAAGCGTCTCCCTAGCAGGCGAAGGTTTCACTCCCAATACATCGGCGTATAGCCCGAGGAACTTGAAGGTGACGGAGCCAGGTTTGAATTGCCTGAGACAAAGAAAACAATCGTATTTGCCACGCGCAGCCACGTGCCAGTTGCAGGATGTGACGCAGGTGTGGAAAACTAAAGTCACTCCGCCCTTGCGCTTTCAACGCTTTCATGAGTAACATCAAGATGTTCCCAATGGTTTGCCTTCCAGGCCAACTGTTCGCGCCATAATAACTCCAGGCGCCTAGCTTAAAAGTTTGGATATCGATCTCGAAATAGCAACCAACCGCAGCGATTTTGGCCTGTCGGTTACCGAGTTAGTGGCTCGCAAGTTGCGTCTGCGATTGCCCAACTCTATGTGTCACCAGCAGACAATAGTCACGACAAGCAGCACGGGTCGAGTAGTTACTACGGGAACAGTTTTCAGAATTTAACTTCAGCAGCTAACTTCGAAGATTTGCAAAGAGAAAAAAGAGAAAAAATATGAACGCAGGACCTGGACGTCCCTCCCCAGGTGGAGGGAGACACAAACGGCGCCGTGGACGGCGTCCGCCAAAACGAGCCGCGGGTGGCCCAATGGGCCGTGATCGCCAGGAACATCAGGGCATTTTCACCGCCCCGATGGACCACAGTTATCGCGCCAACATGAATGGCGGTAACGGGAACGGCAGCCGCGGGCCGCGTCGCGGAGGTTTCTCATCCGCGTATCCAGTGACTGACCCCGAGCCGCTTCCGGCTCTAAAAGAAGATGCTGCCTCCCGCGTGTTTGCTTTCGTCGAAGATCTTTTCTTTTTGAGCAAGATTCAAGACACCGGCCGGAAGATGAACGTGAAGGTCGAGTTCGTCAAGACCGAGAAAGAGCTGATCGATAAAATGAAGGCGAGTGGTGTCGAACGGCCTGCCCTCATCATTTTCGATTTGAACAATGTCAACGCCAAGCCTTTGACGCTGATTCCGAAACTTAAGAGCAAGTTTAAAAAAGGAACCTCGGTCATCGGTTTCCTGTCGCATGTACAGGGAGACCTTAAGGCGAAGGCCCACGACGTAGGTTGCGATATGGTGCTGCCGCGCTCAGCGTTCTCTCAGAACTTGCCTCAACTATTGCGCCGTCACGGAGCCGTGGAAGTGGAAACCGGCGGAACCGGCTAACTTTCGAAGTAAACGCAACGTCACGGGCAGGTTGCGGCCGCAACCTGCGAGTGCCTGTTACAATTTTGCGGTGTTCCTTCTGAAATTGTCCGGACTCACGGCGATGGTCGCCATGGCTAACGTTGCCTGTTCTCAACAGGTATCGTCAAATCCGCAACAACCTCCCGTCAAAGTTAACGTCCTCAATGTCTGTACCCCATCCGCCGAAGATCAAAAGGAATTGACTTCGTCGCTGATGAAAGTTCCTTTAAAACTGGTTTTCGCCAAGGACTACGAAGTAGCGCGTGGGCACTCAACGCTCGATGAGAATACGCCCGTGCCGGGCATGGAGAAACTGCCAGCTGGTGCGATCACAGCTTCGGACTGGGTGCGCGTGCGGAAAGAATTTCCTGCCTCCATGTTCTTTAGCAACGTTCAATATTCGTTCAGCGTAGACGCGAAAAACATGGTGGAAACGCTTGTCCTGCGAGTGCGCGATCCAAAAGATTTAATGCAGATTGCGATCGAAGACAGCGCGTCGACGGTAGTGTCGGCCACTTCCATGCTCTCGACCAGCACTCCCGTTTCGCGTGTGAAGCTCGAACGATTCGGAAAATCTTCAGTAGTGCTGGCGCGGTGCTCGGGAGCGGAGGGCAATCCGTCGATTGACCAGAGCGCCTACGATCCAATATTCCGCAGCGCCTCTTCAATCATGGAGCGCTATCGCGACGCGCTGAACGCGCGAAAAATGGTGCCGGGAGAATTAGCCAGGTTAAGCGCACCGACATCGAAGAAGGCGACTGCTACCACTCGCAAGAATCCTTAGCGACTCCAATAAGGGGCGGTGAATTGGCAGCAATAGATTTCGGTGGCGAAGCGCTTCAGCGCTAACGATCACGCATCGTGGTTGCCAGCGCGGCTTTATCCGCTGAGTACCTTTATCGGCTGAGTAGCTTTATCGGTTGAGTACCAGGTGAGCTTGCTCTGAAGCGAAATCATCTTTCCCGAATCTAAGCAGTAAGGCTTTTTACCACTCTTTTATCACTATGGATATACGCAACGTCGTAATCATCGGCTCCGGATGCGCTGGCCACACTGCCGCACTTTACACGGCGCGGGCCAACCTCAAGCCGCTGGTGATCGAGGGTCACGAGCCGGGCGGGCAGCTAGGTCTAACCACGCTGGTCGAAAATTTTCCCGGTTTTCCAGAAGGTATTCAAGGTCCCGAATTGATCGAGAACATGCGCAAGCAAGCGTCACGATTTGGCGCCGAATATCATATGGGCCATCTTGTCAAAGCTGATTTGAGCACGCGCCCAATCGAACTGACTTTCGGAAATGAAAAAATTCAGACTCGTTCGCTCATCATTGCAAGCGGCGCATCGGCGCGCTGGCTTGGACTGCCGAGCGAGCATGCCCTCATCGGCCACGGCGTTTCATCATGCGCGACTTGCGATGGATTCTTTTTCTCGGGGAAAGAGATCGCGGTAATTGGTGGCGGCGATTCCGCCATGGAAGAGGCTACGTTCCTGACGCGCTTTGCAAGCAAGGTCACGCTCATTCACCGGCGCGAGGAATTTCGCGCTTCAAAAATCATGCTTGATCGCGCCCGCGCCAACCCGAAAATTGCCTTTCTCACCGATACTGTCGTCGACGAAGTTCTCGACGTTAGCAAAAAAGAAGTTACCGCCCTGCGCTTGCGAAATTTGAAGTCTGGCGAGAGTTGGGATTTCCCGACCAGCGCCATGTTTCTCGGTATCGGACACGTTCCGAACGCCAAGGTCTTCGAAGGACAACTCGAAAGCGATGCCGATGGATATCTAGTCACGAAGAACAACGTGATGACCAAGGTGCCCGGCGTGTTCGCCTGCGGGGACGTGCAGGATCGCCGCTACCGCCAGGCAATTACAGCCGCCGGTTCAGGTTGCATGGCCGCACTCGAAGTCGAGAAGTTTCTGGAAGAAGAGACTCACTAGCCCGCGCCGATCTGGATCAAAAATCGCGCTCGCAATTCCCCGTAAATGCTCTGTCACCTGAGCGGAGTGGTCCCGCTCGCGGTCAAGGGACTAATAAAAAGTTCGGGAGAAGTTCGGAGCAGCGACGGCTTTACACGAGCGGCGACGGCGCGTGCGGCTCCGGAACGGGATGCAACAGAAGATCGAGATCGGGATAACGCCCTGCTAAGAAATAAAGCGCATAGGAGGGAAAGAAAATTGTCGCCGGGACTGAGACGAGAGCGATCAGATAAACCAAAAGCATGAAGAGCATCGTACCCAAAATGATGGCGATGCTAACGGTCCCGACATTCCATCCTATCCCTGCGGCGCGAGCGGCCAGCACCGCGAGCACTACGGGAATGCCAATCAGTAACATCGGGAAAATCGCCGCAATGGAAAAGATAATGCCAGCCGCTATCGAGAGGACAATTTTTAGCAGCACATACACTGCAAACCGCCCCTGCTCCGGTCGCACGATCGCAAGCAATCGATGCCATCCGTCGGCAAAATCAAGTCCTTCAAGCGCCATGATGGGGACGAGGAAATCTTTCGAGAGAACTTGCACCACTGCCATGGTGAGAGCAAACAGCAAGATTAATCCGACCGCCAATATCGCCGCGACAATCAGGCGCCCAAGATGATTTTTTAAATCTGTTGCCCAGCCGGCAGCCAGCGCCAAGGCTAATGGCACTCCGATCAGCAATCCGAAGAAAATCAATGTCGAAATTTGCAGGACGATTTGCCACAGAAAGAAGCGGCCGCCGGCCTTGCGATATCGGTTCCATCCTCTGCTGATCGAACTTTCGTGGCTCACAACTGAATCAAAAAGAATGAACCTGAAAACACTGTTCAAATATAGAAAGACAGTAGTCAACACCATGAAGGCGAAAATTGCGATCACGATGAGTCCCATATATTGCCCGATGTGCTGAGAAATTTGTCCGTGCGTTTTTGGGAGCCAATCCAAGGGTGATCTTCCAGCAAACAGTGCCGAGGTCATAGAATTTTGGCCCGACTTGTGCGGTATTTTGGGCCACTGCCCGCCAAAACTCGGCACGCCGCATCCCGCGGTATGTATTTCCGCCGCCAAAATCCCGACTAGCGCTAATCGAGCCCATTGCCCAAAACGAAACGGTGCGAAAAGCTGAGCGCGTGTGTGTTGCAATGCGGGTTGGACGCAATCGACAGCGGAAAGTGGCAACGGATCGACCTCTGCTTCTAGCTTTTAGAAAATCGGGAAGAAGCAAGAAACACTTCTAACCCGACGCGGACCACAGGTCAAGTTAAACCTGCCAGGGCTCTAAGCGGAACGTACCGCAGTTTCCAATATCTGGGAACGTTGTGGGGCGTACCACGTGTCAAAGTCCCGCAAGGCAAGTTCGCATTGTTGGCGGCGGCGTTCCTTGCGATCACGGATGCGGACATCGAGCGCGGGGAGCAGGTCGAACGTGATGTTCGCGGGCTGAAAGGTCTTACTCTCCGCTTGCGTGATGTAGTGAATGAGCGATCCGAACGCAGTCGCTCGCGGTGGAGGCGTCGGTGGATCGCCGAGCGCCAGCGCGGCCGCGTTTATACCAGCCAGAAGCCCGGTGGCGATCGATTCTACGTAACCTTCTACTCCGCAAATTTGCCCGGCAAACATCACATGCGGTTGAGCCCGCATCTGCAATGTTGGAGTCAAGAGCCTGGGAGAATTGATATAAGTGTTTCGATGAATTTGCCCGTAGCGAAGAAAACGCGCGTTCTCGAGACCCGGAATCAGATTCAATACCCGCGCCTGGTCGCCAAACTTCAAATGATTCTGGAAACCGACCAGGTTGTAAGAATCGGCTCGCAAATTTTCCTGACGCAATTGCACGGCGGCATACGGAATACGCCCGGTTTTCGGATCTTTGAGGCCCACGGGCTTCATCGGTCCAAAGCGCAGCGTATCGCGACCGCGCCGCGCAATCTCTTCGATCGGAAGGCAGCTCTCAAAATAATTTAACTTCTCCCAGTCTTTTTGCTCGACCGATTGCGCGGCGACCAGCGCGTCATAGAAGCGGTCGTACTCTTCTTTCGTCATCGGGCAGTTGATGTAGTCGGCAGAGCCTTTGTCATAACGCGCTGCAAGATAGACTTTGGTCATGTCGATCGAGTCCGCCTCAACAATCGGGCTGATCGAGTCGTAGAAATATAAATTCTGATTCCCATTCTTATCCCCATGCTCGCGCAGAGCGGGTGCCGTGGAAGGAGAGAACGACGAATCATCAGCTGCCGTCTGGTCGAGAGACGTGCCGGAGCTAAGCCGCGCGATCTCCTGCGACAGGGCATCCGAGGTTAAGGGGCCCGTAGCAACAATGGTCAGCCCATCGTCATCGATGCGGGTAGCTTCTTCCCGGCGGACGGTGATGAGCGGCTCACTCGAAATAATGCGGGTCACTTTGCGCGAAAATTCGGCGCGATCTACCGCCAGCGCGTGTCCCGCAGGCACCGAAGCAGCTCGGGCGATCTCGAGCAATTTGCAATCGGCCCGCCTCATCTCCTCTTTTAACAGCCAGGGCGCAGTGTTTTCACTTTCGGATTTCAGAGAGTTCGAGCAGACGAGCTCCGCGAAGTCTTCCGTCTGGTGCGCGGGAGTCGATCGCACAGGACGCATCTCGAATAGTTCGACCGGAACGCCGCGGCGCGCGCATTGCCACGCGGCTTCCGTTCCCGCCAAACCCGCGCCGATGATGCGAATTCTTTTCATAAGGCCAACTTCGAAGGAAAACGCAATGCAATCCAAATCATTATTTATTATAGGGCCCGCTTCCGCCGGCCTAGCGAAGCGGTTGACACTGCCAATCAGAGAAGCGTACTTTGCAGAACTTGGAATTGGAGCCCAACCCAACTATGATCTCGCCATCGATCGGACGTAGGGAGTTCGTAAAAGCAGCAGGCAATTTTGGAGTTCTTGCGGCAACCATGAAGGGCGATCTTTTTGCCGATTCTTCAGCGTCTCCTGCGCCGTGGCCGAAGGTTGTCGGGAGCCCGGTACTCGATAGCCTGCATGCGGTAATCGATCATTCGCGCGACGTGCGCACGCACTTTGAAAAAATCCAGGAAGTCGCTGCCTGGATGGCCTACGAAGAGCTTCCCGAGCCAGACTACGCGCTTCCTTTAGGCGCCGGAGATGGCAAGCGAGACGAGACGATCGATTTTATTCTTACCGCCGATCTGATCGACACCGCCTTCACCGACTTTTCGAACCAGCAAAAATTCCAAGTTGACTTTGCCGGACGCCGCTGGTCCGACTCCGACGCGCTCTTTGCCTGCATGAAGCGGGCGTTGGATAGCGGCATACCGGTGCTCGACGGGAAATTTCTTGCGCAAGTGACGAAGCCAGAACTCCAAAAGATTTTTGCCGGCAACATTCCAATGCCGATGCTCGACGAAAAGATGGAAGTGCTGCATCAATCCGGCAAAGTGCTGGCCGATAAGTATGAGGGGCGATTCCATAATTTTGTGGAGTCCTGCTCTCCGCGTCTTTATGACAACGGAAAAGGCCTGGTCGACCGCATGGTTACCGAGTTCCCCCGCTTCAACGATGTCAGCGAATACGACGGACACACCATCAAGTTTTTCAAGTTACCGCAACTTGGCCTGTGGCTCGTGTATTCGAGCCTGCGTAAGTCCGGGCAATTTCGCATCGATGACCTCGACAAGATGACGGCCTTTGCCGACTACATCGTCCCCGTCGCCCTGCGATTGATGGGGATCACGTCCTATTCGCCGGATCTTGAGCGTGCCATCAACTCGCACCAGATGATTCCTCGCGACAGCCACCAGGAGGTTGAGATTCGCGCTCACTGCGTGTATGCGACGGCACTGCTGAGTGAAGAGGTAAACAAGCTTCGTCCGAAAGATATGCAAATCGTCATCCCGCAAATCGATGCGCGCCTTTGGACGCACTATCACACGACGTGGTGGCCCCATCATTTGACTAAAACGATCATGTACTGATTCGCGACTGAGAATGCGGGTCTCGAATGATCCCGGGCCCGCAATGTGAGTGCGTTGCGCAAGCATAAACACATCGCAGGCTATAATTGCCCCGACGAATGGCGCTTAACTCCGGCACACGGCTTGGACCTTACGAGATTCAGTCGCCCATCGGCGCGGGTGGGATGGGCGAAGTTTACAGCGCGCGAGACACTCGTCTTGACCGCACCGTCGCCATAAAAATTCTCCCCGAACATCTGGCTAACGATTCCGAGGCGTGCGAACGTTTCGAGCGCGAAGCTCGCAGCATCTCATCGCTGAATCATGCCAACATTTGCCAACTCTACGATGTCGGGCAGGAAGGCAGTGTCCGTTTCCTGGTCATGGAATATCTGGTCGGCGAAACGCTCGCCGACCGACTGAAAAAAAGTCCGCTGCCCATCGACCAGTTGCTGCGAATCGGCGCTGAAGTTGGCGATGCGCTCGACCGCGCTCATCGCAGCGGAGTCGTGCACCGCAATTTGAAGCCGGGCAACATTATGCTGACGAAGTCCGGTGCGAAAATATTGGATTTCGGCTTGGCAAAAGCGAAGCCCGGCATTGTTCCGATCGCTTCCGACTTGACCGCCACGTTCACTTCTCCGGCGGTGTCCCATCCGCTGACTGCGAAGGGAACGCTCCTCGGGACATTTCAATACATGTCTCCAGAACAGGTGGAGGGCAAAGAGGCGACCTCGTGCAGCGACATCTTCAGCTACGGCGCGGTGCTCTACGAGATGGCTACCGGAAAGCGCGCGTTCGATGGCAAGAACCAGATCTCGGTCGCTTCGGCCGTTTTGGAAAAAGAACCGGAGCCGCTGATGATTGTTCTGCCGACCGCACCGCGAGCGCTCGATCAGATTATCCGCGGTTGCCTTGCCAAGGACCCCGAGTCGCGCTGGCAGAGCGCCGGCGATGTTGCCCGGCAACTGCGCTGGATTGGAACCAGCAGTTCGAGTTCCGTGTCGGGAGCAGTGGCAGCGCCGCCTCGCATGCGGCGCCGCGTGCGCGAGCGTCTGTTGTGGGGAGCACTGGTTGTCGCATTAGTCGGCGCGCTCTTGTGGAATGCCTCGCGTGCACATGGCCCGCTTCCCGTCTTCCGTTCTTCGCTCGTTCCACCGCCAGGAGCGGCATTTGATTTCGATGGTGATTTTTCGGGCCCGCCCGCGCTTTCTCCGGACGGCACGCAGGTCGCATTTGGCGCACGCTCGCAAAAGGAACGTGACGTCATTTGGGTGCAGTCACTTGATGCCGTTGCCTCCAGGAAACTGGCGGGCACTGAAGGCGCGGCCTTTCCCTTCTGGTCGAACGACGGAAAATTCATCGCATTTTTTGTCGACGGCATGTTGAAGAAAATACCAGCCGCCGGTGGCTCGATCGTCAGCATCACTGAAGCTCCGAACGCCCGGGGCGGTGCGTGGGGTGCCGATAACACGATCGTGTTTGCCCCAGACTACCGAGGAAACCTGTGGAAGGTGAGTGCCAACGGAGGCACTGCGTTGCGCGCCGTGAAACTGGATGAAAGCCTGCACGACACGCAGCGCTGGCCTACGTTTCTTCCTGATGGCAAACACTTTCTTTTTTTAGCGACCAATCATGGCGTCGGTAGCCGCGAAAAATCTGGCATCTACATGGGATCGCTCGACAACGACGAGAGCAAACTTATTCTGTCGAACGATGCCGGCGGTCAATACGCCGCTGGTTATTTGCTGTTTCACCGAGAATCGCAACTGGTGGCGCAGAAATTCGACTGGAAACGCGGCACCCTCTCAGGTGAGCCGTTCTCTCTTGCGGACAACGTCGACTACGATGGCGGAACCTGGCACGCAACGTTCACTGCCTCCCAAAACGGCGTCCTCATATATCAGGGAACCGTCGTGAGGTCGGGATACGATCTCACGTGGGTCGATCGCCGCGGTGCTTTACTTGGCAAGGCAGCCGAAGCAGGAGCCTACAACGGCGCCCGAATTTCTCCGGACGGAAAGCGCGTTGCCATCGCCTTGGGTGATCCTAAACCGGATATTTGGGTGTTCGACCTCGCGCGCGGCACGCGGGTTCGCTTGACATTCGACTCGGCCCTGCACCAGATGCCCTCATGGTCGGCCGACGGCCAGCGAGTCGCCTTCACTACGCAGACCGGAATGACGCTCTCGTTTGGCGCAACGCTCCATGCGAAACAGGTAAGCGGCATGGGGCAGGATGAACTGCTGCTAGCTGAGGGGAAGCCTGGCGAAAGTCCGATCACTTTGTTTTGGCCGCAGTGGTCCGCGGATGGCAAGTATCTGACGTACCAACGACTGATAGGCCCGGTCGGAGCTCAGCTGTGGGCCGTTGAAACTTCGGGCGATAAAAAGCCATTTCCGGTGGTGCAGCCGCAATCGCCCACTGCCCGCATTGTGCAAACGCGGCTTTCTCCAGATGGAAAGTGGCTAGCGTATACCTCGACCGATTCCGGACGCGAGGAGGTCTACGTAACTTCGTTCCCGAGTGGAGCAAGCCGCTGGCAAATTTCGCAGAGTGGCGGAGGTTATCCGGTGTGGCGAGGCGATAGCAAAGAAATTTACTATGCCGGCCTCGCCGATGCCTCGCTTCACGCGGTCGCGGTCAAGGTGAACGGAAACGAATTCGAAGCCGGAATTCCGGAACCTTTATTTGCGATCCGCGCAACTTCAGCGGTTGGCTATCCCTACGACGTCGCCCCGGACGGCAAGCGCTTTCTTTTACCCATGCCGCAACAGGACTTGATCATCGCGCCCATGTCGCTAATAGTGAACTGGCCTGCGGGGCTGAATAAATAAGCCTGTAACTGTCGTGGCACGCTGGAGGTCGCCACGAACTGCACGGGCGAGGCGCCTCTCCGCAAACTGTTTCTTCCCGAAGGAATAAGCGCTCGAGGAATGGCGGAAGCGAGTGGGAGTCGAACCCACCGGCAACATCGAAGATGCCGCCCGCCGGTTTTGAAGACCGGGACGATCACCGGACCGCATGCGCTTCCACGTTGAATCTAATCAGACATCTTTCGTGATACCTTCGTGCTATTGCAAATTTGGTGCAAAGACCCTACGGTTAGACCATGGCACATGGATCGGTCATCGAAGCTTCCGGAGTCTTCTACCTTCGCTATTCGGTGGGCACTACACTCAGCGCAACGGGAAAACCGCGTCCGATTCAGAAGACTCACAGGCTTTGCTCCAAGGATGACAAACACCACTCTACCAAATGCAAGGCTGTGCGCCTCCTGGCCGATAGGTTCATGCTCGGCATCAACCAGAACCACGATGCCGAGGGCGTAGACTTGACCATTGCGGCGTTTTGGGAAACGAGATTCTTGCCCTTCTGCGAAGCGATCGTTGTCGGTGGCAGACCTCGTCGCAAGTTTTCTACGATGAGAGGATACAAGCAGATCTGGCACCAGCATCTTAAGCCACACTTCGGTGACAAGACTTTGCAGCAATACCGCGCTTCGTTAGGTTCGGCATTCCTTGACGGACTGACAGCAACACAGGGCCGGAACACGCTGCGCCACATCTCGGCGCTTGCTTCCAGCATCTTCAGCCGCGCCGTAGCCGAGCAACGGCTAAGAAGCAATCCTTGGAACGACGTCCACTTTCCGGAAAGTGCAGCGCCGTCCAACACGCCGCATTACACCTGGGAAGAGGCAGAGAATGTCATCAGCGCCCTGGTTGAGCGCGTCGACTGTCAGTTGGTGATGGCGTTCGCTTGCTTCGCTGGTCTGCGACCGAATGAGATCGCGGCATTGCGATGGGAGGATGTGGACGGCGAGTGGTTGCATATTCGCCGAGGGATTGTCGGTGGCAAGTTGGATACTCCAAAAACCGCCGAGAGCGTCCGGTCTATCCCCTTGCTGCCGCAGGTGCGGGTTCCGTTGGAGCTTTGGCGTCAGAAGTGTGTCGACACGTCGGGTTGGATCTTTCCGAGCGAAGGAACTTTGACGGAAGAGCGCATTATGGCGCCGGAGATGAAGCAATATGCTGGCGTCCTGAGTCCAATCGACTTGCATAATCTCTACCGGAGAGTTATCGCTCCGAAAGTTCGGAAAGCTGGTCTGACGTGGAAAGGGTTGAAGGCGGGTAGGACCGGCGCGTGTACCGCGATCATCGAACGCTCAAACGGCAACGCGGCATTGGCGCAAGCCGTGCTCGGCCATAAGTCGATGAATACGACTCTTAACGTTTACAAAAAGGCAATCAGTCCAGCTAATCTACTTGCCGGAATGAAGGCCCTCCATGAGTAGCACTGAGACAACGGAATACAAACCTTGACGACATCGCAAACTCGACGAGAAGCAAGTCTAGGTCTCTAAAAGTTGCTCGAATATGGCAGGAACGATTGCCTTCGCGGAACCGAGAGCCTCTTCTCGAAGAACTCTCCCAGCACGCGTGCGAATCCAGTGCGGACTCCCGCTTTCAACACTTGTTCGAGGCTGAGTTCGCCATTCAAAATCGCCACCCAGAGCGGATGTGAGTGGAACGGAAACAGATTGTAATTGACTCAGCAGTTGTGCTTTGGGATCCATTTGATGTGACGCACGGAGCCTACGCGGAAAATCATAACATGGCAACTAGAATAAAAGGCGAAAACACGCGAATTGCGCGCAAGTATTCAGCCGGTCGCTTGCTCGTTTGACTGCCGTGACTTGTCGTCGAGGGAGTGAGGGCTATGAAACGCAGGTGCTCTGTTCTCGTTCAGAATGATTAGTGACACTTGAATAGAGTGTCAAAATGCAAATTCGCGAAGGGAAACCGCCCGGATCGAGTCGCCTGTCGCAAATCG